>JACQJQ010000117.1 GCA_016204945.1 Elusimicrobiota bacterium
CCGGGCGATTTCCTACCGCGCGGACATGGGCATCGACGAGACCGGCATGGCGCTGTCCGTCGGCGTCCAGCGGATGGTGCGCTCGGACCTCGCCGCCGCCGGGGTCATGTTCACCATCGACACCGAGACGGGCTTCCGCGACGCGGTCCTCATCAACGCGGCCTACGGCCTGGGCGAGAGCGTCGTCTCGGGCGCGGTGAACCCGGACGAGTACGTCGTCTTCAAGCCCGCGCTGAGGCGGGGCTACGCGCCCATCCTGCGCAAGACGGCCGGCGGCAAGGAACTCCGGATCGTCTACGACGCCGGCGGGACGAAGGGGACCAAGAGCGTTCCGGTGCCGCTTCCCGAGCGGGCGCGCCTCGCCCTCGAGGACGAGGAGATCCTGACCTTGGCCCGCTGGGCGTGCGCCATCGAGGACCACTACTCCGCGAAGGCGGGCAAGCCTTGCCCCATGGACATCGAGTGGGCCAAGGACGGCGTGTCCGGCCGGCTCGCCATCGTCCAGGCCCGCCCCGAGACGGTGGAGTCCCTCCGGCGCGGGGACGTCATGGAGATACACCGCCTCAAGCGGCGCGGCACGGTCCTGGCCGAGGGCCGCAGCGTCGGCGGCAAGGTCGGCTGCGGGCGGGCGCGCGTCATCTTAGAGGCTTCGGGCCTCGGCGCGTTCCGGGAGGGGGAGGTCCTCGTCGCCGACAAGACCGATCCGGACTGGGAGCCGATCATGAAGAAGGCCGCGGCGATCGTGACCAACCGCGGCGGGCGCACCTGCCATGCGGCCATCGTCAGCCGGGAGCTCGGCCTGCCGGCCGTCATCGGCGCGGAGACGGCGACGAGCGCCGTGCGGGACGGCCGGGAGGTCACGGTCTCCTGCGCCGAGGGCGAGACGGGCTTCGTCTACGACGGGCGTTTGCCCTTCGAGGTCGAGCGGGTCGACCTCGGGAGCCTGGCGCGGCCGAGGACCCAGATCATGCTCAACGCGGCCGATCCGCGCGAGGCCTTCGGGCTCTCGCGCATCCCGAACTCCGGGGTGGGCCTGGCGCGCGAGGAGTTCATCATCACGAATTTCGTCAAGATCCACCCGATGGCCTTGGTCCATCCCGAGCGCGTCGCGGATCCGAAGGCGCGCGCCGAGATCGCGCGCCTGACCGCGGGCTATGAGGACAAGCCGCGCTATTTCGTCGACAAGCTCGCCGAGGGCGCGGCCATGATCGCGGCCGCCTTCCACCCCAAGGACGTGATCCTGCGCTTGAGCGACTTCAAGACCAACGAGTACGCCGGCCTGCTCGGCGGCGCCGCCTTCGAGCCGCGCGAGGAAAACCCCATGATCGGCTTCCGCGGCGCCTCGCGCTACTGCCACCCGCGCTACCGGGAAGGCTTCGCGCTGGAGTGCCTGGCGATGCGCAAGGTGCGCGAGAAGATGGGGCTCAAGAACCTCAAGCTGATGATCCCCTTCTGCCGCACGGTCGAGGAGGGGCGCAAGGTGCTCGCCGAGATGGAGCGCCACGGGCTCAAGCGCGGGGCCGACGGCCTCGAGGTGTACGTGATGTGCGAGATCCCCAGCAACGTGATCCTGGCCGCGCGCTTCGCGGAGATCTTCGACGGCTTCTCGATCGGCTCCAACGACTTGACCCAGCTGATCCTGGGCGTCGACCGCGACTCGGAGATCGTGGCCCCCATCTTCGACGAGCGCGACGCGGCCGTCAAGACCATGATCGCCGACGTCATCCGGGCGGCGAAGGCCGCGGGCCGCAAGATCGGCATCTGCGGCCAGGCGCCCAGCGACTACCCCGATTTCGCCCGTTTCCTCGTCGAGCAGGGAATCGACAGCATCTCCCTCAATGCCGACGCGGTGCTCAAGACGACGCTGGCGGTCCTGGAGCTGGAGAAAACGCTTGCTTGCCCGACGAAGCCCGGGTGACGCGCTCCTGGCGGCGGCGTGCCTGGCGCCGACGGCCTTCGGGCTCGCCTTCGGGGGCGCCTTCACCGGGCTCGAGCTCCTGGGCCGCGCCGCGGGCGCGCTCGGCCTGTCCTGCCTGCTCCTGGCCGCGCTGACCAGCGCGCGGATTCCCGGCGTCGACGTCCGCTTCGGCGGCCTGACGCGCGTGTGGAAAATCCACCACGTCCTCGGCGCGGCGGCGTTTCTCCTGCTCCTGGCCCACCCCCTGCTTCTCGCCTTCGCGGCCGCGCCCGCATCCCTTCGCGCCGCGGCCGCGGTGCTGCTGCCGGAGGCCGCGGCGCGCGGCGCGTGGGCCGGCTGGCTGGCCCTGGCCGCCATGGCGGCGTTCTTGGCGCCCAGCTTCTGGTTTTTCGGCCGGCCGGAGTACCGGCGCTGGAAAGCCCTGCACGCGCTCTCCGGGCTGGCCGTGGTCGCGGGGACCGCGCACGCCGCCGCCTCGGGGGGGCTGCTCCCGGGACGCCGGGGCCAAGCGCTGTGGGCGCTCTACGGGTCGGCGGCCTTGCTCGCCTTCATCTGGCGCGCGTTCGCCTCGCGGCTTTGGGGCCGCAAGGGCTACGTCGTCGCGCGCGTGGAGGCGGTCGGGCGCGGGATCGTGGAGTTGACGCTCCGGCCGGAGGGCGAGCTCCTCGCGCATCGCGCCGGGCAGTTCATCTATCTGACGGCGCTGGCCCCGGAGCTTTCCGCCGGGCGCGGCGAGGAGCATCCCTACACGGTGTCCTCCGCGCCGGGCGAGCCGGCCCTGCGGGTCGCGATCAAGGACATGGGCGACGCCTCCCGCGCCCTGCAGACGGTCTCCGTCGGGAGCCGGGCGCTCGTCGAGGGCCCCTACGGCGGATTTTTCCCCGCGGGCGCTCCCGGCGCGCGCGAGCTGTGGATCGCCGGGGGCGTGGGCCTGGCGCCGTTTCTGTCGCGCGTCCGCGCCATGGCCGCGGGCGAGCCCGTCGACGTCGACCTGATCTACTGCGTCCAGGACGAGACGCGGGCGCATTTCCGGGCGGAGCTGGAGTCCGTCGCGGCGCGGGTCGCGGGCTTGCGGCTGTGGCCGCACTACTTCGGGCGCGAGGGCTCGCTCGACGCGGCGTTCTTCGCCTCCCGCTGCCCCGATTTCGCCGGCCGCGACATCTTCATCTGCGGCCCGCCCGGGCTGATCGCCGCCGCGCGCGGGGCGCTGCGGCGCGCGGGCGTTCGCGCCGCGCGCATCCGATCCGAGGAGTTCGACTGGCTATGAGGCGCCTGGTCTACTCGGCGTTCGTCGCGTTCCTGTCGAGCGCGGCGACGATCGTCGTCCTCGCGCGCCTGGCCCCCGAGCCCCGGCCGGCGCGAGACGGCGAGCGCGCGGTCTCCGCGCGAGAGCTCGCGCGCCACGCCTCCGCCGCCGACTGCTGGCTGGCCGTCTCGGGCGGCGTCTACGACGTCAGCGCCTACGTCCCGCTGCATCCCGCGCCGCGCCGGGTCCTGACCGACTGGTGCGGCAAGGAGGCCACGGAGGCCTTCGCGACCAAGGGCGCGGGGCGCCCCCACGGCGCGCGGGCGCGGGCCCTGCTGGCGCGCTATCGGCTGGGGAAGCTGGAGTAGGCGCGCGCGCCGTGGCGCGTTTGTTGCGCCGCGAAGGCGGTCCGGTCCGCATCGGACGGGGGGCCCTATGAACGAAAACGGAGTCGTCATGCTTCGGCCGCGCAGGCCGCACTGGTGGCGCGCCCAACCGGAGGTGACGCTCAACGGCGAGGCGGCCGGCGCGCCGTCTCCCATCGAGAGCGTCATCAAGGCCGCGGACCGGCTCTCCTCCGGGCAGACCTTGTCCCTGCGCCTGGGCTATGAGCCGGAGCTTCTTTACCGCATCCTGAGCGAAAAGGGCTTCGAGCATTGGGCCGAGCGCCAGGAGAACGGGTTTTGGCGCGTCGATTTCCGCAGGCTTCCCGCGCGGCGGGCGTGAACGCGGGGGCGATATGAAGATCCGCGCCGTCAAGTTCCGCGTGGCGCACGAATGGCGGGTGGGGGGGCTCCTCTACGCGCCCGGCGCCGCCGCGACGCCGGCCGTTTTGATGCTCCACGGATTTCCGGGCTTCCAGCAGAACGAGGACATCGCCGCGGAGCTGTGCCGGCGGGGCATGACCGTGTTCGTGCCGCGGTTTCGCGGCTGCTGGGGCAGCTCGGGCTGCTTCAGCGTCCACGGCATGCTTGAGGACGCCGCCGCCGCCCTGAGGCTGCTGTCGCGCTATCCCCAAGTCGACCGCGGGCGCGTCGCGCTCCTGGGCTACAGCGCGGGCGCCTGGGCGGCGCTGAAGCTCGCCGCGCGCGTTCCCGTGGCCGCGGTCGCCGCGTTGGCGCCGATCGTGCCGCGGCGCGATTCCGGGGGCGACGCGGATTATCTGCGCCGGAACGCGCGGGTCGTGCGCACGCGCGGCTTGGCGGAGGTCTGGCGCGATTATCTGGCCGCGGCGCGCGAGGAGCACCCCGAGATCTACATTCCCAAGATCGCGCCGGCGCAGCTCCTCCTGGTGCAGGGCCTGAAGGACGACCTGGCGCGCCCCGAGCAGACGGCGCGGCTGTGGCGCCTGGCGGGGGGCAGCGCGCGGCTTCTCCAATTCCGGGAGGAGGGCCACGAGTTCCAGACCAACCGGTCGGCCGTCGTCGCGGCCGTGTGCGGCTGGCTGGAGTCGAAGCTGGCGTCGCCGGCCAAGGCCCCGCGGCCTCCGGCCGCCGCGGCGGCTTGAGGCGGCGATCGGCGACTTCGACGAGGATTTCTCCCAGGTGTCGGACGAGGAAGCCCTCGCCCTGCTGAGCCGGAAGCTCTCCCTGCGCTAACGGTCGGCCTCTTCGTTGCGACGCCCTCGGTCGGCGGAAGGACGGGGGACGCCCTGATGATTCCGCCAGGCCGGACAAGGCGCGGCGAACGACGATTCGCCCCGCCTTCTTTTTTTTCCGCGCGCCCGCGCGTCATTTCGTTGCATAAGTGTGGGCATGAAGCGATTTCCTCCCAGCCGCATCCTCGTCGCCGCGGACCTGTCCGCGCCCTCGCTCGCCGCGCTTGACGCCGCCAAGGCGCTCGCTCGGCGCTGGGGCGCCGCTCTCGAGATCGTGCACGTCCGCCAGCCGCCGCTGCCGGCGTCCTGGGTCGTGCCCGAGGGCGTGCCCATGAACATGCCGCCCGCGGAGCAGGAGACCGAGCGCGAGGTGGAGGCGAAGCTGCGCAAGGCCGCTGAGGGCTTCCCGGCCGGGCGCCTCAAGCTCAGGACGATGCGCGGCTGGCCGCCTGCCGCGCTCGCGGAGCTCGCGCGCCACGAGCGCGCGGACATGCTGGTGATGGGCACGCACGGCTACGCCGGGTTCGACCGCTTCCTCATGGGCTCGGTCTCGGAGGCGCTCGTGCGCGCGGCGCGCATCCCCGTGCTCATCGTGCCGGAGAAGAGGAGCGTCGCGGGCGTCGCGCGCGTGCTGGCGCCGTGGAACGGCCGTCCTTACGCGACGCGCGCCTTGCGCTGGGCGCGGGACCTGGCGCTCGGCCTGGGCGCGGCGCTCGACGTGCTCTGCGTCGACGAGCCGGGCGCCGCGCGCAAGGACGCGGCTTCCTTAAGAAAGCGCCTGGCCTCGATCCTGGGCTCCGGCCCCGGCTGGACCTTGCGCCGGCGCCGGGGCGACGCGCGCGCGTGCATCGTCGCGGAGGCGAACTCCGGGCGCTGCGGCCTCGTGGCGCTGTCCGCGCACCGCCGCCTTTTCGCCTCGGACGTCGTGCTCGGCTCCACGGCAGAGCGCCTGCTGCGCCACGCGAGCGTTCCCGTTTTGGCCGTGCCCTCGGGAAGGCTGCGCCCGCGCCTGATCCGCAGGCTGGCCTCGCGCGCGGGCGCGCGCCTGTACTGAGCGCGCGAGCGGACGGCGGAACGTCTTTGAGGAGGGAATAGACACATGGCTGAGAAAAACCTGGCGTTGGCGGACAAGGAGCTGGAGAGCGGGCTCGAGGCGTGGAATCCATTCCGGAGGATGGACCCGCTTCGGGAGTTCGGGCTGCTGCCCTTCGGCGGCCTGCTGGAGGACGTCTTCGCGCCCATGCGGACGAGCCTGCCCGCGCTGCCGAAGGCGTGGATGCCCCGCGCGGACATCCGGGAGACGGACAAGGAGTACGTCCTCGACCTCTCTCTTCCGGGCGTGAGGAAGGAGGACGTGAAGGTGGAGGTCAAGAACGACGTCATGACCATCACGGGCGAAAAGAGGAGCGAGAAGGAGGAGAAAGGCAAGACCTGGCTGCGGCGCGAGTCGTCCTACGGGTCGTTCCAGAGGAGCTTCATCCTTCCCGAGGGCCTGCACACCGAGGACGTCAAGGCGTCCTGCAAGGACGGCGTGCTGACGCTGACCATGCGCAAACCCGCCGAGGTCAAGAGCCGCGGCGTGAGCATCAAAGTCGACTGAGGTCCGTCGCGGGGCGGGCGGATCATCTCCGCCCGCCTTTTCCGGCGGGGCGCCTCGCCCTGCTTGGCAGGTTCGTTGCGGTCGCATGAAACGTGACGGCCAAACCTCGCTTCGTCTCGGCCGCCGTGGCCCTGTCCCGGGTGCGCTCGGGCCAGCACGTGTTCGTGGGCTCGGGCTGCGCCGAGCCGGAGCTGCTGGTGCGGGCCTGGCCGCCCGCGCCCCGGAGCTGCGCGACGTCGAGATCCTCCACCTGCTCACGGCCGGGGCCGCGCCCTACGCCGACCCCGCCCTCCAGGAGAGCTTCCGCCACAACGCCTTCTTCATCGGCCCCAACGTGCGCGCGGCCGTGCGCGCGGGGGCGGCGGACTACACGCCCTGCTTCCTCCATGAGATCCCGGCGCTGCTGCGCTCGGGCCGCCTGCCCGTGGACGTCGCCTTGGTGCAGGTCTCGCCGCCGGACGCGCGGGGGCGCTTCTCGCTGGGCATCTCCGTCGACGTGGTCCGGGCGGCGATCGAGAGCGCGCGCCTGGTCATCGCGCAGGTCAACGCCCGCATGCCCCGGACCGGCGGCCGGAGCTGGGTCCGCGCCGGGGACCTGGACCTCCTGGTCGAGGGCGGCGCGCCCCTCCTCGAGCTCAAAAGCCCCGCGCGCTGCGCCGAGGGCGCGGCCATCGGGCGCAACTGCGCCGCGCTCATCGAGGACGGCGCGACCTTGCAGATGGGCATCGGGGCGATCCCGGACGCGGTGTTGGCGGCCCTGAAGGGCAAGAACGACCTCGGCGTGCACACGGAGATGTTCTCGGACGGCCTCCTGCCCCTGCTCGAGTCGGGCGCGGTCAACGGCCGGCGCAAGACGCTCCACCGCGGGAAGGTGATCTCGTCCTTCTGCATGGGAAGCTCCCGCCTCTACGCGGCCGTCGATGGCGACCCCCGCTTCGAGTTTCATCCCTCGGATTACGTCAACGATCCCTTCGTCATCGCGCGCAACGCGCGCATGGCGGCCGTGAACTCGGCGCTGCAGGTGGACCTGACGGGACAGGTCTGCGCCGACTCCATCGGCCCGCGCTTCTACAGCGGCTTCGGCGGTCAGGTGGACTTCATCCGCGGCGCGGCGCGCTCGGAGGGGGGGCGCTCGATCATCGCCCTGCCCTCGACCGCCAAGGACGGGGCGGTCTCGCGCATCGCCGCGACTTTGCTCCCGGGCTCCGGCGTGGTCACGACCCGGGCGGACGTGGACTTCGTGGTGACCGAGTGGGGGATCGCGAGCCTCAAGGGGCGCACGGTCCGCGAGCGCGCCCTGGCCCTGATCTCGGTCGCCCACCCCCGCTTCCGCGAGTCGCTCCTGGAGCGCGCGAGAGAGCTCGGCTTCGTCTACCCCGACCAGAAGCCCTGGCCGCGGCGGGGGCGTCCCTACCCGGCCGAGTGCGAGAGCCGCCTGCGCCTGCCGGGCGGAATCGAGCTGGAGATCCGGCCGCTCAAGGCCTCCGACGAGCGCGGCATCCGCGACCTCTTCTACTCGCACTCGGAGAAGACCGTGCTGGCCCGCTACGGGCGGGCCATCCGCTGCCTGACGCGCGCGCAGATCCAGGACTTCGTCGCGCTCGACTACGACAAGCGCATGGCGCTGGGCGCCTTCGAGCGCCGGGGCCGCGCCTCGCGCCTGCTCGCCGTCGCGCGCTGGCAGCGCCCGCGCCACAGCCCCGAGGCGAGCGCGGCCCTGGCCGTGCACGACGCCTTCCACAACCGCGGCGTCGGCTCCTTCCTGACCCGGCTCCTGCTCCGCTACGCGCGCCGCTGCGGCCTGGAGCGCCTGAGCGCCGAGTACGAGGCCGGCAACGCCGGCATGGAGGGCCTCGCGCGCTCGACGCGGGCGCGCGTGGAGAGCGCGGGGGCGCGGCGGCGCCGCGCGGTCTGGGAACTCAAGCGCCCGGGGCGGCCGAATTGGTACCATAGAAAGACGCCGGAATAATTGACGGAGGAAGCCGCCATGAAAAAAATATTCGCCGCGCTCGGACTCGCCGCCTCTCTGGCGCTGATCTCTTCCCGCCTCTACGCCCACTGCGGACACTGCGGGGCGGGCGAAAGCCACGAGAAGCACCCCGCGGCCGGCTGCGCCGAGTGCGAGAAGGGCCGCGCCAAGAAGGAGGCCGCGAAGCCCAAGGCGCCCCGCGGAAAGGCGGCCAAGCGCGCGGCCAAGAAGGAGAAGCTCAAGTCGTGGGCCTGCCCGATGGGCTGCGCCGTCTCCGAGAAGCCGGGCAAGTGCCCGAAGTGCGGGATGGATTTGACCGAGAAGAAGTAGGGCGCGGAGGAGCGAGACGATGGCCAAGACGGCGATTTTGAAGCTGGACGGAAAAGAGATCGTGCTGCCGATCATCGAGGGCACCGAGGGGGAGCGGGCCGTCGACATCTCCGAGCTCCGCGCCAAGACGGGACACATCACGCTCGACAACGGCTACATGAACACCGGCTCCTGCCTGAGCTCGATCACCTTCCTCGACGGCGAAAAGGGCGTCCTGCGCTACCGCGGCATCCCCATCGAGCAGCTCGCCGAGCACTCGACCTTCGTGGAGACCAGCTACCTCCTCATCTACGGCCGCCTGCCCAACAAGCGCGAGCTCGCGGCCTTCACCACGAACATCACCCGCCATACGATGCTCCACGAGGACATGAAGCACTTCTACGAGGGCTTCCCCCGCGACGCGCATCCGATGGCGACCTTGGCCTCGGCCGTCAGCACGCTCTCGACCTTCTACCAGAACGCCCCGGGCCGCCAAGCCGGCGACCAGGACCTGGACCTGTCCATCTACCGCCTGCTGGGCAAGCTTCCCACCATCGCCACCTACTCGCACAAGAAGTCCATCGGGCACCCCTTCATCTACCCGGAGAACAAGCTCGACTACGCGGCGAACTTCCTCAAAATGATGTTCGCCGTCCCGGCCGAGGAGTACAACGTGGATCCCGACGTGGCCAAGGCCCTGGACCTCCTGCTCATCCTCCACGCCGACCACGAGCAGAACTGCAGCGCCTCCACGGTGCGCATGGTCGGCTCCAGCCGCGCCAGCCTCTTCGCCTCCGTCTCCGCCGGCATCTCCGCCCTCTGGGGCCCGCTTCACGGCGGCGCCAACCAGGAGGTCATCGAGATGCTCCAGACGATCCGCGAGAGCGGGATCAGCCCGAAGAAGTACCTCGACCAGGTCAAGGCCAAGGGCAGCGGCGTGCGCCTCATGGGCTTCGGGCACCGCGTCTACAAGAACTTCGACCCGCGCGCGAAGATCATCAAGAAGGCCTGCGACTCCGTGCTCAATAAGCTCGGCATCAACGATCCGCTCCTCGACATCGCCAAGCAGATCGAGGAGGCCGCGCTGCGCGACGAGTACTTCATCTCGCGCAAGCTCTACCCGAACGTGGACTTCTACAGCGGCATCATCTACCGCGCCATCGGCATCCCGACGAACATGTTCACGGTCATGTTCGCCATCGGCCGCCTGCCCGGCTGGATCGCCCAGTGGAAGGAGATGAACGAGTCTCCGAGCTTCAAGATCTGCCGTCCGCGGCAGATCTACACCGGCCCCAAGGAAACCGCCTACACGGCCATCGGCCGCCGCAAGTAGGGGCTAGCTCCTTGCCTTCGCGGCATCGCGACCGGTGATCTACCGTTCGACCTTCCCGTAAAGCCGGTTGTAGCGCGCCCCGAGAATGCTCATGAGCTCTTGGCGCAAGTCGGCGCGCAGTTCCGACTGGGCGATCAGTCCGCGCAAGGTATCCTGAGCCCGTTCCAGTCTGTCGAAGATGTTGGCGGCGGCCTTCGCGTCGATTCGAAGGTTTTTGGCCAGCGCTTCGAAGTCGGATCGTCTGAGCTTGTTCTTCTTGGCGTTGATCGTCAGCGCCGAGTCTCCTTCTTTCTCGATATAGAGTCTGGAACTGACGAGATCGTAGCAGGGAGCAAGCGCGATGTCTTTCCCCTGCCCGAGAAGCGCCCAGTTCTTCAGATGCATATCGCCGTTGCCCGTGAGAAAGCACAGAAGGGCGCGCTCGAAGAAGTCGATCATGTCCAAGCCGACGTTGGTCGCGTGCGCGCGAATTGTCTTGCCGACTTGCTCAAGCGAGCCTATGTATTTGTCGGTCGAACCTGCGATTTGGAACATCGTTTCGTTCGGGATTTTTCTTCCGTCGTCGGCGCGGTCGAAACGCTTGATGATGTAGCAGAGTTTTCCGTCTGACATTGCGAAAAGGCCGTGCGGCGGGACGCGCATGCCCAATTCCTCGGCCATGTTCATGCAGAGGTTTTCGTTCATCGGAATCTCCGGGAAGCGGTCGCTTTCGGGCTTGAGGATGTGGGTTCCGCCCGCGACGACGGGCTCGATATTCCCGCTCGCCTTGTCGAGTCGGATGGAGACTTTCGCTTGAACGCCGGAGATCGACATGCGGCCTTCGGCCTTGGTGACGATGCCGGGCAGGTCCGCCACGCCGAATGGGATCTCCGGCCGGCGCGCGGTGCCGAACAGGCGATTGAGGCAGCGCGGGTGGTGCCGCTCGTTTGTCTCGACCGGCTTATGACAGCAGAGGCACCTATTCGCCATCCGATTCCTCCATCGGCCTGACGCTTACGGCGCCCACCGGGTCCCGTCCTGTGTGGAGAAGCAGGCGGAACTTGTCGCTCTTGTCGATTTTCGCGGCGGCGCAATCCAAATCCAGGAGCCACCCTTCGGGCAGAAGTCCGTCGAAAAAGGGGAAGAGTTCCTTCGACTCATACTTCTCTTCACGCAGGGGCATGGACAAGCTGATGGGCAGTGCCGCCGCGCTCGACAAGTAGCTGCCGTCATAGGCAAACTCATAGCCGTCCGCTTTCTTGGTCAGCACTCCGGCCTGTTGCCGGCCATGGAAGACCGCTGCGCGATTCTTACTCATATCCCGCGAGATGATCTTCATTGGGTAAATCCACCGCGCCCAGACGCTTGCCGAAAAGAAAGAGCACCTTGTTCACGGTGTCGGTTCGCAGGGATGGCTTGCCTTGTTCGAGATCGCGGATGAAACGCAGGCCTACTCCGGCTTTGATCGCAAGTTCGGCCTGGGTTAGTCTAAGGCTTCGGCGCTTTTTTCCAACGAGGTCGGCTACGGGATTCTTTTCCATTTTTGTATTCTATACCCGATAGGGTGTATATTTACGAATAATTGTGCTACAACGGGTATACTCTGAACATTATTATACCCGATAATGCCGTTTTGTCAATGTCACAGTAAGTTCTATACCCGATAACGCCTCTCTTATCAGCGTACAGACCTCTAGCGTGTGCTAAAGACGGCTATTTGCGGCTTACTCCTTGGGCAGGAGCGGCCGCTCGCGCTGGTAGCGGCGCAGCTTTTCGGCGATCGCGGCGTCGAAGCGGCGGCGCAGCTCCGCGCTCCGCGCCTCGAACTCCCGGGCCCGCTTCACCTTGCGCTCGCGGCCGTCGTATTCGAGGAAGTCGAGCACGGACTTGATCTCCCCGGCCGTCAGCGGCCGGCCCGAGAGACGGCCGCGCAGGCGCATGCTCATCACGTAGAACTCCCACCAGGCGCGCGAGGCCATGGGCGCGTTGACCGAGCGCGCCAGGCCGTGGCACCCGGAGCAGACGCGCGCGTAGGCTTCGTAGTTGTAGCGCTGCTGCGCGGGATAAGACGACACGTCGATCTCGTCGGGGCCGAGGTCGCTGTAGTAGACCGCGCTCCTCAGCCGTTCCGGGGTCGAGGCCGGCAGGTCAAGGCCGGCGCGCGGCGCTCGCGGCGGGCCGAGGCGGGCCGCGCCGTCGGAGCTTTCCTCGACCGGAGGGGGGTGCAGTCCATCGGCCGCGCTCGAGTCCCGCAAGGTCCGTTCCAGGGCCCCGCCCTCCAGGGGCCGCGACTTCCAGCGCCAGGTGGAGCAGCCGGCCGCGACGGCCAGCAGCGCGAGCGCAAGGGTCCGCTTCCTCATGACCTCGTTCCCGCAACATTACGACCGGGCTATTTATTTTTCTCCCGGCGGGCGCTCCGCGCAAGAATCTAGGCCCAGGAATTCACGAATAACGTCCGAGGGTCAACGGCTGGATCTCGCAAGACGGAACCCGAGACCGTAGTAGGTGTAGCCCGGGAGGCCGTGGCCGCGGTAATCAGCCCGCAGGTACCTGCCGTCATCGAAATAATAGGAGCCGCCGCGCAAAACCCGGTAGAAGAAAGCCGCTTCATAGGCGCTGCCGTCGGCGGGAGCGTTGGTGTAGGAGCTGTGGTACTTGTCTTGCACCCACTGCCAGACATTGCCCACCATATCGCAGAGTTCACCGCCGCTGACCTTGGCGTTGCCCGCGGGCTTGGAGCACACCGGCATCGTGCCGTCGCTGCCGCAGCCATAGCCGCCGTTGCCATGCATAACGGCTCTGTCGCAGTTCGCCTCTTCGTTGCCCCAAGGATATTTCTGATTCTTGCCGCCGCTGGTGGCCGCATATTCCCACTCAGCCTCGCTGGGCAAGCGCGCTCCCTGGAACCGGGCGAACTCAGTGGCGTGGTTCCAGCTCACGCAGTTGATCGGGTGCTTCTGGCGGTCGGCCTTGCCCCAATTGCAACGGCCGCCCGTAGCCGGCTTCGAGCACTGGCGCTTGGTCACGCACTCCGCGTACTGCTCGACCGTCACGTGCGTCTTGGACAGCTCGAAGGTCTTGATCGTGACCTCGTGAGTCGGCTTGTCGTTGCCGGCGCCGTTATCGGTGCCCATCGTGAACTTGCCGCCGCCCACGGTCACCCATTCGACCGCCTGCGCGGGCTTGCCCGCGCCGGGATCGTTCTCAATCTTGTAGCCCGCTAGGATGACAGGGGAGTCGGGCGATTTGCCGGCGCGAGCCGCGCTCAGGGCGTCTGAAACGTCCATGCTCTGCCCGGGGCCGAAGCCGATGCCTAAAGTCTCGGCGCCGGCGCCGGCGGCCAAGAACAGCATGCCGACAATCACGCCTCCAAATCTTCGTTCCATGTTTTCACCTCGCACCATCCGACGAAGCTATTATAGGCGAGAAGGCGGTTTTGGCGCATAGGTCGAACGGGCAGAATCCCCGGGACCAGAGGTCCTATCGCAGAACCTCCTCGCCGCCGTATTTGGGCAAGAACTGCTTGGCGTGGGCGTTGGCGGCGACTGGAACCGTCTCGCCCGCGTGTTTTAGAAGCTCGCCGAGGCTGGATTTGAACCAGCGACCTCAAGGTTATGAGTCGCGTAGGAAAACTTTCGCGGCTCTCCGTCGAGGATTCCCGAAAATCTCCACCGGTTCAGCGTCTAACCTTGTGGCCACAGAGAGTATAGCACGGACTGCGGCGCGGTCAATGCAGGGTCGGGCCGCGGCCGTCCTTGGATTTCGCCAGCGCGGCGGCGCGCCTGATCTTCACCGGAACCGACTCGGCCAGCTTCTCGTTAGCGGTAGCCGGGTCGAACGCCTCTGGGTCAAACGGATGCCCGAGCCACTCCTTCATCCTATTGTGCCGCTCATGGTGCGTATCGGTGAGCGCTTCGAGCAACTCGGCGTAGCCGCCGATTCCGCCGCAATCCTCGGGCGGGCAGGCGCGCGCTCCATCGATGCAAACCGGGATTCCGTGATAGCGGCTGTCGGCCGAGATCGCCTCCACCTCGATTTCATGCTGCCAGCCGTCGCCCATGTCGTAGATGTACCGGAACGCATGCCCGGGCTCATGCGCGACGTGGTAAAGCCGGTAGGCCGCGTGGTCCTCGACGTCGTCCCACTCGGGGTTCGGTTCTCCATAGCGGCCGGCCTCGGTCTCGAAGAGATGCAGGTGCGAATTCTGCCAGCCCATAGCCGCCTGGATGATGAAGTGCAGACGTTTGAGCGTCACATTGCGCGCTACGAGTATCCTCCGCCAAATGGGTGGCTCGCTGCCGAGCAGCGTGATCTTGAGTTGGTAGACCAAGCCGGAGGTTTTCAACTTCACCAGGAGATTTTAGGAACTTTGACGCAATTTCCGCTCATTCTAGAGGCCGCCGGCTGGTGAGCAGCGCGCGGCCCTTCTCGAGCGCGGCCTCGGCATCCGATCCGAACGGCCGGGAAAGCAGCGATATCAGTTCCTCGGCCGCGAACAGCTGAGTCCGGCCGGCTCGCCCCCGATTCCGGACCACGCCGCGCTTTACAAGCTGCTCGAGCGCCACCCGCGCGGCCTGCTTCGTGACGCGCAGCTCGTCCACCACCACGGCAATCGTCATGATCGGCATGCGCTGCAGCAATTCGAGCGCGCGCAGCGCCGTCGAGGACCCGCGGAAGCGCGCGCGCGCGCGCCAACGGGCGGGCAGGCCCTCGATCGCCGCGCGCGACGCCGAGGCCTCGGCGTCGCTGCGGCGGATCGCCTCGCAGACGAACTCGATGAGCTCGCCGTAGGAGAGCCGCTTCTGCGCGGACTGGAGCGCGCGGCTGTAGTCGCCGCGGTAGGCCTCGACGAATCCGGAGAGGTAGAGCGGCATGCGGCCGGCGCACGCCATCTGCAGCGGCCATAGCGCGCGGCCCACGCGGCCGTTGCCGTCGGAGAACGGGTGCACCGCCTCGAAGTGCGCGTGGGCCACCGCCAGCCGCACCGGCAGCGTGAAGCCGCTGACTCCCGCGTCGCCGCGCTGGGCGAGTTCCTCGTCGGACATCCAATCGAGCGCGGACTTAAGGCTCGCGGCTACGAACCTCGGAGGGGCGGGATTGTAAGTCGATTCCTCCTTGCGGAAGGAGCCGCCGATCTGGACGACGCTCCCGATCCGGTTTGGGGCGCGCAACACCCCTGCCTCTCCTCGGAAGTTCGGGTCTTTTGCCACGATCTCGCGATGGATGTCCAAGATGGTCTTGAGGGTGAAGACGCGTTCCTTCTTGCTCGCCGCGCGCGCGAGGTGAGTCTCCAATGCGTGGGCGTATCCGCGCACCGACTGCCGCGCGTCCGGGGACGCGCCGCCGTCCGGGAGCTCGCCTGGGGTCAGGACATGATCGATCGTGGACCACGTCCCCTCGATACGCGAGGATTCCACCGCCTCGCGCCGAACGAAATAGTAAGCGATCAGCTTATCGACGCCGCCCATGGCCGAGAACTCGGTCTGCCGCGCGAGGATCTCGGCGGCCTTCGCCATGGCCCTCAGCGGGAGCTTGGCGGGAGGCGTCCGGGGAGGCGGAGGGGGAACGACGAACCAGATGTTCTCGTATCCCTTTTCAGGGGTCTTGGCGACGCCGCAGCCTCGCTTGGGATCGTACGGCGCACGCAGCTGGGCGGTTAGCTCTTCGCGTTTCATAA
>JACQJQ010000134.1 GCA_016204945.1 Elusimicrobiota bacterium
CACCAAAGCTGTGGTCGTGGCCGGGGTTGTGACTCTCGTCGCCATCCTATTCGTTCGCCAGGGCCAATTTCCCAGATCGGTGCTTCTTCTGCATCCAATTCTCACGTTTTTGGGTGTCGGCTGGGTCCGCTTCGGCATCCGGCTGGTCAAGAGTCGCCTGAACATGCCGCGCGTCGGCGCGGAGAAATATCGCCGCGTCCTCTTGATCGGCGCCGGCGATCTAGGCGAAAGCCTTCTGCGTCAGATGCTCAAGACCAAGGAGCCATGCTACAAGGTTGTTGGCTTCATCGATGACGATCGGGGAATGTGGGGCAAGCGTATTCATGGCCTGCCGGTATTCGGCGGGGTCAATATTTTGGGCAGTGTGCTCGAGCGCCATCATGTCGATGAGATCGTCATCGCTATCGGGTCCCGGCGCGGCGAAGTTGTTCGTTTTGTGATTGATGCGCTCCGTGATCTTCCCGCGAAGCCCGAACTTAAGATCGCTCCAAGCTTGGATGAGATGCTGTCGGCGCGTCATGCCGGATCCTCGCTGCGCCGGGTGCGGCCGGCGGACCTCCTGAATCGGGAGGTGGTCAAGCTCGATATGGCGCGCATCGAGAATGTCCTCAAAGGGAAATCGGTTCTCGTCACCGGCGCCGGGGGCACCATCGGCTCGGAGTTGAGCCGCCGGGTCCTGCAGTACCATCCCCGGAAGCTGGTGCTCATCGAAAACCACGCAACCTCCCTGTTCTATGCGGAGTCGACGCTTCGGGAGATCGCGGAGGGAAGCGAAATCATCCCGGTTCTGGGCGACATCCGCGATCAGGCGCTCATCGACCGCGTTTTCAGGGAGCACCGGCCCGAGGTCGTGCTCCATGCGGCGGCGCACAAGCACGTCCATCAGCTCGAGTCGAACGTCCAGGAGGGGGTGGGCAACAACATCCTGGGCACCTATTACGTCGCCCGCGCCGCGCACCAGCATGAGGCCGAGGTCTTCCTGCTCGTGTCCACCGACAAGGCCGTGCGGCCCTCGTGCGTCATGGGGGCGACCAAGCGCGTCGCCGAGTTCATCGTCAAGAGCTTCGCCGGCCGCGGGGGCCTCACGCGCTTCGTCGCGGTCCGCTTCGGCAACGTGCTGGGAAGCTCGGGCTCGGTGCTCGAGATATTCCAGGAGCAGATCGCCAGGGGCGGGCCCATCACCGTGACGCATCAGGACGTCACGCGCTACTTCATGACGGTCGAGGAGGCGGCGCAGTTGATCCTCCAGGCCGCTTCCATGGCCCTCGGGGGCGAGATCTTCATCCTCAAGATGGGCGCGCCGGTGAAGATCCTGGAGATGGCCAAGAATCTCATCCTGCTGTCCGGGCTCGAGCCCGGCAAGGACATCGAGATACGCATGACGGGCTTGAAGCAGGGAGAGAAGCTCGATGAGGAACTGGTCGAGGACGCCGGAGACTGCGGCGACTCGGAGCATCCTTCGATCATGATCCTGCGCTCGGGCGGGGCCGCCGTCGCGGACATCGAGAGCCGCATCATGGATCTGGAGATCCTCAGCCGCACGGCCGGCTCGAAGACCTTGGTGGAAAAGCTCCAGGAGTTGACGCCGACCTTCGTTCCCGCCCCGGCTCATCGCCCCTCTCGCTGAGAGGTCATCTCGCCGGGTCTCTTCCTCGGGCATGAAACTTTTTGGGGGCCTCGATCGTATGATGGGTAGGACTTTCGACCCTTGCAGTTCATGCGCGCTGGAGGCTACAATGACGAAGATGCAACCGATTCCCGAGGGAAGCCCGACGATGAGCGATTTCCGCGAGTTGAAGCTGGAGGTTTCCGGCGTCGGAGAGAAGGTCGCGCAGTTGGATGGGAAGGTCGCGCGGATGGATGAGAAGATTGTCCAGATGGATGGAACGCTCACGCGCGTCGCCAAGTCCGTCGCTCGCCTCGAGGGAGATATGTTCGAGGTCCGTCGGGATGTCTCCGAGTTGAAGGGGCTTCGCATCGAGTTCGGCCGATTCCAGACGACTCTCGACGGGGTCGTTCGCACCATGGAAGCTCTCGATCGCTGGTGCCGCTCTCAGGGCAGCATGCTGATGGATCACGAGCGCCGGATCGGGACGCTCGAAAGCGGACTGCCGTAGATTTATATCCGCCCCCGCTTGCCGCGCTCATCAACGGCGGCGGTGGCGTTGCCTCTTGACACCGCGCGCGGCCATGCTATACTAAA
>JACQJQ010000135.1 GCA_016204945.1 Elusimicrobiota bacterium
CGCGAGTCGCGCGCTGGCGCCTGGAGCGCGCGGAATACCGCGAGGCCCTCGCCGCCGCGGCCGAGGCGCCCGAGGCCCGGCGCGAGGCCCTGCTCGCGCGCAAGGAGCTCGCGGAGAAGAACGACGACGCCCCCGGAGTCCTCGCCGCCCTCAAGGCCCTGACGGCGGAGCACCGGAACGACGCCGAGTTCGCGGGCTGGGCCGCCGATCTGGGCGAGCGCGACAAGCCCGCCGCCGAGGCCTTGGTCGGCGCCGTCCGCGCCAGCGTCGCGCGCTGGAGCGCCGATCCCCGCCTGAGCGAGCGCGGGCTCGTGCCCGGCGACATGCGCGTCTACGAGGCCGCCTTCCTCGAATCCCTGGGCTTGGAGGCCTCGGCCCTGACCGCCTGGTCCGCCGCGGCCGACGCGTATGGCGACGACGCCAAGGCCTCGCGCCTGAAGCTCGCGCGCGGCGCCAATCTGGAGCGCGCGTACTGCCTGCAGAAGGCCGGCCGCTTGGCCGAGGCGCGCGCGCTCTACGACTCCCTGATCGGCGCCTATCCCGAGGAGTTCACGTTCCACCAGGGCTACGCCCGGCTCCTGTTCGAGCAGAAGGAGTATCCGGCCGCGCTCGCCTCGGCGCGCGCGGCGGTCAAGGCGGGCTACGGCGACAACTGGCTCAGGGCGGCCGCGCTCGAGGCGCGGATCCTCAAGGCGATGGGGCGCGCCGGCGAGGCGGCCGAGGCCATCGACGCCGTCCTCGCCGAGGCCGCCGCGCCCAGGTCGGCCGCGGTGCGCACGCACCGCTACCTGGCCGAGCTGCGCCGCCTGCGCGCCGAGCTTTAAATCCCGGCGGGAGGCAGCAGGTCCGGGAGGCCTCCCTTGGGCTCGGCCGGACGCGAAGGCTTCGATGGATCGCGTCCGTAGGCGATCGCGCGCAGGGCCGCCGCGGCGCGCATCGGCCGCGTCTGGTCGGCCAGCATCTCCTGCAGCCGGGAGGGCTTGGGCGAGCCGTCGGCGTTGAGCCCCCGCGAACGGGCGTACTCCTCGAACTTGCCGCTGCGGACCAGCACGCGCGCCCAGGCGTCGGGCGCGCTGAAGTAGGACTGCTCGTTGACGCTCGCGATGCCGGCCGGAGGCTGGCTCAGGATGTTCTCGAGGGGCTCGAGCGCGTCGGCGCCGCCCGCCAGCGCCGCCGTCGCGACGTAGGCGTACAAAACCGGCCAATCGTCGGCGAGGTCGTAGCTCTCCATGCCGCGGGCCTCGAGGTAGCGCGCTATGGCGCCGCCGAGTCCGCGCGTGAGGCCCTCGCGGGCGACGATCGCGGCCCACGCGCGCGACATCTCGTGCCCGGTGAGCGAGTAGCCGTTCTGCGCGCGCATCAAGTCCCTGAGGCGGCCCAAGGCCTCCGCGCCCGCCTCCGTCTCGCCCGCGAAGATGAGCGCCGCCTGATGCACGGAGGGGAACTCGTTGTTGTCTCTCCAGGCCCACTTGTCCCGGAAAATCTCCCGCAGCTCCTCTTGGCGACCGAGGCGCTTCATCATCGCGAGGTAGCCCGCGGAGTCGGCCTTGAGCTCGCCCAGATGCGCCGGCACGCCGACCGAGCCCAGGGCGCGATTGACGGCCTCGGCGATGTCCATCGCCTGGCCGCCCCCCCGGGCGCCGCGGCGGGACGCCGCCATGGTCGCCGAAAGCCCCATGCGCGCGTACAGCGTCGAGAGCGCGGAGGCCAGCGCGCTGTGGACCGGCACCTCGAAATGCGAGGTCCCGAGCACGCGGCGCGACGTGTTCTCGAGCAGCTCCACGTCCTCGGGGCCGCCGAGGCGCTCGAGGATCAGCGCCGCGGTCATCGCCAGTGGCCAATCCTCGCCGACTTGGACCTTGGGCGCGGGCGCGGCGTAGCCGCTCTCTCCGCGCTCATCGACCACGGCCTCCCCCCACTTCCTCGCCTTGAGCCACTCGCGGGCGGCGGCGGCCTCCGCCGGGCCCGCGAGCAGGGCGTAGCCCTCGGCCGCGGCGATGCGGATCGCGTGGCCGTCGCGCTCGCCCTCCGAGAGCCGCGACTGGTCGATGACCCTCATCAGCAGCTCGCGGACCTTTGCCGTCTCCCGCAGCTGGTGCGGCGTGCCTACGGGCGCGGCCGCGGTCTCCGCGGCCTTGGGCGCCGCGGCGGGCGCCGGCGCCTCGCGCCGGAGCTCGAGCCAAATCTGGGTGCCCTCGGGCCCGGTCTTGAAGCCCATGCGCGCGCCCGGGATCGCCGCGAGGCGGCGGTGCAGGTCGAGCAGGTTGTGGTCCCACAGGAGCCGCGCGCTCAGGTTCAGGCTGTCGGCCTTCTTCTGGGCGGCCGGATAGGAATCCGGGGGTGTTCCCGTGAAGTGCATCGTCAAGGAGCGCTGGTCGTCTTCCGACATCGCGTAGGCGCCGCTGACGGCCAGGAGGATCGCGTCCTGGTCGACTCTCGCGCTCAGGGCCACCGGGGCCGCCGCGCCCGCCTTCGCCGCCTGCTCCTTGGCGAGCTTGATCATCTGCTTGAGCCAGCCCTCGCCCTGCCCTCCGGCCGGGACCTCGAGCGCGGAGAGCTCCTCCGCCCCCCAGCCCGCGGCCGCGGCGCGCTTGAGCGCCGCCGAGGCGGCGCCGCGCAAGGCCGCGTCCTTCTTCTTCGAATTATTGTGCTCGCCCGGCGCCGCGGCGGAGCCGACGGCGAGCCCGGCGCCGGGCGCGAAAAACGCCTTCGCGCGCGCCGCGGCGGGCTCCGCGGTCTCGCGTCCCGGCCGCGCCTTGCGCATGAGCCGGTCGAACAGGCCTTCGGAGGGCTCCTCCCCGGCGCCCTCGCCGGCGAGGCGCTCGATCAAGGCGAAGAGCTCGGCCGCGACGGCCTCCGACGCCCCCTGCACGGTCGCGCGCGCCGTGTTCTTCTCCGGTTTTTTGCCCGCCTCGAAGACGATCTTGCCGCCCGCATAGGACGCCTTGATCAAGGCGCCGCGCACGTCGCTCCGGCCCGCCTCGGCCTCCTTCAATATCCACTGGGCGAGCGGGTCGATGATGTGCTTCTCGATGGCCGCCGTCATCGGGCGCGCGCCGTATAAAGGAGAGTAGCCCTCGACCGCGAGGAAGTCCGTGACCGACGAGTCGAAGCGGATGTCGGTGTCGTGCCGGTCGGCCAGGAGCTGCGTGAACTCCTTGAGCTGGATGCCCGCGATCTTGGCGATGTCCTCCGGGCGCAGGCGGTTGACGCGGATCCACTTGTTCTTCGACAGCGGGTCCTCGTCCAAGCGGTTCAGGAATTCCGGCCGGAAGCGCTCCTTGAGGGCCGCGCCGACCATCAGGTCGATCTCCTCGTCCCAAAGCTTGTTGATCTCCGCGGCCTCGTTGTGGTCCTTGACCTTGGCCAGCAGCTTGGCGTACTTCTCGCCGTCCACGCCCGACATGCCCGCGTTCGAGGTCAGGATGATGACCGTGTTCTTGAAGTCCACGGTGCGCCCCTGGCCGTCGGTCAGGCGGCCGTCGTCCAGGATCTGAAGAAGCACGTCGAAGACCTTGGGGTGGGCCTTCTCGATCTCATCGAACAGAAGGACCGAGTAGGGCTTCTTGCGCACCGCCTCGGTGAGCTGGCCGCCCTCGCCGTAGCCGACGTAGCCGGGCGGCGAGCCGGTCAGGCGCTGGGCCGTGTGCTCCTCCATGTACTCGGACATGTCCATGCGGATCATGGCCTCGGGATCGTTGAAGAGGAAGCGCGCGAGCTCCTTGGCGAGGTAGGTCTTGCCCACGCCGGTCGGGCCGGTGAGCAGGAACTTGCCCATGGGCCGGTTGGGGTTGGAGAGGCCGGCCTTGTTGCGGCGCACCGCGTTGGCGATGGCGGTCAGCGCCCGGTCCTGGTTGACCACGCGCCGGCCGATCTCCTCCTCCATCTTCGTGTAGCGCGCCGCGTCGTCCTCGCCTAGGTTGAGCTGGCCGGAGGCGATGCCGGTCTTGGCGGCGATCACGCGCTTGACGACCTCCGTCGTGACCCGACCCTTGCCCTCGGCCACGGCCTCGCGCTCGGCGTACAAGGACTCCGCCTTCTGCACGAGCCCGGCGATCTTGTTGTAGAGGTCCACGGGCAGCGCCAGGACGGAGGCGATGCCCTTGTCCGCGAGCGCCTGACGCGCCTCGTTGGCGGCCGTGACGAGCTCGCCCCACGCCTCGCGCAGGTCGAGCGTGACGGCGGCGCGCAGGTTCTCCGGGCGGGAGAGTTCGGCCGCGTCCTGCACGGCCTTGATCGCCTTGTCCGGGTTGAAGTTCGTCTTGTCGAACTGGTCGGCGAGCTTGGCCGCCGAGACGAGCGCCTCGTCCGGCAGCAGGGCCGAATGCAGCTCCTGCAGCCAGGACTTCATGGCGCGCAGGATCGCGATCGTCTGCAGGACGGTGGGCTCCTCCACGTCGATCTTCTCGAAGCGGCGGCGGAACGCGTCGTCGGACTCGATGAACCTCTTGAACTCCGCGCGCGTCGTCGTCGCGATCACCGAGAGCTTGCCGTCGCGCAGGGGGCCCTTGAGCGTGTTGGCGATCTTCTGGCCCGCGTTGTCGAGGAAGAACTTCTGGATCTCGTCCATCAGGACGATGACGTCGTTGCCGCGCGCGGGTCCGCCCGTGTTGAGGCGGGGCAGCAGGTCGAGGATCGCGGAGAGGACGCCGACCGGGTCCTCCTGGGTCAGGACCTTGTTGATGTCGAGCTCGACGAGCCAGCGGCCCTTGAGGCGCTCGAACTGGAGGAACGCCTCGCCGTCGGCCGCGGCGCCGGCCACGGCGTCCTCGATCATCTCGGCCAAGCCCTCGGCCACGGCGGTCTTGCCCACGCCGGCCTCGCCGATGAGAATGACGGAGTTGCGCATGCCGCGCGGCGAGGTCACGATCGGCAGCATCCGCTTGACCTCCTCGTTGCGCGAGACGATGGGCGGGCGCGGCTCGTCGGGCCGGCGCGCGAGCGGCCGGAGCATCACCGAGAGCAGCATGATCTGCTTGTCGGTCAGCTTGCTCTTGCCGTCGCTGAGCGTGGCGTTCTGCAGGTATTCGAGCCAGGCCTGCGCCGGGTCGCGGCGGGGCGCCGCGGCCTCGGGGACGGCCGCCTGGGCGGCCGCGGCCTGGACGGCGGGCTTCAGCGGCGCGTCGCCGGGCTGCTCCTGAAAGGGGCTCGCGGACTCGGCCGCGGACTGGGCGTCCGCGGTCTCGTCGACGAGCGCCTGCAAAGTGGCGCGGACGTCCGCGTCCTTGGGAACCTCGAACAGCGCGGAGCGCTCCGAGCCGCGGAAATTCGCGTGGATCAGCTTCAGGCGGCGGTCTCCGGCGTACTCCTTGATGGAGGCCTCGGTCGCGCCGGGCCGGAACTCGACGATGATCGCGCGCGCGTGATCGTAGCTCGGGGCGCCGGGATAAGGAAGCGCCTCCTGGGCCATGAGCGCGGCGAGATTGGGGTGCACCTGGACGGCCGCCACGCTCTTCTCGTCGATGAGGGCGCGCACGAGCCGTTCGCTCGCGCCGAGCACGGTGTACATGTCCGCGTGGCGATGCGGGACGTCCTGCCCGTGGCGGGCCAGCGCCGCGCGGATATCCGCCTCCGAGGTCCCCGCGGCGAACTTCACCAGGACCGCGTTCGCCCCGTACTCCGCCTTGCCGTGGCTGGAGACCTTCTCGGGCAGGGCCGGCGCCGCGGGCGGCGCCGCGGCCGGCGCCGGCGCGATGACAGCCGCGGGGAGCCCGGAGGTCGCTATCCGCGAGTCGTAGACGGAAGCGGAGACGGCCACGGACGCGGCCGCCCCGTCCTCGACGAGCTTGCGCGCGATCGCGGCGGCTTCATCGGCGGAACGAGCGGTCGCTTCAATCAAAGGTTGATTTGTGTCATACATGGCCACCACATCCGGGAACGACTCCGACAGGAGGTTGTGCGCCCGGGCCGCGGCGTCCGCGTCGGCGAACGTCGCGCGCAGCACGAGCTCCGGGTAGCTCTCGTTGCCCAAGACCTTCCGAGTCCACGGCTCGCGGGGCGGCACCGGCACGGCGCCGGGCGCGGGCTCGGACAGCGCCATCGCTCTGTAGAGCTCGGGGTAAACGGCGAGCCTCTCGACCGACGGATCGCGGGCGATGCGAAGCGCCGCGAGCGCCGCGTCCTCGCGGTCATGGAAGCGCACGAGATAGGAGCGCGGCGACGCGGCGCCGTACACGTCGCCGTAATAGATCTCCCCGAAAACCCGCGCGAAATCGCCTTGGCCGGCGCCCTCGCGCAGCGTGACCGCCATTTCCGCGGGAGACATTTCCGGATCGGCCCACGCCTTGCGCATCGGGTCCGCGGGGACGTCCGCGCCCCCGTGCAGGACGTCCGTCACCCCGAGGACCCCGAGCGCGCTCATGAGCCCGGCGGCCTGCGGCGCCCAGTCCGGGAACAGCCCCATCATCCCCGCGCCCAGGCCCAGGGCCGCGAGCGCGGAGAGGGCCGCGCCCTTGGGCGCGCCGGCGGTCTGCTCCTTGGGCTTGTCCGCGTTCTTCATCGCGTCCTTGAGCTTGCCCTGCTGGTGCTGGTTGTCCCAGCGCGCGAAGATCTCGTGCTCCTTGAACCACTTGCGCAGGCGCTCGTAGAACCGCGCGTTGCGCGGGTCGGCGAGGACGGACTTGATCTTCTCGAGCGAGTCCTCGGGCATCGCCTTGTCCTTCAGGTAGCCGGCGGCCTTGTCCGGGTACTCCTTCATCAGGGCGTCGAGCTTCTGCTCGTCGCTCAAGGCGCGGAACTCCTCCTTGGCCATCATCTCGTCGACCAAGGTCTCCAGCGCGTTCTTCATCGCGTGCTCGGTCTCGTAGGCGGAGACCTCGCTCTCCAGGCCCAGGTCCTCGGCGATCTGCACGATCACCGCGCCCCACTGGCTCATGATCTCCATGAGGTCCTGCACGGCGGCCTCGGAGCGGACCTTCTCGCGGATGCACCAGTAGTCGTAGGAGCACGGCAGGGCCAGGAAGAGCAGGGGCAGGGCCAGGGAGAACTGGAAGTACGCCGCCGCGTAAAACGCCGCCAACGCCGCGAAAGTTGCGGTGTTGGCCAGGCGATTGACGCCCTTCTGCGTGCGCACGCCCAGTGCGTCGGCGAGCCAGGTCAGGACGTTGGAGGGGCCCTCGTAGAGCCGGCGGAACACGCCCTGATAGCCGCGCTCCACCTTGGGATTGAACACCCACTTCGCGTAGAGCCGCTCCGGCAGGACGCTCGCCAGGATCTTGCCGCCGTCGAGCTGGGGCAGGGGCAGCATGTTGAACGCGGCCAGGGCCAGGTTCATCAGCCCCAGGCCGTGAGCCGCGACCGCGAGCACGCCGCCCGCGGGCAGGACCGCGGCCGCGCCGAAGGCGAGCGCCGCGAGCGCGACGTTCATCGCGGGACCGGCCGCGGCGACCCAGAAGGCGTTGCGCGCCGAGCGCGGCCCGCCGAACGGGGAGCGCAGGTTGTTGAAGTCCGCGTCCACGGGCTTGCCCGCGCCGAGCAGCAGCGGCAGGGGCAGCAGCGCGCTCGAGAGCGCCAGCGACAGCGCCGGGACGATCACGGTCTTGACCGCGTCGATGTGGTCCAGCGGGTTGAAGCTGTGCGTGCCGGCGTGCTCGGCGGTATGGTCGCCGAGCCAGTGCAGGACGCCGATGTGCGCCAGCTCATGGGCGAGCACCGAGAGCACGAGGCCGGCCGCCAGCGTCAGGACCGGCGCCGCGCCGAAATGGAGCGCGGCGGCGACGGCGGCCGCCACGGAGAGGGGCGCCACCACCTTGGCCCACAAGGGCGTGCCGAGCGAACGGCGGATCTCGCCCACGCGGCGCGCCGCCTCGGGAGTCGAGATCGTCTTGTCCTCGACGATCGCGGCGACGCGGGCCGCGGGCTTCGCAAGGCCGGGAGCGCGGGAGCGCTCCGCCTTCGCCGCGACGGGCGCGTCCTTGAGCCCCTCCTTGCGGATCAAGGAGCCGTCGAAGGCCTCGGAACCGGAGCGCACGCGAAACGGCAGGTACTTCTCGAACGCCGCGCGCAGGCCGGACTTGCGCGGGCCGGCGGCGGAATCGGAGACCAAGCGAACGGGCAAAGCGGACGACTCCGCGGGCCGCGGCGCCTCCGGAAGAACTCCGCCCTCGACGGCGGCGGCATGCGGCTGAGCCGAAGGCGCGGCCGCCCCGAGCGGAGAGAGCGCCGGCGCGAGGCCCGCGGAGCCGAGCACCGCGTTCGAGGGGAGCGCAACGCTCATGGGCGCGGGCGCGACGCCCGCGCGCGAGGGCGCCCCGGCCGAGACGGGGCGCCCCGCGCGAAGGGTCTGGGCCGCGACGGGCCCGGCGGCGGCCGAGACGAGCAGCGAACCGCACGCGATCACGGCCACGACGGACTTCAAGAATTTGATCCGGCTCGGCGCTCTCATCGGTTCGCTCTCCTGACGCTCTCGGCGACAAGCCGATTATATGGAAGGGTTGATCGCGCTCAATAGGGTCCGAAGGCCCAAGACGCGGGGCGAATAAGGCCCATCCCCCGGCGGGCCCAATGGCAGGGGGCCCGGCGGATGAAGGTTCGGAGGGGACGGCGGGATCGACCCGCCTCCGGGGTAGACGCGACGATTGCCGGTGCATGGGCGGTGCATGGGCGGCGCGCCTTGAGCGGGCTCCGCTTATTCACACTGCATCCCCGGGGACGAAACGTGAATACTCCCGCGGAAGCGCTCATCCCGGGTATGGATGAAGGCCGCTTGACAAGCGGACGCGCATCGATCTCCGACGGGGCTTGGGGTTGACGCGGCCATGGGCGGCGTTACGCTTGGAGGCGGAGGATGACGCGGATGCCGGCGAGGTTGACCTTCTGCTCCATCCAGCCGCGGACGTCGCGCAGGCGGGAGAGGTCGGCGTCGTTGTAGAGGCGCTGGCGTCCGCGCGTGCGCGAGGGCCGCAGCAGGCCGTGGCGCTCGATCCAGCGCAAGGTCCAGATCGGAATGCCCGTCAGGCGCGAGGCGGCCCCGATCGTGTAGACCGGGGTGGAGGCGGTGCGCTTGAGCGGGCGGTAGAGCCTAGCCACGGGGAGGACGCCTGAGCCGGCGCGCCGAACGCGCGGAGAGGACCGGCTCGCGGCGCGAGGCCTCCGAGCGGATCTTGACGTAGGGCGTCCAGGTCGCGGTCTTCTTCACGAACATCCAGGGCAGCAAGTCCTTGGCGATCATCGGCGTTGACCTCCTCAGAACGTCTGGCGCGGCGTGCCGTGACTATATAATAGCTTTACTCATAATAGTCAAGAGCTAATCTAATAAATATTGTCATGGGGTTCCGGCGCGCCGGTTCTTTTGTTAGGATTGCGGCGTGAAGACGCTGCAGATTTATCTCGCCGACCTCAAGGAACTCCTGCAGGGCCGCGATTTCGTCTCGGCGCGCACGCTCCTCAAGGAGATCGGCCCGATCGATCTCGCCGACGGCTGGGATCACTTCGACGCCGACGAGCGCGTCGCGATCTTCCGCCTGAGCACGCGCCAAAAGGCGATGCAGCTCTTCGAGGAGCTGGAGAGCGCACAGCAGGCCGCGCTCGTGGGCGGCCTGCAGCGCAAGGACGCGCAGGAGCTGCTCAGCGACCTCGACCCCTCCGCGACGGGCCGCATGATGCGGGACCTGCCCCAGCCGCTCGTGCGCCAGTTCAACGCGATCATGAAGAAGGGCGGGCAGGAATGCGTCCAGCAGTATCTCCAATACGCGCCCGAGTCCGTCGGCGCGCTGATGCGCGGGCGCTACGTCACGCTCGAGGAGAAATGGACGACGAAGGCCGCGGTCGAGCGCATCCAGTACAGCACGCGCCTGCGCCGCATCGAGGAGACCCATCTCGACACCTTGATGGTCGTCGACTCCAAGAACCGCCTGCGCGGCGTCGTCGGCCTCAAGTCCCTCGTGGTCGCGCCCAACGACATGCTCGTGCGCGAGCTCATGGACCCCGCGCCGCGCACGCTGGCGCCCGGGATGGACCAGGAGGAGGCCGTCAAGCTCTTCACGAAGTACAAGCTCAAGAGCGCGCCGGTCGTCGACGAGGACTTGGGCCTGCTGGGCGTCGTCGTCTACCGCGACATCTTCGCGATCGCGCGCGCCGAGACCGAGGAGGACTTCGCGAAGATGGCCGGCTTCGCGCGGCCGCGCACGCGCTCGGTGCTCATGGGCGCGGGCCTGCGCCTGCCCTGGCTTATCATCACCTGCCTGGGCGGCATCGTGGTCTCATACGTGGTCCAGAACTTCGAGACGACCTTGGCCCAGATCATCGCGCTCGCGAGCTTCTCGCCGATGATCGCGGGCATGGGCGGCAACGTGGGCGCGCAGACCGCCACGATCATGGTGCGCGGCATCGCCACCGGGGAGATCGCCCCCGGCCAGGAGCGCCGGGCCATCCTGCACGAGATCGCCATCGGCGCCCTGCTGGGCGCCAGCTACGGGCTCGTCGTCGGCGCCCTCGCCGGCCTTCTCTACCACTCGCGCTACGGCTGGAACTTCGCGCTCGTCGTCGGCGCGTCGATGTGGTTCTCGATGACCGTCGCGTCCCTGATGGCCGCGCTCGAGCCCTTCGTCCTGCGCCGCCTGGGCGTGGACCCCGCGACCGCGACGGGCCCGATGATCACGACGACGACCGACATCCTCAGCAACGCCTTCTACTTCACGCTCGCCGCCAAGCTCCTGCTTTAGCCGCCGCGCGAGGCCAGGACGGCCAGGAAGTCGGGCCCGGGCTCGGCCTTGAGGTCGTAGCCCAGCTCCAGGTGCAGGGTATGGGCATGCAGCATCAGGCGCTTGGCGCCCCCGATCGGCCGCGGCGGCGGCCCGTAGCGGGAGTCCCCCAGGACGGGATGGGCCACGGAGCTCAAGTGGGCCCGGATCTGGTGCTTGCGCCCGGTCAAAGTCTCCACGCGCAGCAAAGTGGCGCCGCCCAGCGCGCGCTCCGCCTTCCAGCGCGTGAGCGCGCGCTTGCCGTCGGGCGCCGGGGCCACCCGCCCCGAGCTGAACTCGCGCAGGGGCTTGTCGATCTCGCCGCTGCCCGCCATGGCGCCCAGGACGGCGACGAGATACTCCTTCTTCGCGCGGCGCTCCTCGAACTCCATGGAGAGCAGGCGGTGGGTCTCCGCGTCCTTGGCGAACACGAGGATGCCGCTCGCGTCGAGGTCGAGGCGGTGCACCACGAAGATCCTCTTGCGCAGGCGCCGCTCGATCTCGGTGTTGACCGCCATGCCGATCTCGCCGCGCCCGGGGATCGTGGGCAAGCCCGAGGGCTTGTTGACCGCGATGATGCGGTCGTCCTCGAAAATAACGGGCGTCTCGATCACGCCGAAAGGATAACAGCCGGACAGCGCGCACGCCAGGGGTTTTCCCCTTACAGCGCCGCCTTGAGCGCGGCGAGCGCCAGAAGCCAGCGCTCCTCGCGCTGGACGTCCTCGAAGGACTCGTAGGCGAGCTCCCCGGACGGCGCCTTGGCCAGGAGCGCGCGCGCGCCCCGGCCGCGCAGGGCCCCCGGCGCGCGGGCCGCGAGCTCGGCCGCCAAGGCCCGGAAATTCAGCTCGGCGCTGTAGCTCATCTTGGGCCCGAGCGCCGCGTAGTCGAACTCCGCGGCCAGGATGCGCGCGCGCCGCGCGGGCGCGACGAAGACCAGGTCGATGAACGACGTGCGGCGCTCCTCGGCCACCTGGCGCGTCCTGCCCTTGGCGCCCAGCAGCGGCAGGCCGGTCGCCAAGGTCATGCCCAGGCGCACGGACTTCTCCGCGAGCGAGGGCGCCTCGGTCACCGTCTTGCGCGCGGTCTCCGTGACCACGCCCGCCGAGAGCACGCACAGGTGCGTCCAGCTCAGGCGCCGGCGCTCCGCGCCCGCGCGGCCCTCGAGCACGTCGAAGCCGTCGCCGGAAAGGTCCGCCTTCGTCACGACGACCGCGGCCGGCGGCTCCTCGAGCAGGCTCACGGGCGCGGCGACGGCGGCGCGCCCCGCCGCGCTCAGCGCCGCCGCCAGCGCCTCCGCCTCCTCGGCGGCGGAGGGCTCCGCGACGATCCCCCAGGAGCGGCGCACGGCCGGCAGCAGGGTCTCCGCCGGCAGGCTCCCGCGCGCGGCCAGGACGGCGGCGACCGCCCTCGCGTCGAAGGACGCGGGCCGGCGCAGCAGCACGGCGTGCGGCGGGCGCGCCGCGCCGCTCACTTCGGCGGGATCAGCGCGTAGCCGCGCCCGGAGACGCTGACCAGCCACTGATCGGACTTCCAGCCCAGCTTCAGCCGGACGCGGCGCACGTGCACCTCGACGGTCTTGAGCGCGCCCTCCGACGGCGCCTCGGCGCCCCAAACCTCGCGGTAAACGGCCGCGCGCTCGGTCGGCTGCGGCGTGCGCGCCGCCAGGAAGTAGAGCAGCTCGAACTCCTTGGGCGTCAGGTGCGGGAACTCCTTGCCGCCGAGCTTGACGAGCTTGCGCGGGTAGTCGAGGCTCAGCCCGCCGACCTCAACGGCGGCGGGCGGCTCGGCGCGCGCCTCGCCCGCGTTGCGGCGCAGCAGCGCGCGGCAGTAGGCGAGCAGGCGCGCGCTCTTGACGGGCTTGGTCAGGTAGTCGTCGGCGCCCATGTCGAGGCAGGCGACGTCCTGGCCCTCCTTGTCGTTGCCGGTCAAGATGAGGATCGGCAGCCGCGCGGTGAGCGCGTCCTGCTTGAGGAGCTGGCACACCTCGAGGCCCTTCATGCCGGGCATGACGAGGTCCAGGATCACGAGGTCGGGCAGCTCCGCCCGGGCGGCCATGATGCCGGCCTTTCCCGACGGGGCCTGGAGGACCGCGTAGCCCTCCAGCGTCAGCACGTCGCCCACGGCCTTGCGAAACGACGCGTCGTCCTCGATGAGAAGCACCTTCGTGGGCATGCCCGGATTTTATATAAATCAGGGATGGAACCCAAGCGCTTGGCCCTCCTCGTCCTCGCGCTCGCGGCGGGCCTCGCCCTGGGCTGGGCGCTCGGCCGCCGGCGGCGCCGGCGCGCCGAGCCCCCCCTCGCCGACGGAGACCGCCTGGCCTGGCTGCAGCGCCTCTCCACGATCGGCCAGATGATGTCCGGCATCGTGCACGAGGTCCGCACTCCGCTGGCCACCGTCATCCTCACCGTCGAGCACGCCCGGCGCGTCCTCGACAAGAACGGCGATCCCCGCGAGCAGCTGGCCGCCATCGCCCGGGAGGCGGACCGGGCCGTGGAGATCCTCTCCGACATCCTCGACTTCGCCAAGCCCTCCCCCCTCGAGCTCAAGCCCCAGCCGCTGGCCCCGCTCGTCCGGGCCGCGCTCGACCCGATCTGGATCCGCTTCGATGAGCGCTGCGTGGACGTCTGGCTCGAGCTGCCCGAGGATCTCGCCGTCCCCGCCAGCGCCCGGCATCTCCAGCAGGTCGTCACGATCCTCCTCATGAACGCGCTCGACGCCCTGCCCTTCGGCGGCCGCCTGGAGATCAAGGCCGCGCGCTCCGGCGGCAAGGCCAGCCTCTCCCTGAGCGACAACGGCGTCGGCATCGAGCCGGCGGCCCTCCAGGGCCTCTTCGAGCCCTTCGCCACCGGCCGCGCGGGGCAAGGCGGCACCGGCCTCGGCCTCAACGTCGCGCGCTGGATCATGCACAAGCACGGCGGCGACGTGGCCATCTCGAGCAAAGGCGTCGGAAAGGGCACGACGGTCGTCCTCACCTTGCCGGCCGCCTAGGGCCGGGAGCGCCCCGTGATCTTCGCGAATTCCCGGCCGGCCGCGCGCCCCAGGACGACCGCGACGGCGGCCGTCGCCAGCAGGCCCACCCCGAAGAACGCCCACTCCGCGGCCGTCCGCCCGCTTCCCCGCGCCGCCTCGCCGGCCGCCGCCCCGAGATAGACGAAGAGCAGCATCCCCGGCACCATCCCCGCGCCGGAAGCCAGCGCGTAGTCCCGGAACCTCACGCGCGTCAGGCCGAACGCGTAGTTGAGAAAAGCGAACGGGAAAATCGGCGTCAAGCGCGTCAGGAAGACCATGCGCGGGCCGTCCACCGAGACGACCGCGTCGATCGCCAGGAACGCGGGATAGCGCGCGATGCGCCTCTCCACCCAGCCCCTCAGCCAGCGCCGCCCGGCCCAGAACGACGCGCACGCCCCGAGCATGGCGCCGACCCAAACGAGCGCGAAGCCGTACCCCAGGCCGAACGCCGCGCCCGCGCCGAAGGTCAGGATGGAGGCCGGCACGCAGGCCAGGCAGCAGGCCGCGTAGAGAAGCACGAACGCGGCGCCGCCGGCCGCGCCCATCGCGGCGATCGCGGACAGCGCCTCCCGAAGCAAGCCGGCCATCCCGGACATGCTACCAAGATAATGCTATCATCGACGCGGCAACTTTGGAGGAAGCATGGCTTTTTACCGCAAGAAGCGCCGCAAGGCGGGCCCCAGCAAGAACGACGAGAAGGTCCGCCGCGCCCAGACCGCCGAGGACAACGAGCGCAACGCCGGCACCCTCTCCACCCGCTTTCCCTCCCTGCGCTCCCTGAGCGTGAAGGTCTCCATCGCCACGCCCCAAGGCGTCGTCCTCGAGGAGTCCCAGGAAACCTACGGGCCCAACGACCCGTTCTTCCTCGAGGCGGACTGCCCCGGCTCCTGCGGCTCCGGCTCCTACGACTTCGCCGTCCTCATCGCCCAGTCCCTCACGAACCTGCAGGAGCGCGGCTCGGCCCAAATGACCTGCGCCCAGCCCTCCTACAGCGGCGCCGCCGGCTCCGTCTGCGGCTGCATCGCGAAGTGCGAATTCACCGCCGAGATCGCTCCCTCCTAGTGCGCCGGGCCGCGCTCCTCTCGCTGCTCCTCCTCGGCGCCTGCGCCACGGCCGGCACCGAGCGCGAAGGCTTCCTCGACTCCGAGCGCCCGCGCTCGCTCTCCTCGAAGAACGACACCGGCTCATGCCGGCCGTTCTTCGTCTCCCCCTCCCTCGACTGGGGCGAGGGCGCGCCGCGCCACTCCTGCTGGCACCGCCTCTGGGAAGTCCCCACCGCCCTGGTCGTCGTGCCCGTCGCGCTCGGGATCATGACGTCCCCGATCTGGGTCCCGCTCGTCCTCCTTCACTGACGCCCGATTCGCATTGATACTACCGGCTCAATCCGCTGCCATGAGGCGCGGGGTGCCTGGTTTCGAGTATCGATACATATTGCCGCCTGAGCAGGTCAGCTTCGCCATCTTCGCTTTGAGAAGAGGCGTTAGGCTCCGAGCGAATCATTGACAAAAGCAAACTCGCGATCTATAATGGCTCTACTAACTCCAAAAAGGAAGAATTTATGGATACAATAAAGCGATTTTTCAAGACCCCGGCAGACAGTTTTTTCCTCTTTGGCCCCAGGGGAACCGGGAAATCCACC
>JACQJQ010000115.1 GCA_016204945.1 Elusimicrobiota bacterium
GCCTTCATGGCCTGTATCTCGTCTCCCATCGAGGGCGTGGTCACGTAGAGGACGGTGTCGGCGACCCAGGCGATCTCGACCTCGTCCTGGCCGGTGCCGACGGTCTCGATGAGGATCTTATCGCAGCCGAGCGTCTCCAGCACGTGGATCGCGCTGAAGATCGCGTAGGCCAGGCCGCCGATCATGCCGCGCGAGGCAAGCGAGCGGATGAACACGCCGGGATCGGTCGCGTGCTCCATCACGCGCAGGCGGTCGCCGAGAAACGCGCCTCCCGAGATCGAGGAGCTCGGGTCCACCATCAGCACGCCCACTTTCAATTTGCGGGAACGATAGTGGCCGATCAAACGGCCGGCGAGGGTCGACTTGCCGGCGCCGGGCGGACCCGAAACCCCCACTTTCTGGACGCAGCCGGAGGCCTTGAAGAACTCCTTGGCCAGGGCCTCGGAGGACGGGGCGTCGTTGACCACCAGGCTCAACGCGCGCGAGGCCGCCGCGTGATCGCCGCGGCGCACGCGCTGCACGAGGCTCGACGTGTCGGTTTTAGCGGTCAACGGCCAGTTTCGCCTTGAGGTAGTCCACGATCGTCTGCAGCGGCGTGCCCGGGCCGAAGACGCCGTCCACGCCGGCTTTGCGCAGAGCCGGGACGTCCTCGTCGGGAATGATGCCTCCGCCGAACACCAGGACGTCCTTGAGGCCCTTCTTCTTCAGCTCCCTGCAGATCGCCGGAAACAAGGTGAGATGCGCGCCGGACAGGAGCGAGAGGCCGACCGCGTCGACGTCCTCCTGCATAGCGGCCGACGCGATCATCGCGGGCGTCTGGCGGATGCCGGTGTAGATGACCTCGAAGCCCGCGTCGCGCAGCGCGCGCACGATGACCTTCGCGCCGCGATCGTGCCCGTCGAGCCCAGGCTTGGCGATCAGTATCCGTCGATGCGGGAGGCCGTCGGTCACCATGTGCCGCCTTGGGACTCCAGGACGGTGGCGAACGCCTCGACGACCTGCGGGTCGTAGCGGGTGCCCGCTCCGTCGCGCGCCTCCTTGAGGGCCTGGGCGCCCAGCGCCGCGTCCCGCAGGCCCGCCGAGCGCAGCTCCTCCATCTTCACCACCAGGCCCAGGATGCGGGCGCCGAGCGGGATGTCGTCGCCCTTGAGCTTGCCCGGGTAGCCGGTGCCGTCGAAGCGCTCCTTATGATGGCGGATCATCGGAATCGCGCCGTCGAGCATCTTGATGCCCTCGAGCATGCGGCCCGAGAACGACGGCAGCATCTCGTCGGAGGCGCTGGTCACGCCCAGATCGGCCAGCAGGCGCGGGCTCTTGAACGCGACGTAGCCGATCTTGTGCAGGACGCCCGCGTAGTAGAGCATGCGGTAATCGTACTCCTCGACCTGGAGCGCGCGCCCGATGGAGCAGGCGAGCTTCGCCGCGCGGACCGGATAGTTCTCCAGGCCGGGCCGGGAGCTCTCGATCGCGGCGGTCAGAAGCTCCAGGACGTGCGAGAAGAAGTTCTTCTGCTCGGCCATGATCTTCGCGTTGACGATCGCCACCGACGCGAGGTTCGCCAGGCTCGACAGCAGGCCGATGTGCCCCTCGCCGTAGCCGCCCTCGCGCTTGTTGAGCACCTCGACGACGCCGACCAGCTCGCCCCGGAAGAGCATCGGCACGCACAAGAGCGAGCGCGTCGTGAAGCCCGACGCCTTGTCGAATTTGCCCGCGAAGCGGGGATCGCTCTTCGTGTCGTTGACGGTCTGCGGCTGGCGGTTCTGCGCGACCCAGCCGGCGATGCCCTGGCCGATGGGCAAGGTCATCGTCCGCAGCGCCTTGGCCTTTTCGCCCGAGGCGACGCGGAAGAACAGGTGCTTCTTGTCGTCCGTGACGAGCATGATGGCGCTCGCCTCCGAGTCCAGGAGCTGCTCGGCCGCGGCGCCAATCTTCTGGAGCAGGAAGTCGAGGTCGAGCGTCGAGTTCAGCGAGCCCGCGATGGAGAAGAGCTCGAGCGCCAAGTCGACGTTCATCGCGGGGCCGGCCGGGTTCGCGTTGGTCTTCGCCATGGCTATTCCGTGCCTCCGAGCACTTCGCGGCAGGTCGTCAGGCCCATCTTCACCTTCTCGAGGCCGTCCTGCACGATCAAGCGCATGCCTTCCTTCATCGCCATCTTGCGGACCGGGTCGGCCGCGACGTCCTTGAGGCAGAACATGCGCAGCGTGTCGGTCATGACCAGCAACTCGTGCATGCCGACGCGGCCCTTGTAGCCGAGGCCCTTGCAGAGCTCGCAGCCGCTCTCCTTCGGCGGGCCCATGAGCTTGACGCCCTTGGGCAGCTCGACGCCGTTCTCCTCGAAGATCTTGACCTCCTCGGGCGTCGGATCGTGCGGCACCTTGCAGGAGCAGAGGCGGCGCCCGAGACGCTGGGCGAGGACGGCCTTGATCGTCGTGGCCACCATGAACGAGGGCAGGCCCATGTCGGTCAGGCGCGAGATCGTCGAGGCGGCGTCGTTGGTGTGAATGGTCGAGAAGACCAGATGGCCGGTCATCGCGGCCTCCATCGCGATATGGGCGGTTTCCTCGTCGCGTATCTCGCCGACCATGATGACGTCGGGGTCCAGGCGCAGAAACGAGCGCAGCGCGGCGGCGAAGTCGAACTTCTTGTCGCCCCCGAGCTTGACGTCGGGGTTCACGGGAACCTGGACGATGCCGTCGAGGTTGTACTCGACCGGATTTTCCGCGGTCAGGATCTTGATGTCGGGCCGGTTGACGTGGTTGAGCGCGGCGTAGAGCGTCGTGGATTTTCCCGAGCCCGTCGGGCCGCAGACCACGATCAGGCCGAAGTTCTTCTTGCCGCCGATGCCCTTGAGCAGGCCCAGGAGCTTGGCGAGCGTGTCGTCCAGGAAGCCCATCTTGAGGATGTCCACCTGGACGGACTTGCGGTCCAGGATGCGCATGACGCAGGACTCCCCGTAGAC
>JACQJQ010000128.1 GCA_016204945.1 Elusimicrobiota bacterium
GATTTGCGCGTATCTCTCCGAGGGCGCGGCGGTCCCGGCGCCGGCGCCCGCGCCCGTGCCCGCGCCCGTGCCGTCTTCCAACTCCGATATCCTGCCGACGCTGATCGCCGTCGTCTCCGAGAAGACGGGCTACCCGGCCGACACCATCGGCCCCGACATGGACTTGGAGGGGGACCTGGGCATCGACTCCATCAAGCGCGTCGAGATCCTCTCGGCCGTTTCCGAGAGGCTTCCGAACGCTCCGAAGGTGAAGCCCGAGCACCTCGGGACGCTGCGCACGTTGAAGCAGATTTGCGCGTATCTCTCCGAGGGCGCGGCGGTCTCGGCGCCGGCGCCCGCGCCCGTCGCCGTCTCCGTGACGAAGAGCCCCGAAGCGCCCGGCGCGATCACGCGGCTGGTGCCCGAGTTGTTTTCCGTCGGCCCACGGGACGCGTTTGCCCTCGACAAGTCCTTGATCGTCGCCGTGACCCGGGATTCCGGGCTCGACGCCGCGCTCGTCCGCGAGCTTCTGGAGAAGGGCTATCAAGCCCAGCTCGTTTCCATGGACGACGCGGCCTCCTTGCCCGCCGAGCTCGGCGCCTTGATCGTCGTGGCCCCCGCCCGCCCCGCCGCGAAGGGCTGTCCGTGGACGGAGGACTCGGAGAGCTGGCTCAAGAAAGCCTTCCTGCTCGTCCAGGCGGCCGGCCGCTCCTTCCACGCTCGAGGCGTCCGGGGACTCGTCATGACGGCGACGCGTCTCGACGGCGCCCTCGGGCTCGAGGGCGGCAAGGACCAGGACCCCGCGTTCGGCGGCCTGGCCGGCCTGATGAAGACGGCGGCGCGCGAGTGGCCGTCGGTCCGCTGCCGCGCCGTCGACGCGGACCCCGCCCTGCCCGTCGCGGCGGCGGCCGGACTGCTCGTCAAGGAGATGGGCTTCGAGGGCCCCGTCGAGGCGGGCCTGACCGGCGACGGGCTCAAGACGGCGGTCCTCGTCGAGCGCCCGTGCGTTCCGTCCGGGCGCGAGCCGCTCCGGAGCGGCGACGCCGTCATCGTCACCGGCGGCGCGCGCGGCGTCACCGCCGAGTGCGCGCTGGCGCTGGCGAAAGCCTTCAAGCCCCGCCTCGTGCTCGTCGGACGCAGCCCCCTGCCCGGCGCGGAACCGGCCGAGTTCGCCGCCGCGTCCGGCGAAAGCGCGCTGCGCGCTCTGATCGCGAAGGCCTCGCCCGGCCTGTCTCCCAGGGAGATCGGCGCCCGCGCGCGGGAGCTTGCCGCCGCGCGCGAGATCCGCTCGACCTTGGCCCGCCTGGGCGCGGCCGGCGTCGAGGCGCGCTACCGCGCCGTCGACGCGCGCGACGCCGCGGCGGTCCGCGCCCTCGTCGCCGAGACCGTCCGGGACTTCGGCCCCGTCCGCGGCCTCGTGCACGGCGCGGGCGTGCTCGCCGACAAGTCCATTCTGGATAAAACGGAGGCCATGCTCGACGCCGTGCTCGACACGAAATTGTCGGGCCTGCGGCATCTGCTCGACGCCGTCAAGCCGTCCGAGCTGCGGATGCTGGCGCTTTTCTCGTCTTCGACGGCCCGCTACGGCCGCGCGGGCCAGGCGGATTACGCCGTCGCCAACGAGGCGTTGAACAAGGCCGCTCAAGTCCTGGCCGCGCGCCTGCCCGCGTGCCGCGTGGCCGCGCTCGGCTGGGGCCCGTGGGACGGCGGCATGGTCGGCGCCGAGCTCAAGAAGCTGTTCGCCTCCGAGGGCGTGGGCGTCATCGGCCTGTCCGAGGGCGGCGAACACTTGGTCCGCGAGCTTCGCGGCTCCGGTCCGGCCGAGACCGTGGTCCTTTCGGAGCTTTCCGGCGCTCGGGCGGCCCTGCCGATGAGCTTCGAGCGCGACCTGACGCTCGAGGCGTATCCGTTTCTCTCGTCCCACGTGCTCAACGGCCGCGCGGTGCTGCCGCTGGCCGTTTCGGTCGAGTGGCTCGCGCACGCGGCCCTTCACTCCAATCCCGGACTCGCGTTCGTCGGCTTCGAGGACCTGCGCGTGGCGAAGGGCGTCGCCGTCCGCCGCGGAGCTTCCGTGACGCTCAAGGCTCACGCCGGTCCCGCCCGGAAAAGCTCCGGCGTCTTCGTCGTCGACGCGCAGCTGCGCGGCGAGGGCGGAGCGCTCCACGTCTGCGCCAAGATACTGCTCGCGGCCAAGCGTCCGGCCGCTCCGGCGGCGTCGCTGCGCGTCGGGGGCGCCCCCTACGCGCGCACGATCGACGAGGCCTACCGCGAGGTGTTGTTTCACGGGGCCGATATGCGCTTCCTCCTGTCCGCGCCCCATTGCGGGCCGGAGGGCATCGTCGTCGAATCGAGGACGGCCGCGCCCCCGGCGTCGTGGGCGCGCCGGCCGCTTCGGGACCGCTGGCTGGCGGATCCGGCGGCCCTCGACGCCGCGTTCCAGGCCATGATCCTCTGGACGGACGCTCGGATGGGCGCCCCGTCCTTGCCGAGCTTCGTCGCGCGCTACCGTCAGTACGCCGAGTCGTTCCCGGCCGGCGGGGTGCGCGTCGTGGTCAAGGCGGCCAAGCGCGCCGAGGGGCTCGCGGGCGCGGACGTGGAGTTTATCGGCGAGCGCGGCGCGCTCGTCGCCCGGATCGAGGGCCTCGAGTGCGCGGCCGACGCGTCGCTGGCCGGCGCGTTCCGCCGCAACGCCGCCGAAATCGCCGCATGACGAGGCGCGCCCTGACGGTCGTCTGCGCGCTCGCGCTCAGCGCGTGCGGCGGGGGCCGCGCCCGGATCCCGGAGGCCGGCGCTTCCGCGGCGGCCGTCCCGGCGTCCGCTCCCGTCCGCAACGAGGTTCAGGACCGCCGCGGAAGGCTTCTCGGCGCGGACCCCGAGGGCTGCTCCTGGCTCGAGGGCTCGGCCTCGGTCGCCGTCGGCCCCCAGGACACGCGCCATCAGGCGCGCGCCGCCGCGATGGAGCACGCGCGCGCGGCCGCGATCCAGGATTTCCTCGGCGTCGAGGTGAAGTCCAAGTTCATGGACTTCCAGCAGGAAGGCCTGCGCGGGGAGTCGCGCCTGACCGAGGGCATTCTGCAGACGACGCGCAGCGGGCGCATCATGAAGGAGCAGGTGCTGGAGGAAGGCTACAGGGACGCGCCCGACTGCCCCGGCTGCCTGTACCGCCTGCGCCTCAAGGCCTGCGTGCTGCCGCGCGACGGCGGGGGCGACAAGGATTTCTTCGTCGAGCTCCGGACGTCGAGCCAGCGCTTCCTGCACGGCGAGGAGGCGAAGCTCGTCGTGACCGCGACCCGCGACTGCTGGATCTACCTCTACAACATCTACGATCTCGGCGCGAAGGATCAGGCCGCGCTCATGGTGCCCAACGAGAACGTGCGGGAAAAGCGCCTGAGGGCGGGTGAATCCTGGGAGTATCCGGACGCGGAGGCCAGGAAGCTCGGCGTGCGCCTCGTCGCCGAGCTGCCCCGGGAGGGCGACGAGGTGTCCGCGGAGACGATTCGCGTGATCGCGTCGAAGGCGGCCCTTTCCAAAGCCGTCACGGATCCCGCGGACGGCGGCTGGCTCGGCGTCCTGCGGCGGCTCAACCGCGCGAACGTCGAGTGGGCCGAGGACGCCGCGGCGTACACCATCTACAAGCGGTGAGCCAGAAACCGGAGCCGATCGCGATCGTGGGCCTGGGGGGGATCTTCCCCGACGCGCCGACGCCCGCGCGGTTCTGGGAGAACCTCGCCGCGCGCCGTTGCGCCGCGCGGGAAGTCCCCGCCGGGCGCTGGGCGATCCCGCCGGACTCGGCGTTCGATCCGGCCAAGGGCGCGGCCGACAAGGTCTACTCGAAGAAGGCCTGCTTCGTTTCGGATTTCGTCTTCGATCCCGGCGGCTTGGCGCTCGACGCCCAATGGGCGCTGTCGCTGGATCCGGCCTTTCACTTGGCGCTGCACGCGGCCCGCGAGGCGCTCGCGCAGGCGAGGCTGTCCGCCGCCGACAAGGCGCGCACGGGCGTCGTCATGGGCCAGCTCGTCCTGCCCACCGACGGCGCCGCCGCCTGGTCGCGCGAGCTGCTGCTGCCCGCCTTCGAGCGCGACGCCCTCGGCCTGCCGCCGCGGCGGCGGGCCGCGCGCGTCAATGCCGCCAACCGCTTCGTGGCCGGCCTGCCCGGAGGCGTGCTGACCAAGGCCTTCGGCCTCGGCGGCGGCTCCTGGACGCTCGACGCGGCCTGCGCCTCGTCCTTGTACGCGCTGAAGTTCGCGATGGAGGAGCTGCGCGCCGGCCGCGCCGACGCGATGCTCGCCGGCGGCGTGGCCCGTCCGCAGAGCCTCTACACGCAGATGGGCTTCTCCCAGCTGCGCGCGCTCTCGGCCTCCGGGACTCCGTCTCCCTTCGACGCCGCCGCCGACGGGCTCGTCGTCGGCGAGGGCGCGGGCCTGTTCGTCTTGAAGCGGCTTTCCGACGCCCGGCGCGACGGCGACCGCGTCCGGGGCGTGCTCCTGAGCGGGGGGCTCTCCAACGACGTGGGAGGAAGCCTTCTGGCTCCGAATACGGTCGGGCAATTGCGCGCGATGCGCGCCGCGTATCAGGAAGCGGAGCTGTCGCCCTCGCAGATCGACTTCGTGGAATGCCACGCGACGGGAACCCCGACCGGCGATCCCGTCGAGATCGCGAGCTTGAAGGCCTTGTGGGGCGAACGGGGCTGGACTCCGGGACAGTGCGCCTTGGGCTCGGTCAAATCGAACATCGGCCATCTGCTGACCGCGGCCGGCTCCGCGGGCTTGATGAAGGTGCTGCTGGCTTTCGAGAACGAAACGCTGCCGCCCAACGCGAATTTCCGCCATGAGAATCCCAACGCCGGCTTGGCGGGGAGCGCGTTCCGCGTCCAAGCCGAGGCGGCTCCCTGGGCGCGCCGCGACGCGAAAACCCCGCGCCGCGCCGCGCTGTCGGCGTTCGGCTTCGGGGGCATCAACGCGCACCTGATCGTCGAGGAGGCGCCCGAGCGCCGCAAGGCTTCTTCGAAGCAGTCGCCGTCCGTCCGCCGTTTTATCCCGGCTTCGACGCCGGTGGCCATTATCGGCATGGACGCGCGTTTCGGGACGTTGGGCAATCTTCGTTCCTACCAAGAAGCCGTTCTCGGCGGCACGGAACAGGAGTCGTCCTACGTCGAGGATCGCTGGTGGGGCATCGACGCGCCCGCCGGGTTCAAGGGCCGCTTCATGCGCGAGGTCGGCTCGGACGCCGCGGCCTTCCGGATCCCGCCCAAAGAGCTGGAGGAAATGCTCCCGCAGCAGCTGCTCGCGCTCCAGAGCGCGGCGGCCGCGATCGCCGACGCGAGGCTCTCCGAGGAAGGCCGCGACCGCGTCGGCGTTTTTCTCGGGGTGGCCTTCGACCTGGCGGTGACGCAATACGACCTGCGCTGGTTCTTGGAGACGACGGCCGACGCCTGGGCCGGGGCGAAAGGCCGGCCATTGACGGCCGTGGAGCGGGCGTCCTGGCTGGCCGCGCTGCGCGAGGCGGCGGGCCCCGCGCTCTCCGCCAACCGCGTGATGGGCGGCCTCGCCTCCGTCGCCGCGAGCCGCATCGCGCGCGAGTTCCGGCTGGGCGGCCCCAGCTTCACCGTTTCCGCCGAGGAGAACTCCGGGCTCAAGGCGCTGGAGGCGGCGGTTCGCGCGCTCCAGCGCGGCGAGGTGGACGCGGCGATTGCCGGCGCCGTCGACCTCGCCGGTGAGGCCCGCGCGCTCGCCGGCGCGCACGCCCTCAGGCCCTTCTCCGCCTCCGGCCGGCCGCGCCCGTTCGACGCGTCGGCGGACGGCGCGACGCCCGGCGAGGGCGCCGCCGCCGTCGCGCTCAAGCGCCTCGACGACGCCCTGCGCGACGGCGACCGCGTCTATGCCGTCATCAAGGGCATGGGCTCGGCCTCCGGCGGCGGCGCCGACGCCGTCTTTCCCGCGCCGGAGGCGTGCGTCGAGGCGCTGCGCAGGGCCTACGACGAGGCCAAGGCGGACCCGAGCACGATCGGCCTTCTGGAGTGCCACGGCTCGGGAGACGCGAGGGAGGACGGCGTCGAGGCTTCCGCGATGGTCGAGTTCTTCGGGAGCGCCGAGGCGGAGCTGCCCATCGCGCTTTCGTCCTCGAAAGCGGTCATCGGACACGCCGGAGCCGCCGCGGGGCTGGCTGGGCTCGTCAAGGCCGCCTTGGCCCTGTACCAGGAGATCCTGCCGCCCGGCCCCGCCATCGTCGAGCCGGCGCCGCCCCTGGCCCGCGCGCGCCGGCGCTTCCATTCGCCGCGCCGCGCCTCGTACTGGCTGCGCAACCGCGCCGACGGTCCGCGCCGCGCCGGCGTGACCTCGCTGGGCATCGACGGGGGCTGCGTGCACGCCGTCCTCGAGCAGCACGAGCCTTCGGCCGCCGATCCGCGCGTCGAGGACGAGCGCCGCCAGCCGCTGGGCGCGCGCGAGTCGGCCCTGTTCGCCGTGGAGGCGCCGGGCCCGGAGCGTCTGGCCGCGGCACTCTCCGTCTTGATCGAGTGGACCTCCTCCCAGGACCCGAGCGACGCCGTCGAGGCGCTCGCCCGCCGCTGGTGGATCAAGCGCGGCTCCTCGCCCGAGTCTCCCTGCGCCTGCGCGCTCGTCGCCCGCGACTGGAAGGAACTGCTCGCCCTCGCGCGTCAGGCTTTGGATTCCATCCGCGAGAACCCGGAGCGCCCGCTCGCCAGCGACCGCGCCTATGTCACGACGCGGCGGCCGCTCGGCGGCGACCTGGCCTTCGTCTTCCCCGGTTCGGGCAGCCAGTACCTGGGCATGACCGCCGGCCTCGGCGCGCAATGGCCCGAGGTCCTGCGCCGCCAGGACGCGGAGAACGGCTGCTTGCGCGACCAGATGACGCCCGGGCGCGTGGCCCCTTGGCGCCTGGCTTTCGAGCCCGGTTGGGAAGCGAAGGCCGACAGCGAGCTCAATGCCGATTACCACGCCCTCATCTTCGCCTCGGTCGCGCACGGCACCGTCACGTGCGACCTGATGCGCTCCTTCGGCGTGCACCCGGCCGCCGTCGTCGGCTACAGCCTGGGCGAGACCGCGGGCCTCTTCGCCACGCGCGCGTGGACCAGCCGCGACGAGATGCTGCGCCGCATGAAGCAGTCGAGCCTATTCACCTCCGAGCTTGCCGGAGCGTGCGACGCCGCCCGCCGTTTCTGGCGCCTGCCGGCCGACGAGAAGGTCGACTGGGTGCTCGGCGTCGTGGACCGCCCCGCCGACGCCGTCAACCGGGCGCTCAAGGGCGCCGAGCGCGCGGCGCTTTTGATCGTGAACGCGCCGGTCGAGTGCGTGGTCGGCGGCTACCGCTCCGCGGTCGAGAAGCTCGTCGAGGGGCTCGGCTGCGTTTTTCTCCCTTTGCAAGGAGTGTCGACGGTCCACTTTCCGGCGGCCAAACTGGTCGAAAAGCAATACAGGGATTTGCATCTCTTCCCGACGCGCGCGCCGGAGGGCGTCCGCTACTACTCGGGCGCCTTCGGCAAGGCCTACGAGGTCACGCGCGAGTCGGCGGCCGATTCGATCACGACCCAGGCCATCCGCTCGGTCGATTTCGCCGCCTTGGTCAAGACCGCCTACGAGGACGGCGTGCGCACCTTCCTCGAACTCGGCCCCCAAGGCTCCTGCACGCGCATGATCGGCAAGATCCTGGGCCCGCTCACGCACAACGCCCGCGCCGTCGACGGGCGGGGCCAGGGCTGCGTCGACGGCGTGCTCAAGGCGCTGGCCTTCCTGATCGCGGAGCGCGTCCCCGTCGACCTCAAGCCGCTGTACGGCGCGCGCACGTTCTGCGCGGGCCATCAGCCGGCGCTCCCGGCGCCCGCCCAGTTCGTGCGCCTGCCGCTCGGGGGGCGTCCGGCGAAGGTGTCGTGGACCCGGCCGCTCGCGCCGCGTCCGCCCGCGCCGGCGCGAGTTCCAGCGAGCCTTCCCGTTTCCGAACCGCCGGCGCGCCGAGCGTCTCCGGAAACCGCCGGCGCGCCTCGAGCGCAGACCGCCGTTGGAAGCCTCGCGAACGCCGCCGCGCTCACCGCCCAGGCGCACCGGATGTACCTCCAGCTCGCGGAGAACTTCGCGGCGCTTCAGAGCAGGAATCTGAGCGAGCAGATCCGAATCGCGTCCGGGCGGGCCGCCGTCGCGTCGCCCGCGTCGTCGCCGCCTCAATCCGTCTTCATGGACCGCGCGGCGTGCCTCGAGTTCGCCGTGGGCAAGATCGGGAATGTGCTCGGCGACAAGTTCGCCCATGTCGATTCTTATCCTTCGCGCGTGCGCCTGCCCGACGAGCCCTTGATGCTGGCCGACCGCATCGTGAGCGTGTCGGGCGAGCCGAATTCGATGAAAGCGGGCTCGTGCGTCACCGAGCACGACGTCCTTCATGACGGCTGGTATCTGGATGCCGGCCGCATTCCCACCTGCATCGCCGTCGAGGCCGGTCAAGCCGATCTCTTTCTTTCCGGATATTTGGGCATTGATTCGCAAACGAAAGGCTTGGCCGTTTACCGGCTTCTTGACGCCGTCGTCACCTTCCACGATCATTTGCCGCGGCCGGGGCAGGTGATCAAGTACGACATCTCAATAGACGGGTTCGGCCGGCACGACGATATCTGGCTTTTTTTCTTTCGCTTCGACAGCACGGTGGACGGCAAACCGCTGCTGACCATGCGCAAGGGCTGCGCCGGGTTCTTCACGCAGGCCGAACTCGCCAAGGGCCGCGGCATCGTGCTTTCCGACGCGGAGAAGACGCGGGTTCCGGGCCAGCGTCCGTCCGATTGGCGGCCGCTGGCTCCGTTCGACGAGATCGTGTCGCTGAGCGAAGCGCAGTTCAAAGCGCTCCGCTCCGGGGATTTGAAGACGGCGTTCGGCCCGTCGTTCGCGTCCCTGCCGTTCGTCCCCGCGACCTTGCCGGGCGGCCGGATGAAGCTGGTCGATCGAATCCTCGAGCTGGATCCCAAGGGCGGCCGCTACGGCCTGGGCCGCGCGGTCGGCGAGATGGACATCCGCCCCGACGACTGGCACCTCGTCTGCCATTTCCCGGGCGACAACGTGATGCCCGGCACCTTGATGTACGAGTGCTGCCTGCACACGCTGCGCGTTTACTTGATGCGGATGGGCTGGGTGGGGGAGGAGGGCAAGGTCTGGCACGAGCCCCTCCCCGGCGTGGCGAGCCAGCTCAAGTGCCGCGGCCAGGTGCTCGCGTCCACGAAGAAGGCGCGCTACGAGCTGCACATCAAGGAATTGGGCTACGCGCCGGACGGCGCGCCGTTCTGCCTCGCGGACGCGTTCATGTACTCCGACGACAAGAACATCGTCCTGATCACGGACATGTCGGTTCGCTTATCCGGCGCGAACCGGACGGAGATCGAGTCGTTGTGGATGAAGAAGACGAAGACGGTTCTTTACGGCCCCGACAAGATCATGGCCTACTCGAACGGCAATCCGTCCGAGGCCTTCGGCCAGCCGTACAAGATCTTCGATGCGGACAGGATTTTGGCGCGTCTGCCCGGTCCTCCCTATCAGTTTTTGGATCGCATCGTGGACGTCAAGGGCGAGCCGTTCGTCCTGAGGGCGGGGGCCTCGGCGACGGCCGAGTACGACGTCCCGAAAGACGCCTGGTACTTCAGGGAGAACGGCCAGCCGACCATGCCCTTCGCGGTCCTTTTGGAAGCGGCTCTGCAGCCCTGCGGCTGGCTCGCGGCGTACTGCGGCTCGGCGCTGACGAGCCCCGTCGACCTCTCCTTTCGCAATCTGGGCGGGGACGCGGTCCAGCTCCTCGAGATCGGCCCCGAGGCCGGAACGCTCATCACGACGGTCGCGCTGACCAAGGTCTCCCAGTCGGGGGGGATGATCATCCAAAATTACGACATGTCCGTGACCGACGCTTCGGGCCGTCCGGTTTACAAGGGCAAAACGGAATTCGGCTTCTTCACCAAGGAATCGCTGGCGCAGCAGGTCGGCCTGCGCGGCGCCAAGCCGTTTGTTCCCGGAGCTTCTTGCCCGCGCCGTTTGCCGTTGACCGGCGGCCTTCCCGCCTTGCCCGGCCCGATGCTGCTGCTGCTGGACGCCGTCGATCAGTATGACGACATCGGCGCGCTCGTCGGCCGCCGCGCCGTCGACCCGCGGGAGTGGTTCTTCAGCGCCCATTTTTACCAGGACCCCGTCTGCCCCGGCTCGCTCGGCCTGGAGTCCTTCATCGAGCTCATGAAGTGCCACGCCCGCGACCGCTGGCCCGGGGCGGGCCGTTTCGAGAGCATGGTCCTGGGCCGGCCGCACCGCTGGCTGTATCGCGGCCAGTACACGCCCGCGAACAAGGCCGTCGAGGTCCAGTGCCGGATCACGGGCGTCGACGAGGCGGGCAAGACCCTCGCCGCCGACGGCTATCTCCTGCGCGACGGGCTCGTCATCTACGAGATGCGCGACTTCACGCTGAAGGTCGTCTCATGAGATACGCCAAAACTTACATCAGCGGCCTCGCTTATGAACTGGCCCCCAACGTCGTGACCTCCTCGGAACTCGAGAGGCGCGTCGAGCCCGTCTATAACGCTCTCCGCTTCCAAGCCGGACAGCTCGAGGCGCTGACCGGCATCCGCGAGCGGCGCTGGTGGGACCCCGGGTTCAAGCTGTCCGAGGGCGCCGCGCGCGCGGGACGCAAGGCGCTCGCCAAGGCGGGCGTGGACGCCGCGGACCTCGGCGTGCTGATCTACGCGGGCGTCTGCCGGGAGTCCTCCGAGCCCGCGACGGCCTGCGCGGTGGCCGACAAGCTCGGCGTCGGGCGCGACTGCGCGGTGCACGACCTCTCCAACGCCTGCCTGGGCGTGATGTCGGGCATGGTGGACGCCGCCAACCGCATCGAGCTGGGGCAGATCAGGGCGGGGCTCGTCGTCTCCTGCGAGTCCGCGCGCGAGATCAACGAGGCGATGATCGAGTCGATGCTGGAGACGCCGACGATGGAGCGCTTCAAGCTCTCCATCGCGACCTTGACCGGGGGCTCGGGCGCGGTCGGCGTCGTGCTCACCGACGGCGGCTTCGCCGGCGCCAGGAAGGGCCCGCGCCTGCTGGGGGGCGCGCTCTCGGCCGCGCCGCGGCACTGGGACCTGTGCCGCTGGGAGCGCGACTTCATGCGCACCGACGCGCCGGCCGTGCTCAAGCACGGCCTGGAGCTCGCGCGGCTGACCTGGGAAAACTTCCTGTCGGTCACCGGCTGGAGCGCCGAGGAGCTGGACAAGACGATCTGCCACCAGGTCGGCGCCCCGCATGCGGAGGCGATGCTGCAGGCCTGCGGCCTGAGTCGCGAGAAGGACTTCCCGACCTACGAGTTCCTGGGCAACATGGGCACGGTCAGCCTGCCGCTGACGGCCGCGCTGGCCGATGAGCGCGGCTTCCTCGAGGCGGGCGACAAGGTCGCGCTGATGGGCATCGGCTCGGGCTTGAACTGCATGATGCTCGGAGCCGAGTGGTGAACGGCGCCTGGAAGCCGCTGTACCCCTTCGCGGGCCGCCGCATCGACCTCGGCGGCTACGCGATGCACTATCTCGACGAGGGCGCGGGGGAGACCGCGCTGATGGTGCACGGCAACCCGACCTGGTCGTTTTATTTCCGCGAGCTCGTCAAGGCGCTGTCGCCCGCCTACCGCTGCATCGCGCCCGATCACGTGGGCATGGGCCTCTCCGACCGCCCCGACGACGCGCGCTACGACTACACCTTGAGCTCCCGCGTCGACGACCTCGACCGGCTGATGGAGCGCGTCGCGCCGAAGGGCCCCGTGACCTTGATCGTCCACGACTGGGGCGGCATGATCGGCATGTCCTGGGCGGTCCGCCGTCCCGAGCGGATCAAGGCCGTCGTGGCGCTCAACACCTCCTGCTTCCGCCTGCCGCCCGGCAAAACGTTTCCGCCGCTGCTGAGGGCGCTGCGGGGCCGCCTGGGCGGTCTTCCGCTGCGCGGCTCCGGCCTCGTCCGCAAGCTGATCCTGACGTCGTGCGCGGCCCAGCCGCTGCCGCCCGCGGTCCTCGACGGCTACCTCTCGCCCTGCGGCGGCTGGAACGAGAGTCGGGCGATCCACCGCTTCGTCCAGGATATCCCGCTGGGGCCGGGCGACCGCGCCTGGGACGCGGTCGTCGAGACCGAGGGCCGGCTCGGCCTGCTCCGGGACGCGCCGATGCTGCTCGCCTGGGGGATGCGGGACTGGGTGTTCGACGAGGACTTCCTGAACGGCTGGATCGCGCGTTTCCCGAAGGCCGCGGTCGAGCGCTTCCCGGACGGCGGCCACTTCCTGCTCGAGGATCGCGCCGAGGAGGCCGTCGCGCGCATCAAGGGCTTCCTCGCCCGCCTTGTTCCGGCATGAGCGCCGCGGCGGACTTGGGCTCGCGGCTGCTCGACAACGCCCGCCGGCTCGGGGCGCGGCCGGCGCTGATTCATCGCGGCGTCGCCACGTCGTTCGCGGACCTCGGCCGCGACGTCGAGCTCCTGGCGCAGGGCTTCCTGCGCGCCGGGCTCAAGCGCCACGACCGCGCGGCCGTGATGATCCCGCCCTCGCGCGATTTTTTCGCGGCGAGCTTCGCCTTGCTGCGCGCGAACGCGACCCCGGTGTTCATCGACCCGGGCATCGGCTTCTCGAACATGGGCCGCTGCCTGGCGGAGTCGGAGCCCGCCGCGTTCGTGGGCTCGGCCAAGGCGCACATGGCCCGCGCCGCGGCCGGCTGGGCGCCGACGGCGCGGCTGAGGATCGTCGCCGGCGGCCCGTCGCTGGGCCTGCCCGCCTTGGAGACCCTGCGCGAGCTGGGCCGCTCGCGCGCGCTGGACCTTCCCGCGGTGCCCGCCGACGGGCGCGCCGCCATCCTCTTCACCTCCGGCAGCACCGGCGCCCCCAAGGGCGCGGTGTACGAGCATTCGATGTTCTCGGCCCAGGCGGACCAGCTCCGCGAGCTTTTCGGCATAAAGGAGGGGGAGCTGTCGCTGGCCACCTTCCCCCTGTTCGGGCTCTTCGACGTGGTCCTGGGCCAGACGGTCGTGATCCCGGACATGGACTTCACCCGTCCCGGAATGGTCGACCCCATGGCGATCATCGAGCCGATCCAGACCCACGGCGTCCATCAGCTCTTCGGCTCGCCGGCCTTGCTCGACCGGGTGGGCCGCTTCGGCGCCCGGCACGGCGTCGCCCTGCCCTCCCTGACGCGCGTGATGTCGGCGGGCGCGCCGGTGCCGGCGCGGACGCTGGAGCGCTTCTCCAAGATGCTGGGCGAGGGCGTGCCCATCCACACGCCCTACGGCGCCACCGAGGCCCTGCCCGTGGCCTTGACCTCCTCGGCGGAGATCCTGGGAGAGACCGCGGCCCGGACCGTCCGCGGCAAGGGCGTGTGCGTGGGCCGGCCCGTGAAGGGCATCGAGGCCGCCGTGATCCGCATCGCGGACGGCCCGATCAAGGCCTGGTCCGAGGAGCTGCGCGCGCCGCGCGGCGCGGTCGGCGAGATCGCGGTGAAGGGGCCGGCGGTGACGGGGGAGTATTTCCGGCGCGTCGCGGAGATGGCGGACGCCAAGATCGGCGACGGCAAAAGCTTCTGGCACCGGATGGGCGACCTCGGCTACTTCGACGAGCGCGGGCGCCTGTGGTTCTGCGGGCGCAAGGCCCACCGGGTCAGGACGGAGAAGGGGGAGCTCTACACCGTCTGCGTCGAGGGCGTCTTCAACGCGCATCCCCGGGTCCGGCGGACGGCCTTGGTCGGAGTCGGCCTGATTCCCGTCCTGTGCGTGGAGCTCGAGCCGGGCGCGGCGCCGAGCGAGGAGCTCAAGAAGGAAATTTTGGAACTCTCGGAAGGGCCGGAGTCCGCTCGGGACGTCAAGGACGTCCTGTTTCATCCCTCGTTCCCGGTGGACGCCCGCCACAACGCCAAGATCGACCGCGAGGCGCTGGCGCGGTGGGCGGCGCGGAGGCTGGCGTGAGGGCCCTCGTCACCGGCGGGGGCGGCTTCCTGGGCGCGGCGCTCGCGCGCCGGCTGCGCGAACGCGGCGACGAGGTGCGCGTGTTCGGGCGCGGCGACTACGCCGAGCTCGAGGCGATCGGCATCGACTGCGCGCGGGGAGACGTCGCCGACGCGCGGGCCGTGCTGGCCGCCTGCGACGACCGCGACGTCGTGTTTCACGCCGCGGCGAAGATCGGCCTGTGGGGGCGCTATGAAGACTATCACGCCGTGAACGTGGAGGGAACCAAGAACGTCCTGCGCGCGTGCCAGGAGCAGGGCGTGCGCAAGCTCGTGTTCACGGGCTCGCCCAGCGTCGTGTTCCACGGGGGGGACATGGACGGCGTCGACGAGCGCGCGCCGTATCCCGCCAAGTTCGACTCATTCTACTCGCAGACCAAGGCCCTGGCCGAGCGGATGGTGCTCGCCGCCGACCACGACAGGCTCTCGACCGTGTCCCTGCGTCCGCACTTCATCTGGGGCCCGGGCGATCGCCATCTTCTGCCGCGCGTGGTCGCCCGGCGCAAGGCGGGGAGGCTGTTCCGCATCGGCGACGACAACAAGCTCGTGGACACGATCTACGTGGATGACGCGGTGTCGGCGCACGTCCTGGCCGCGATCCAGCTCTCGCCCCTGTCCGAGATCGCGGGCAAGGCCTACTTCCTGTCGGGCGGCGATCCCCGGCCCTTTTGGGACGTGGTGAACCTCATGCTGGCCGCCGCGGGCCAGCCTCCGGTCGAGAAGCGCATCCCCAAGGGCCTCGCCTACGCCCTGGCCGCGGCCAGCGAGGGGACCTGGGGCGCCCTGCGCCTGTCCTCGGAGCCGCCCTTGACGAGGTTCCTGGTCGGCGCCCTGACCACGTCGCATTGGTTCGACATCTCCGCGGCCAAGAGGGAGCTGGGGTGGGAGCCGAAGGTGCGCATCGAGGACGGAATGGCCCGCGTGGCGCACTGGATCAAGACCTCCTGGGCCCATTAGCCGGGCTCTCCTAGGCCTTATGGTCTTGGCGCGGAAACGGAAATCGGCTACACTGACGGCATGAGCCGCCGCTCCGTGTTCGCGGTCCTCCTGTTCGCGGCCGTCTTCTCCGGCTGCGACGACGACGAGCCGGCGCCGCCCGTGAAGGCCGGAGGCGACGCCGCCGCGCGGGAGGCGTCCGCGCCCCGCGCCCCGGGGAGGGACCTGCGCGCGTACGCGCCCGCGACCGACTTCTCCGGCGCCTCGGCCGAGGACGCGGCCGCCAGGGCGGGCGCGTTGTTCGACGGCGCGCGGGCCCATGATGCGGTGCCGGCGGACGCCCCCTCCTCCGGGCCGGACTCGGACGGACGAAGGGGCAAGCGCCTGCCCTACACGGCGGCCGAGAGCGAGCGCATCAGCGACCTGCGCGGCGCCGCCGTGCCGCCCGCGCCGGAGAACGGCCTCGGCGACCCGCCGTCCGCCGCGCTGCCGGACGTCGCGCGCGCCGCGGGCCGGACCTTGCTCGACTTCGCGGCGTTCCAGCTCGAGCAGAAATTCCCGGCGGCCGCGCCGATCATGAGCCGGCTAGGCTGGCGCGCGGCGCCCCGCCGGGGCGCCAATCAGGAGCACGCGCCGTACCGCGTGACGGTCCACCACACCCAGGGCCCGCGCCCGATGAACGAGGCGCAGACCGCGGCCGCGGTGAGGGCCATCCAGCGCCATCATATGGTGGGCCGGGGCCGGGAAGGCAAGGGAGCTTTCGAGGACATCGGCTACCACTTCCTGATCGCGGGCGACGGGCGCGTGGTCGAGGGGCGGCGCGCGGAGTACCTCGGCGCGCACGCAGGCGGGGCCAATCAGGGCAACATCGGCGTCGCGATGATGGGCGACTTCACCAAGATTAGGCCCACCCGCGAGCAGAGCGAGAGCCTGGTCCGGCTCGTGACCTTCCTGGCCGTGAAATACAAGAAGGATTCCGCGGCCGCGGATTTCCTCGAGGGCCACCAGCACTACAACAAGACCGAGTGCCCCGGCCGGAACCTGATGGCCATCCTCGAGTCCCTGCGCCGGAAAATGGCCGAGGGCCGCGGGGTCATCCTGGCCGGCGGCAAGGTCGGCGGCGACTCCGGATTCACGCCCCTAGCCGTCCTCGGCGCCGCCAAGGCGTGAAGCGGGGCCTCGCGGCCGCGCTCCTCCTGGCCGCCTGCTCCCGCGACGGCCGCGTCGCCGCCGGCTCGAGCGTGAGCCTCGACTACGAGCTGTCCTCGGGCGGGGCCGTCATCGAGTCGAGCGCGGGGAGAGAGCCGCTCGTCGTCGCGCAGGGACGCGGAGACCTTCCCGCCCTCGTGGACCGGGCCCTGCTCGGCCTGCGGCCGGGCGACGAGAAGGTCCTCGAGCTGACCCCGGAGCAGGGCTTCGGCGCGGCGGACCCGGCCAAAATTCAAGCGATCCCGCTCGAGACGTTCGGCGCGTTGGCGCGCGACCTCAAGCCCGGACGCGTCGTCGGGGGCGCCAGCGGAGGCAAGGCCGCGGAGGGGCGGGTGGTCTCCGTCGAGAAGGGGATTGCGACGCTCGACTTCAACCATCCCCTCGCGGGCAAGGCCCTGCGCTACAGGATCAGGGTCGTTTCGATCCGCTGAGCAGGGAGGCGATGATCGCGGCCGCGAGGGTCCCGCCGATGACGGCGAGGGAGGCCCCGGTCGAGACGTGATAGAAGTCCTTGACGATCATCTTCACGCCGACGAAGACGAGCACCGCGGAGACGCCGGTCTTGAGGTGCTTGAACTCGGTCATCGAGCCCGCGAGCAGGAAGTAGGTCGAGCGCAGGCCCATCACCGCGAAGACGTTCGACGTGTACACGACGAACAGGTCCGAGCTGACGCCCAGCGCGGCGGGGATCGAGTCCACGGCGAAGATCAGGTCGGTCGCCTCGATGACCACGAGCGCGGCGAACAGCGGAGTCGCGTGCAGGACGCCGCCCAGGCGCGTGAAGAAGCGGTGCCCATGCGGCCCCTCGGTCACGGGCAGGAAGCGGTGCAGCAGGTGCAGCGCGGGATTTTTCCCGGGCTCCATCGGCTTGTCGCCGGCGAACATCATCTTGCCCCCGGTGAAGACCAGGACCGCGCCGAAGGCGTAGAACATCAGGTGCGAGGCCCCGAGGAGGGAAAGGCCGGCGAAGATGAAGACGAAGCGCATCGCGATCGCCCCGATGATGCCCCAGTGCAGGACGCGGGGCTGGTTCTCGGGCTGGATGTTGAAGAACGAGAAGACCAGGATGAAGACGAAAAGGTTGTCGACCGACAGGGACTGCTCGAGGATGTAGGCCGAGACGAACTGGAAAGCCTTGTCGTGGCCGTACACGAAATACACCGCGAGGGCGAAGGCGGCGGCCAAGGTCCACCAGATGCCGACCATGATCGCGGCCTCGCGCACGTGCATGACGTGCGCCTTCTTCTGGAAGACGCCGAGGTCGAGCACGAGCATGACGCCCATGACCGCGATGAAGCCCGCCCAAAGCCAGGTGACCGCCATAGCGCGTAAATCCTACCATTTGCGGGTGATCTCGATTTTCACCGACGGCGCGTGCTCCGGGAACCCGGGGCCGGGGGGCTGGGCCGTCGTCATCGCCTTTCCCGACGGGCGCGTTTTAGAACTCGGGGGCGGCAGCGCGTCGACGACGAACAACCGCATGGAGCTCGGCGGGGTCATCGCGGGCCTCGACGCGGTCAAGGACCGGCCGGGCGTGGTCCTCGTCCACAGCGACTCGACCTACGTCATCGAGGGCATGACGAAATGGATCCTCGGCTGGAAGCGCCGCGGCTGGACGACCGCGGCGGGAGAGCCGGTCAAGAACGAGGATCTTTGGCGCGCGCTGGAGGCGGCCGTGGCCGCGCGGGGCAGGGGCGGCGTGGAATGGCGCTGGGTGCGGGGCCATGACGGCCACGAGGCCAACGAGCGCTGCGACGCGATCGCGGTCGCGTTCGCCAAGCGGGAGCCCGTCGAGCTCTATGACGGTCCGCTGCTGAATTATCCCTACGGTTCCCTGTCGGCGTCGGACGCCAAAGCGCTGCCCGCGCGCGCGAGAGGCCGCAAGGCCGCCGACACGCGGCCGGCCTGGTACTTGAGCTATCTCGACGGCAAGCTCGAGCGGCATGCGACCTGGGCGCAGTGCGAGGCCCGCGTGAAGGGGCGCCCCGCGAAGTTCAAGAAGGTGCGCTCGGAGGACGAGGCCGCCTCCGTCAGGAAGTCCTGGGGCCTGGCGTAGAGCGCGCGCTCAGCCAGAGGAACGCGTTGAACAGGTGGGAGCCGACCGCCGCCGCCCAGACGAACCAATCCAGGCGGCCGAGCGCGGTCAGCGCCAGGATCAGGTAGACGTAGTCGCGGCTGGCGATGCGTTCGATGGTGAGGGCCAGCGGCCCGCGCCGGTCCTCGGGAAGCCGCAGGATGAGATGCCAGACCGAGAAGCCGCAGGCGATGAACCCGGTCACGAGTAATATTCCGGGAACAAGCCAGTCTTGGTCCGGGTGCAGGCGCGCGACGCCGATGGGCAAAGCGACGAAGGTCGCCAGGTGCGAGGCGTGGTCGGCCCATAGGTCGTAGGCCGCGCCCGCGGGCGAGGACAGGTGTTTGAGGCGGGCGATCTCGCCGTCGCAGCCGTCGAGCAGGCAGCAGAACCAGAGCACGAGCGCGCCGCCGAACTGCAGGCGGGCCGAGGGCGCGGCGAGCCACCACGCCCCGAGCAGCCCGAGGGCGAGCCCGGCGGTCGTGACGTGATTGGGCGTGACCGGCAGGGGAAGCAGCAGGCGGGTGATCGCCAGCGAGAGCTTCCGGTCGAACTTGGCGATATAGCCGTCGGTGTCCTTGGCGAGGCGCGCGTACAAGGTCTCGGCCGAGCGCTCGGCGGCGGGGCCGCGCGCGTCGAGGAACGCGCCGAGGGAAATCTCGGCGGCGGGCGCGGCGAGACTTTCCGTCAGGACCTCTTCCGCAGCCCGTTCGCCCGCGCCGAACTCCGCGGGCTTCCAGCGCAATGCCGCGACGGGGCGTCCGAACAGCCTGCGGGACGCGTCGCCGCCGTCCGCCGCCGCGGCGAAGTCGCGCAGTCCTCCTTCGTCGGGGAAGGAGTCCGGATCGAGCGCCAGCAGCGGGAGGGTCTTGTCGAGAGCCTGCGGGCCGTCCGCGTCGCCCAAGGTCTCCACGTCCGCCGCGCGAAGCTGGAACGCCCACTTGTTCAGGAAGCGCCCGTCGGCGCCCGCGATGACTATGCGTTCGGGCGCCAGCTCCTGGGCCGCGCGCACCGCGGCGCGCACCGCGGGCGGCAGGCCCGCCACGAGCGGCGCGTCCGGCCGCGCCGCGAGCAGGACCTGCCAACGCCGCCGCATGGGCGCGCTCACGCCGCAGATTCTACGAGATTAGACTGCTAGAATGCAGGCCGCGATGCCAGTTCAACCGTCCTTGTCGCGCCGCGCCGGCGGCGTTCTCCTGCACCCGACGTCCCTGCCCGGGCCGCGCGGGGGGGCCTTGGGCGCCGAGGCGCTGCGCTTCGTCGATTTCCTCGCGGACTGCGGCCAGTCGTGGTGGCAGGTCCTGCCGCTGTGCCCGCCCGACGCGAACGGCTCGCCGTACGCCTCGCCCTCGAGCTTCGCGGGCAGCCCCGCCCTGATCGACGCGGACCTCCTGGCCGTCGAGGGCTTCCTCAAGAAGGCCGAACTCGGCCAGCCGAGGGAGAAGGCCCTGCGCGCGGCGTTCGCCTCGTTTCGCAAGCGCGCGGCGCGCGAGGACAAGGCGGATTTCGAGGCCTTCCGCGTCCGCGAGGCCGGGTGGCTCGCCGATCATGCGCTGTTCCTGGCGCTCAAGGACGCCAATCACGGCCGCCCCTGGACCGCGTGGGACGAGGGCCTGCGCCGGCGCGAGCCCGCGCGCCTCGATGAGGCCCGCGCGAACGCGCCCGAGGAGCTGCGCTACCACGAGTTCGCGCAATGGCTCTTCTCCCGGCAGTGGAAAGCCGTCCGCGGCCATGCCGCGGCGCGCGGCGTGGGCCTCATGGGCGACGCGCCGCTGTACGTCCGCCATGACAGCGCGGACTGCTGGGCGAACCAGGAGCTCTTTTTCCTGGACGAGGGCGGCGCGCCCTCGGCGGTCGCGGGCGTGCCCCCGGACTATTTCTGCGCCGAGGGCCAGCTGTGGGGCAATCCGCTGTACCGCTGGGAGCGGCACCAGGAAACGGGCTTCGCCTGGTGGCTCGCGCGCCTGAAGGCCTGCGCCGAGCGCTTCGACGCCCTGCGCCTGGATCACTTCATCGGCCTGCGCAACTACTGGGAAATCCCGGCCGGCGCGGCGAGCGCCGCCGGGGGCCGCTGGGTGCGCGCGCCCGGAGACGAGTTCCTGGAGGCGGCCGTGCGCGAGGTCCCGGGCCTGGCGCTCGTCGCCGAGGACCTCGGCATGCTCACGCCCGAGGTGGCGGCGCTGCGCGACAAGTTCCGGCTGCCGGGCATGCGCGTGGCGCAGTTCTCGTTCGACGGGGCCGAGCAGGACCGGCCCTCGAGCTGGCCGGAGAACTGCGTGGGCTACACCGGCACGCACGACAACGACACGGCGCGGGGCTGGTGGGAGGACGACGCCGCGTCGAACGCGCGGCGCGCGATGAGGCACGCGCTCGGACGCGAGTCGGAGCTTCCCTCATGGGACTTGGCGGGCCTCGTCTGGCGCTCGCCCGCGCGGACCGCGCTGGCTCCGATGCAGGACCTCTTGAATCTCGGCGCCGAAGCGCGGATGAACCGGCCGGGCTCCGCCGCGGGCAACTGGCGCTGGCGCATGGAGCCCGGCGCGCTGACCGCGCGCCTGGGCGGGCGCCTGGCGCTGCTCACCGGTGCCTGCGGGCGCGCCCCGGTGGCGCCATGAAGGGGGGGCTCGTGGATCACGCGTCGTCGCTCTCCGACCTGGACCTGCACCTCTTCAACGAAGGCACGCACGTCCGCCTCTACGACAAGCTCGGCGCGCATCCGGAGACGCGCGGAGGGAAGGCGGGCGCGCGCTTCGCCGTCTGGGCCCCGAACGCCAAGGCGGTCTCGGTCATGGGGGACTTCAACGGCTGGGCCAAGACCAAGCATCCGCTCAAGCCCCGGGCCTCCTCCGGGATATGGGAGGGCTTCATCCCCGGAGCGGTCAAGGGCGACGCCTACAAGTATTGGATCTCCTCGCGCGTGAACGGCCATGAGGGGGAGAAGGCCGACCCGTTCGGCTTCCGCCACGAGGTGCCGCCGCGCAGCGCCTCCATCATTTGGGATCTCGACTACGAGTGGGGCGACGCCGAGTGGGTCGGGGGGCGCGGCAAGCGCAACGCCCTCTCCGCCCCGATGTCGGTCTACGAGGCGCACCTGGGCTCCTGGCGCCGGGCGCCGGGGGAAGGCGGCCGCTTCCTCGACTACCGCGAGATAGCGCCCCTGCTCGCCGCGCACGTCAAGAAGCTGGGCTTCACCCACGTGGAGCTCATGCCCGTCATGGAGCATCCCTTCTACGGCTCCTGGGGCTACCAGCTCACCGGCTATTTCGCGCCGACCTCGCGCTACGGCCTGGCCCAGGACCTCATGTTCCTGGTGGACCACCTCCATCGGGAGGGCATCGGCGTGATCCTCGATTGGGTCCCCTCCCACTTTCCGGAGGACGGGCACGGCCTCGGCTTCTTCGACGGCACCGCGCTCTACGAGCACGCCGATCCGAAGCTCGGGTTCCACCCCGACTGGAAAAGCGCCATCTACAATTACGGGCGCAACGAGGTGCGGGCCTTTCTTATTTCCAACGCGCTGTTCTGGCTCGACAAGTTCCACGCCGACGGCCTGCGCGTGGACGCGGTCGCCTCGATGCTCTACCTGGACTACTCGCGCAAGGAGGGGGAGTGGATCCCGAACAAATTCGGGGGACGCGAGAACCTCGAGGCCATCGCCTTTTTGAAGAGGCTCAACGAGGAGGTCTATAAGCACCATCCCGACGCGCAGACGATCGCGGAGGAGTCCACCGCCTGGCCGGGCGTCTCCAAGCCCGTCCACTTCGACGGCCTCGGCTTCGGCCTCAAGTGGGACATGGGCTGGATGCACGACACGCTCCGCTACATGCGCCAGGACTCGATCCACCGCAAATACCACCAGAACGAGCTCACTTTCCGCGCGCTCTACCAGTTCCACGAGAACTTCGTGCTGCCGCTGTCGCACGACGAGGTCGTGCACGGCAAGGGCGCCTTGCTCGAGCAGATGCCCGGCGACGACTGGCGCAAGTTCGCGAACCTGCGCCTGCTCTACGCGTGGCAATGGGCGCTGCCCGGCAAGAAGCTCCTGTTCATGGGCGGCGAGTTCGCCCAGCGCCGGGAATGGGGCCACGACCGCTCGCTCGACTGGCATCTGCTCGAGCACGAGAGCCATCGCGGCGTCATGCGCTGGGTCGAGCGCTTAAACCGCGTCTACCGCGAAGCGTCCGCCCTGCACGAGCGCGACTGCGACCCCGAGGGCTTCGAGTGGGTGGACGCCTCCGACGCCGACAACTCGGTGCTGTCGTTTTTGAGGAAAGGCGCTTCTCCCGGCGAGGAGGTGCTGTGCGTGTTCAACTTCACGCCGGTGCCGCGGAAGGATTACCGCGTGGGCGCGCCGCGCGCGGGCCGCTGGACGCCGCTGGCGAATTCGGACGCGGCGGAGTTCGGCGGCTCGGGGGCCGCGCTCGGCGGGGAAATCGAGGCCGCGGGCCCGCCGCGTCACGGCCGGCCCTATAGCGTCAGCCTGGATCTGCCGCCGCTGGCGGCCGTCTTTCTCAAGGGTCCCGCCCGATAGAGCGGACGCGCGGCGGCGGGCTTTCGATTGTTGGCGCCGACAGTTGCATCAACCGCGGCAAACAGACGGCGTCAGAACCGCGCGGAGTAATTGACGCCGATCTTGTCGGCGGCCATGCGGCCGTCCTTGACGCCCCACTCGGTCTTGAGCGAGAGCGGCGAGTCGCGCCGGGAGAGCGAGAGCTCGGCCAAGCCGCGGGCGTCGCCGCCGGCGAGGGCGTCCTGCACGGCCGAGCCCGGGCGGGTGTCGAAGTCCACGCGCAGGGACCCGACGGTGAAGTCGGTGCGCAAGCCCGCGACATAAAGGTAGGCGCCGCCCAGGACGCCGGCGGACATCAGGAATTCGGGGTCCCAGTTGGAGAGGTTCGAGGCGTACGCGCCCGAGTCCCGGCCGAAGCGCTCGAGCTGGTAGCGGCGGACCAAGGTGTCGGCGACGGCGTCGGCGAGGACGGTCGCGTGGGCGCCGACCGCGCTCCGCTGCCAGGCGACGGCCTCGGCGGGACCGAGGGGGCCGATGGGGCGCGTCTCGAGGAGGCGCCGGGAGGCCCGCTCCTGCCGGCGGCGCAGGCGCTCGGCGAAGATCATGTCGGAGGTCCCGACGGGCACGGCGCTCATGCGCCGCGACAGGCGTCCGGGGAGCACGGCGGACAGGAGGTGGCCGCGCACCAGGCCGTACACGCCGTCGGCCAGCGCCTCCACCCCCCGGTAGACGGGCCGGGCGGACTCGGCCCAGTCCTCGGAACGGGCCGGGGAGGCCAGAATCAGCAGCGTGATCGCGAGCGCCTTCATGACTTGAGGGTAGCCGGAAGGGAGGCTCGGGTCGGGGGCCTGCGGGCCGGGAAAAGGACGGCGGTGGGCCTAGGGGAAAGCAGGTCCTTGGACCTATAACGGGAGACGGCGGGGACGCCGCGGCGTGTCATCGTGTTGTGATCGTGGTGCGTTCCAGCGGCGTCCGCCGCCGTCGGGCCCAGTATAGGCGGGCCATGTTACGGATTTAGTATCCTTCCGGGCATGAAAAATCCCCTCTTTCTCGCCCTCCTCCTCGCCGCGGCCGCTCCCGCGGGCGCTCTCGTCAAGACCAAGGCCGTCGAATATAAGGACGGCGACGTGGTGCTCCAGGGTTGGGCCGCCTGGGAGGACGGCTTCAAGGACACGCGCCCGGGCATCCTCGTCGTGCACGAGTGGTGGGGCCACGGCCCGTACGCGCGCCGCCGCGCGGAGCAGCTGGCCAAGCTGGGCTACACGGCGTTCGCTCTCGACATGTACGGCAAGGGCGTGCTGGCGGCGTCCCACGAGGAGGCGGGCAAGCTCGCCGGGGCGTTCTTCGGCGACCGGGCGGCCATGCGCGCGCGCGCCTTGGCGGGCCTGGAGCAGCTCAAGAAGCTCCCGTTCGTGGACCAAAACAAGCTGGGCGCGATCGGCTACTGCTTCGGCGGCACGACCGTGCTCGAGCTCGCGCGCGCCGGAACGGACCTGAAGGGCGTCGCGAGCTTCCACGGCAACCTGGCCACCCCGACCCCCGCCGCGGAGAAGCCCAAGGCGGCGATCCTGGTGCTGCACGGCGCGGACGATACTTTCGTCAACCCGGGCCTGCCAGCCTTCATGGCGGAGATGCGCAAGGCGGGCGCCGACTGGCAGCTCGTCCAGTACGGGGGCGCGGTGCACAGCTTCACCGTTCCCGAGGCCGGCGCCGACCCGTCCAAGGGCATGGCGTACGATAAAAGGGCCGACGAACGCTCCTGGAGCGCGATGCGCGGCTTCTTCGAGGAAGCCTTCAAGTAAGGCGGGCTCCGGGGCCCAGCCGGCTTGGGCCTAATTTCCGGCGCGGTCTAGGCCATTGGGCCCCTGCCGGAAGCCCGGAGACGGGCTATCCTGTCAGGATGAGAAACTCGACCGTCCGGCTCGCCGGCTCCCTGTTGCTTGTGCCCGCGTTCGTCCTGCTCGCCTCGTCCGGCTCGGCGAACGACGCCGCGTCCGGCGAGGCGGTGAAAAGCCAGTGGACCGTGCCGGTCGCGCCGTCGCCGTCTCCGGGGACGCCGACCGGGACGCCCGAGGGCGACTACGCCGACCGCGAGCGGCAGCGCATGGAGGAGGAGCGGCGCCGGGGCGTGCTCGGCCAGGCCTGCCGCAAGATCAAGCTGCGCAAGAACTTCAACATCGGCTCGGGCAAGTGGCCGGTCACGACCCTCGGCTTCAACCGGCGCATGGAGTTCGACATCGACGGCCGCCTCGCCCTCGTCGACGAGGAGACCCTCAGGGCGACCTGGACCCGCCCGCTTGCCTCCCAGCAGGGAGAGGGCTCCCTCGGCGGCCTCGGCGCGAGCCTCTGGGCCGGCGCCACGGTCGAGGGCAAGTCCATCGTGGTCCGCCGCCTAGGCACTTTCAACAGCTGCGATGAGGTCGATCGCCTCATCGACCTGACCGACATCAAGCTCGCCCTGCCGTTAGAGGCGAGGTCCGAGGGCCCCCTCGTCGGCATCGACAAGGCGGAGCTCAAGAAGCGCATCATGGAGATGGAGCGCGGCGAGCTGTGGCGCATCCCTCTCTCCTTGAACGTCGGCTACGGCGCGACCTTGTCGGACGCGGCGAACGGGATCGTGCTGTCCCTCGGCGTGGGCAAGTCCAAGAACGGGAGCGCGAGCACGGCCGTGTGGCGCGCGAGCGAGAAGGAGACGCGCTTCAAGTTCCTCATCGACTACGTGGACGTGCGCTCCGCCTCGCTCGGCGTGGTCGCCACGATTCCCGCCGTCGAGTTCGGGGCGACCGGCGGCAACGTCCTGATGAAGTTCATCGACCGGGAGATCGCCCACAAGCTCAGCCGCTACACCGCGGCCTACCTGTCGATGAGCGCGGTGAAGTCCAACGGCCGGCGCCTGGTCCTCGAGTTCGTCATCGATCCCCGCGACCCGGAGAAGGCCGAGGCGCTGGCGGAGGCGCTCTCGGGCAACTTCAAGACCTTGGTGGAGCTGGCCAAGCGCATGGCGACCACGTCGACGACGCCGGAGGAGACGCGCGAGGCCTATCTCGGCTTGGAGGAGGACAACGCGCTCAACCTCGGCGCGCCGAGCTACGCGTCCACGTCCGAGTACCGCGGGCGCAGCAAGGCGATCGCTCTCAACGTGCCGTTCTTCGTCAACCGCACCGTGGCCGAGAGCTTCGGCTCCGACAAGGTCGTCGGCCGCGTCGGCGAGGGCGGCGAGTTCCAGTTCCACAACGCGGCGCATACGTCGAACGCCGAGTACTTCAACGTGCCCTATATGGGCCCCATCAGCAAGGATTACGAGGGCCGCAACCTCGAGGTCGTGCCCTACACCCCGCCCGGCAAGCCGGCCGAGGCGCCGTTCGGGGGCTACCTCTACAACAAGGGCTTCCTGCGGCTGACGGATTCCGCGGTGCGCGAGGGCATTGAGGGCATGAACGCGGTCCTGCGCTTGGCCGGCGCCGCCCGCCGCGGCGGGCCCGACCGGACGATGGAGATTCCCGTGCCGCCTCCTCCCGCGCCGCTTCCCGAGGGCGTCCAAGAGCCTTCGAACCAGAAGGGCTGGATTTCGATGACCTTGGTGATCAACGAGAGGGCGATCGCCGCCGCCGTGTCGGCCACCAAGGACGAGCTGCTCAAGGCCTTCGCGGCCGGGACGCCGCGCGCCGACCGGGCGATGGCGGAGTGGCTGGTGAAGAACGGCCGGCTCGAGGGCGAGCGCCTCGTCTACGATCAGGCGCGCGCCGCCCGGGAGCTTTCCCTGGAGGCGGACGACACCGCGCAGGGCTGGCTGGCCGGCATGAGCCGCAAGATGGCGGGCATGGTCGCCGACCTCGCCGAGGCCTCCTCCGCCTCGACCTACCCGGAACTCTCGGAGAAGCTGGCCAAGGCCTTCAGCGACGAGAGCCGCTCGGGACAATCGCACGCGGAGATGTTCCGGGTCCTGATCCAGTTCGTCGATCCGATGGACATCCGCGGCCATTTCCTCGCGGCCGTCGAGGGCGGGAAGGGGGAGGTCACGATCAAGTCCCAGTACGAGCTCACCCAGGGCCGCGTCGAGGCCCGCCGCGTGCGCGAGGCCGGCGAGGTCCGCCGGCTCTTCAACGGCGGCTCGATCCTGAATTACTGAGGCGGGCGGGGAAAAACCCCGGAAACACGAAACCCCCCGCTTGGAGCGGAGGGTCTAGGTCCCGACATTTCTCGTTACGGGTTCGAAATCAGCGACGATATTGTAGCATAAAAACAAGCCCCCGGCGCCGCAAGGCGCCGGGGGCGTTCTTTTATCAGGTCCGAAGCTCGGATTAGAGCTTGCGAACGTTCGCGGCGCGCGGGCCCTTGTCGGACTGCTGCACGTCGAACTCCACGGCCTGATTCTCAGCCAAAGTCTTGAACCCCTCGCCCGTGATGGACGAGTGGTGGACGAACAGGTCCTTGGACCCGTCGTCCGGCGTGATGAAACCGAAGCCCTTCTGATCGTTGAACCACTTCACTTTGCCCGTAGCCATTCTATTTGCTTCCTCTTTTCTTGCGTATTGCTCACAAACGTCTCTGTGGCGAGATCATGCGTCGATCTCTAAGCCTTATTGTAGCATAAAAAGAGGCGGCGCGCGGCCGGCCTCCCGGC
>JACQJQ010000129.1 GCA_016204945.1 Elusimicrobiota bacterium
CAGATGCTCAACACCATGGATGAGAGGGACCTCAAGAACGACCCGGTCCGCCGCTACATGCTGCCGATGTTCTCCGACCGCCACCCCGAGTGGCCCAATCACCCCAAGGCCAGCCGCGACAGCCTGCACGAGTCCGAGATGTGGGCCACCGAGGGCCTCACGCACCGCTACCCGACCAAGGTGCTCGCCGAGATGATCGCGACGTGCCCTCAATATTGCGGGCACTGCACGCGCATGGACCTCGTGGGCAACTCCGTGCCCCAGGTCGAGAAGCATCGATTCGAGCGCCCTCCGCGGGAGCGCTACGACGCGATGCTCGACTACCTGCGCAGGACGCCGATGGTGCGCGACGTCGTCGTCTCCGGCGGCGACGTCGCCAACGTGCCGATCGCCCAGCTCGAGGCCTTCCTGATGGCCTTGATGGACATCCCCAATATCCGCGACATCCGCCTGGCCACCAAGGGACTCCAGGGGCTGCCGCAGCACTTCCTGCAGGACGAGGTGCTCAAGGCCCTCGACCGGATCGCCGCGCGCGCCCGCGAGCGCGAGGTGGACATCGCCGTGCACACGCACGTCAACCACGCCAACCAGGTGACCCCGCTGGTGGGCGAGGCGGTGCGCCGGCTCCTCGACATGGGCTTTCGCGACGTGCGCAACCAGGGCGTCCTTCTGCGCGGCGTCAACGCCACGCAGAAGGACCTCCTGGAGCTGTGCTTCATGCTGCTCGACCGCGCGAAGATCATGCCCTACTACTTCTACATGGCCGACATGATCCCCAACTCCGAGCACTGGCGCCTGTCCATCGCCGAGGGCATGAAGCTCCAGCACGACATCATGGGCTACCTGCCCGGCTTCGCCACGCCGCGCGTGACCGTGGACGTGCCCTACGTGGGCAAGCGCTGGATCCACCAGCTCGCCGACTACGACCGCGTCAAGGGCGTCTCCTACTGGACCAAGAGCTACCGCACCGGCATCGAGGCCGACGACCCGGACGCGCTCACGCGCCGCTACGAATATCTTGACCCCGTCTACACCTTGCCTCCCGAGGGGCAGGCCTACTGGAGGAAGGAGGCGCAGGCCGCCGCGCGCTGACCATGCCCTTCTCCTTCACCCCCTACGGCGGCCTCGAGGGCCTGCTCCTCATCGAGGGCCAGGCGTTTTCCGATACGCGCGGCTTCTTCATGGAGTCCTACCGCGCCGACGAGTGGGCCCAGGCCGGCCTGCCGCCCCTGCTCCAGGACAATCTTTCCCGCTCCAAGCGCGGCACGGTGCGCGGCCTCCACTACCAGATCCCGCCCAAGGCCGTGGGCAAGCTCGTGCGCTGCGCGCGCGGCCGGATCTTCGACGCGGTGGTGGACCTGCGCCGCAAGTCGCCCACCTTCGGGAAGTCGGCCTCCATCGAGCTCGACGACTCCGGCAACCGCATGTTCTGGGTGCCCGCGGGCTTCGCGCACGGCTTCTGCGCGCTCTCCGAGAGCGCCGACGTGGCCTACAAGGTCACGGGCTACTGGAGCAAGGACGTGGACCGCGGCATCCGCTGGAACGACCCCGCGCTCGGCATCCAATGGCCGTTCTCGGCCGCCGAGGCGATCGTCACCTCCAAGGACGCCGAGCTTCCCCTCCTGTCGAACGCCGACAATCCCTTCTGACTGTTTCCGGAAACAGCCGCCTGACGGCATGCTACACTCTCCGCCATGATCCCCCTCCTTTTTCTCCTCCTGGCTGAACCCGCGTCCGCGCAGGCCCTGCTCAAGACGCGCCCGGCCGCCGCCCTGCTCGATGAGCGCATCGAGCTGCGGCCCGTCGAGGGGCACCACTTCAACGCGCAAGCCCCCCAAAAATGCGGCGGGCGCCGCGCCGAGGAGGTCTCGCCGCGGCTGTTCCGCTGCCGGCTCGCGTCCTCGGGCGCCGTCGAGGTGCTCGCCAGCGTCTGCGACGACGCCAAGACCTTCTGCCGCCAGGAGCGCTTCCTCGTGAACGTCGCGGGCCGGCGGCCCGCCGCCGCGCGCGCCAAGCTGGCGCCCAAGCCCCATTCCTTCGCCGCCGGCTTTTTCGTCACCGAGCCCGCCACGGCCGCGGCGCGCGCGCGCCGCGAGCGCCGGCCCCTTTTCGTCCACTTCTACGGGATCTGGTGCCCGCCCTGCAACATGCTCGAGGAAGGCGTCTATCCGGGCGAGGATTTCCAAAAAGCGGCCGAGGGCTTCGTGAAGCTGGCGCTCGACGCCGACGCGGAGATCTCCTGGGACTGGAAGGCCCGCTACAAGATCGGCGGCTACCCGACCTTGCTCGCGCTCGATGAGCGCGGCCGGGAGGTCTCCCGCGCCGTGGGCTACCGCTCGCCGGAGGCGCTCGCCGCTTTTCTCCAGGAAGCCCGGGGCTTGATGGGCGAGCCCATCGAGGCCGCCTCCGCGGCGCTGGCGTCCGCGGGCCCCGCCGCCGACGGCGCG
>JACQJQ010000118.1 GCA_016204945.1 Elusimicrobiota bacterium
GCCTACCGGAAGGGCGATTACGACCGCGGTCTGGCCCTCGTCAAGCGGGTCTACGAGCTGAAAAAGGCCGACGTGACGACCCTGGATCGCGTGGGGTCGATCTATTACGTCCTAGGACGCTACGGCGAGGCCCTGACCGTCTGGCAAAGAGCCCTGCCTCTGGAAAAGAACAGGCGCCGGCGTCGGGAGTTGTCGAAGTCCATCACCGTGGCCCGGCAGACCCTGGGCCTGGGCCCGGCGGCCGAGCCCCGCGTCATTGGGAAGCGGCCGGCCAAGCCAAAACCGGCGGCGAAGAAAGCGCCCCCGGATCAACGGCTCATCGCACGGCTCTACCAACAGGGCGTCAAGCACTACGCCGCTGGGGAATATCTCCAGGCCACGACGATCTTCCTGCGCATCGTCGAGCTCGATCCTGGCAACGTCAAGGCGGCCAAGGCGCTGGAGCGTCTGCACCTCGAGGGCGCCGCGCCCGCTCCCGGCCCGTGAAGATCCGCTTCAAGCTGGCCCTGATCCTCAGCGCCGCCGTCGCGGCCGTCGTCGGCGCCTCCTGCCTGGCCTTCGTCGAGCTGCAGCGCGGCTCCCTGCGGCGCTCGGCGGCCGAGAAAGAGCAGCTGCTGCTGGAGAGCGTGGAGCGCGTCGCGCGAGAGTCATTGCTCGCCTCGGACCCTCTCATGCTCCTCGACTACCTGCGCTTCCTGCGCCGGGACCGCCCCGAGGCGCGCCGCTGCCGCGTCCTGCTCGACGGCGAGTGGCAGGAAGTCGGCGGCCCGGCGGCGGCCGAGCCGGAGGCCGGAACGGTCAAGCGCCTCGTCGAGGCCGCCCTTCCCGACGGCCGGTCGCGGGTCTCCGTGGAGCTTCTTCTCTCCACGAACCTGCTCGCCGAGCGCGAGCGCAGGGAGTTCGCCCTCATGCTGCGCGGCGTCGGACGGACGGGCGCGGGCCTGGCCGTCCTGGGCCTGCTGCTGTCGATCCCCTTGAGCTGGACCTTGACGCGGCGCATCGTGCGGATACGGCGCGTCCTAGGCGCCGTCTCCGAGGGGCGCTTCACGGAGTCCGTGCCCGACGGCGGCTCCGACGAGCTCGCCGAGCTGGGCCGCGGGGTCAACGAGATGTCCCGGCGCCTAAGCGAGCTCGACGAGATGAAAAAGCTGTTCATCGCCTCCGTCAGCCACGAGCTGCGCTCGCCCCTGGAGGCCATCGACAGCCACGCCCGGGGCATGAGCGCGCAGCTCCACGGCCTCGACGACGCCACGCGCGCGCGCCTGGAATCCATCCACAAGAACGCCTCGCGCCTGGGGCACTTCGTTTCCTCCCTGCTGGAGATGTCGAAAATCGAGCGCGGACGGCTCGACTACGCGCCCAAGCCCGGCGAGATCGAGCCGCTGGTCAAGGACTTGGTCCTGTTCCTCGCGCCGCGCGCCGCGCAGGCCTCCCTGACCCTGAGCTGCGCGGTCGAGCCCGGGCTGCCCGCCTTCCCGTTCGATCCGGATCTCATCGCCCAGGTCCTCACCAACCTGATCTCCAACGCGATCAAGTTCACCCCCGCCGGAGGCCGCGTGTCGGTCAAGGTCGCCCGCGAGGCGGACCATGTCGTCTGTTCCGTGGAGGACAGCGGCGTGGGCATCGCGGCGCCGGATCTGAAGCTCATTTTCGCGCCGTTCATGAGGGTGCCCAACTCCATGCACGCCAACGGGACGGGCCTCGGCCTGGCCATCTCCAAGAAGATCGTGGAGATGCACGGCGGGCGCATCGCCGTCGAGTCCTCGGCCGGCCGGGGCAGCCGGTTCTACTTCGAGCTTCCGCTCGCGAGCCGGTAGCCCGCGCCGACCACCGTCTCGAGCAGGCGCCCGCCGGAGCCGAGCTTGGCGCGCAGGGCCGAGATGTGCCGGTCCACGGCCCTGCCGCCCGCGGTCACGTCGCCGCGCCAGAGGGAGTCGATGAGGTTGCCGCGCGTCAGGACGCGCTGCGGATTGCGGATGAACTGCAGCAGGAGCTCGAACTCGAGCCGGGTCAGGCGGACGCCGCGCCCTGCCACCGTGCAGGCGTGGCTGGCGGGGCAGACCGTGATCCGGCCGTGGCGGAAGACCTCCTCCTCGGCGCGCGCCGGCTTGCGCGCGAGCAGGGAGCGCAGCCGCACCACGAGGAGGTCCTCCTCCAAAGGCTTGAAGAAGTACTCGTCGGCCCCGGCCGTGAAGGCGGCCACGACCTCGTCTTTCGAGCGGGCGTTCTCCGATATCCCGATGAGCAGCATCGCGCGCGTCCCCGGGTTGGCGCGCAGGGCGCGGAGGATCTCGCGGCCCTCCATGCCCTGCAGCTGCATGTTCATGAGCACCGCGTTCGGGCGCCTGCCCCTCATCGCGTCGAAAAAGCGCCCCAAGGTCGGGTAGCGGGAGACGGCGTAGCCCTGGCCCTTGAGCAGGGCCGTCAAGCCGCGCGCGAGCCCCGCGTCGGGCTCGACCAGCGCGATGCGGGGCGTCATGCGCTCCCGGAGCGCAAGGCGGAGGCGACCCGCGCCAGCAGATCCTCGGGCACGAACGGCTTGAGCACGTAGTCGGTCCCCCCGGACTTGACCCCCTTGGCCAGCTGCGACACCGCCGAGCGCACGGTGCAGAAAAGGATGGGGACGCGGGGCCGGACCCTCCCGGCGCGGATTTTCGCGCAGAAGTCGAAGCCCGTCATGTCGGGAAGCATGACGTCCAGCAGGAGCAGGTCCGGGCGCTCCCGCTCATAGAGCTTCAAGCCCTCCTCGCCCGTGGCGGCGTCGAAAACGCCGTAGCCGGCCTCCCCGAGCACGCCGCGCAGGAGCGCGCGGTACTCCGCCTCGTCCTCCACGACCAGTATTTTCATGTCGCGCGGCTCACGACGGCCGCGTGTGGGCGGCCACCTTCGCCCTCAGCTTCTCGAAGTTCACGGGCTTGACGACGTAGTCGGTGGCGCCGGCCGAGAAGGCCTCGTCGACCTGCGCCAGCACGTCGGCGCCGGTGCACATGATGACCTTGAGCTGCGCCGTGGCGGGATTGGCGCGCAAAGTCCTGAGCGCCTGGATTCCGCTCATCCCGGGCATGCTCCAATCGATAAGGACGAGATCGAAGCGCGTCTTGCCGATTTTTTCGAGGGCCTCGGCGCCCGAGGAGGCCAAGGTGAAGGTGCGGCCCTCCGCCTCGAGAACGTCCCGCAGCAACTCCCGGATGGAGACCTCGTCGTCGACGATGAGGATGTTCGTCATAGGCGCTTGTTTAGCATATTTGCTAGGATCGCCTCCATGAACGCTTTCATCGCCGTCTGCCTCGCTTTGATCGTCGTCGAGCTGGCCGTCATGATCGGCGTGTTCGCCTACGTGATGCTGAGGGTCAAGGACGCCGCCGCCGCCGTCGAGGTCGCCGCCTACCGCGTGGACCAGGAGGTGCTCGCCGCCGGGGAAACCCTGCGCTCCGGCTGGGGCGGCGCGTTCAAGACGATCCTCTCCGCGGGACTCGCGCTGATCCGACGCTGACATGAGCGCGCTGAAGACGCTCAAGCGCTGGTTCGTCGACCCTCAGTTCTCGCGCAAGAAGCACTTCCTGCGCTCCCTGGAAATCTTCAAGGACCTGCGCGACCGGGAGCTCGGCTATCTCGTGCAGTCCCTGCACTCCCGGACGTACCGCGAGGGCGAGGTCATCTTCGTCGAAGGCGACATCGGCCGGGCCTTGTTCGTGCTCGAGAGCGGCGCCGTCGAGCTCACGCGCCGCGGCGCGGGCGGCAAGCCCGCCTCCCTCCACCGCCTCGGCCCCGGAGACTTCTTCGGCGAGATGGCCCTGCTCGAGTCCCTTCCGCGGACCGCCACCGCGACGGCGGTCGAAAAGACGCACCTGCACCTGCTCTACAAGAGCAAGCTCGACGCCCTGCTCCACGCCGAGCCGCGCATCGGCGTGACCATCATGAGCCACCTCGCCCGCCTGCTCTCGGCCCGCCTGCGCCGCCAGAACGCGGGGGCCCTGTCCTCGAAGAATGACTGAGGAGCGTCGCCCGTTCCACTTCCTCACCGCGTTCATCGTGACCGGCGCCGGGCTCTACGCCTTCTACCGCGTGCACGAGGCGCTGACCCCGTTCCTCCTGGCCGCGGCCTTCGCCTACGTCCTCAACCCGCTCGTCAGCTACTTCGAGGCGCGCGGCCTGCGCCGCTCCCACCTGGTCGTCGCGGGCTACGCCGGCGCCTTGGCGCTGGGCCTCATGGCGTACGCGGGCCTCAAGTCGCTGATCATCACCGAGGCCGAGCTCATCCAGACGCGCGCGCCGAGCTACCTGGCGCAGATGCAGAAGACGGCCTACGCGCAGCAGGCCCGGCTCACCAAGAAGCTGCCCCTGCCGCCCAAGATTTCCGAGCAGGCGCTGGAATCCGCCCTCGGCGGCGCCATGGGCGCGCTCCAGGATCTGCCCGCCCGCTTCCTGGGCCTGCTGCCGTTTCTCGCGCACGCCCTGCTCGTGCCGTTCATCGGCTTCTTCTTCCTGCTCGACGCCCCCGACGGCGTCACGGCTGGCATCCAGATCCTCCCGAGCCGCTACGTCGAGCAGGCCATCCACCTGCTCAGCGAAATCGACGCCGCCCTCGGCAACTACCTGCGCGGCATCCTCATCGTCGCGGCCGCGATCGCCATCGCCTCGTTCCTGGGGCTCTTCGCGATGGGCGTCGACAACGCCTTCGTCATCGCCCTCTTGTCGGGCGCGAGCTCCTTCGTCCCCTACCTGGGCGCTATCGTCGGCGCCCTCGTCGGCGGCGGCATGGCCTTCTACCAGTTCGGGACGCTCTCGGCCGCGCTGAAGGTCGTCGCCCTGTTCGTCGGCATCCGCCTCGCCGACGAGATCTTCCTCCAGCCCGTGATCGCCAGGCACTCGGTGCACCTGCACCCGACGGTCTTCCTGCTGGCGCTCGTCCTCGGCGGCGAGATGTTCGGCTTCATCGGCCTGGTCTTCGCGATTCCCGCCGCGTGCATCCTCAAGGCGCTCATCCGGGTGACCTGGTCCTGGTACTCGAGCGAGCGCGGCCTGGACGCCGGCGCGGCCGCCGGCGCCGGCATCCCCTTCACTTAGACCGGACGTAGGGCGCCAGGAGCGCGCGCAGGTCCGCGGGCACGCGCGCCGGGCGCCAGAGGTCGGTCACGACCGCGTGGCGCGACTCCGCGCGCGCGACGACTTTCCCGTTGAGCTCGCCGTCGACGACCTCGCACGAAAACGAGACGCTCGCGCGGCCGAGCTCCGAGATCCAGGTCCGGATGGTCAGCAGGTCGTCGTAGCGGCTGGGCGCCAAATATTCGCAGCGGGCCGACACGGCCGGCAGGAACAGCTTGCGGCTCGCCTCGAGGTCGCGGTAGCGCACGCCCAGCGCGCGCAGCAGCTCGGTGCGGCCCTGCTCGAGGTACTTCAGGTAGTTCGCGTAGTAGATGATCCCGGCCTTGTCGGTGTCGGCGTACGTCACGCGCACCTGGAACTCGTGGAATTTGGCCTTGCGCCGGATCGGCGCCTCGGCCTTGGACGCGGGCCGCGGCGCGTCCGCCGCGCCGGGCAGAGCCGCGCTTACGATCGCCCGGCGATCCTCCCCGAGCACCTGATTGACCACCGAGAGAACGCCCGCGAAGCCCACGGGCTTGCGCAGGAAGAACGTCTTGGCGCCCGGCTTGATCTTACCTTTGAGCTCCTCGAGCGTCAGTCCCGTCGAGAAAACGACGGGCGTGCCGCTCGTCAGAGGCGCGGCGCGCAGACGGTCGTACACGATGCCCCCGTCCCCGCCCGGCATGTAGAAATCCAGGATGATGAGATCCGGCCGCAGCTCCTGCGCCAGGAGCAGGCCTTGGGCCGAGTCGAAGGCGACGGCGACGCGGTAGCCGGCCGACTCCAAGCCGTCCTTGAGGGGCGCCACCAAAGAGGCGTCGTCGTCTATGATGAGGATCACGCGCGACACGACGGGATGCTATCAATGTATAATCGAGGGGAGCAACCCCCGATGAAATTCGAGGAATTCCGGAAGAAAAGCAGCTTCAGCCGCGAGGAGATCCTTTCCTTCATCTCGGGACGCCTCCTCGAGGACGCTCCGCCCGGCCTGCCCGCGCTGCCCGCCGCCCTGCTCGCCCCGTTCCACGAGGTGACTTCCATCTCCTGGGACGCCGCCTCCGGGACCGGGCGCATCGAGGCCGTGCGCCGCAACAGGCTCGACGAATGGTTCTATCCGTGCCATTTCCAGGGCGATCCGGTGATGCCCGGCTGCTGGGGCGTGGACGCGGCCTGGCAGTGCCTGCGCTTCTTCGCCGCCTGGCGCGGCCTCTCCGGCTGCGGCAAGACCATGGGCATGGAAAACGTCTCCTTCTTCGGGCAGATCCGCCCCTACGACGATAATATCGTCTACGCCGTCGACGTCGTCTCCGTGGAGACCTCCGACGGCGAGACGATGCTGACCGGCAAGGCGTCCGTCTCCGTCGACGGGGCGCTGGTGTACACGATCGGCTCGCTCTCGGTGGCGACCGCGTTCTGGACCGACGACGCGCCGACGAAGCCCGCGACGGCCCTCCCCGTGAAGGACGCGCCCATCCGCAAACTCCGCTACGACGAGTTCTCGGCGCGGACGATGTTCAATCACGCCGAGATCATCGCCCTCTCGCAAGGCGCGCTCATCGACGCTCCGGGCCTGGAGGTGGGGCTCCTCCCCTCCGCGCTCATGCTCGAGGTCGGGACCATCGAGCGCATCGCTTTCGACGAGGCGACGGGGGAGGGCCGGATCTCCGCCTCGCGCGGCAACGGCCCGCTCGAGTGGTTCTATCCCATGACGCCCGGCGTCAAGCCGGCGGTCCTCTCGATCGACGCCGTCTGGCAGCTGATGGGCCTTTTCCTCACGTGGCGGCAGAACCCCGGGACCGGCCGCGCGCTCGGTTTCGAGCGCGTCGAGGTCTTCGGCGACATCCTGCCCGGGGACCGCGACATCCGCTACGAGGTCGCCATCGTCCGCTACTCGCGCATGCCCAACGGCGACGCCTTCGTGCGCGCCGACGCCAAGGTCCGCGCGGACGGCCGCCTGATCCTCGCCTGCACGAACCTCAACGTCGGCTGCCACAAGAACATCCGCTACGAGGACTACCCGTTTCCGAGCGAGATGGCCACGGGCGGGAAACTGAAGGTCAGGTCAACGGCCGCCGCATGACCTGCCTGACCCCCGCGGAGGTCCTGGCGCTCGTCCCGCAGCAGCGGCCGATGCGCTTCATCGACGAGATCCTCGAGATCGACGCCGAGCACATCGTGGGCCGCTACACCTGGAAGCCCGAGGACTGCGCGGGCTACTCCGCCGACGGCACGCTCGTGCCCCCCTTCAAGATGATCGAGATGGCCGCGCAGATCGGCAGCGTCGCCTGGTGCATCTACCACATGACGCTCAAAATGACCCCCGAGGAGATCGCCCAGCTGGTCGGCTTCTTCACGCAGATCGAAAACGTCGAGTTCCTCGAGACCGTGCGCGCGGGCGACAGGATCGCCTGCCTGGCCAGCTTCGAGCCCGAGGGCTACTTCCGCGAGGGCAAGCTCCTCAGCTGCGTCGAGTTCCAGTTCGACGGCGGCCCCAAGGACGGGAGGACGATCATGACCGGGCTCGTCGGCGGCATGTGGGTCCCGCGCAACTCTCCGAGCCTCGGCTAGGGTTTGATCGCGCCGCCGAGGTTTCGAATCGCGATCCGGATCTGCTCCCGCTCGGCGTCCAGGTTGCGCTTCATCTCCGGCCAAGCGTCCATGAAATTCCGGATCGTGAGCCCCTTGAGCTCGCTGCCCCTGCTGACGGGCATCTTGCCCAAGGCCCGCTCGAAGACCATGCCGCAGGTCGCCGCGTAGTCGCTGTTCAGCCGCCTCAAGGACTCCAGCGCCGCCAGATCGGCCCTGAGCGCCTCCAAATTGAGCCCGCCCAAAGACGCGCGCTTGGCTTCGAGCCAGGCCGGGTACTCATCGCCCGCCCAGCCTCCGGGGGGAACGGCGGCGGTCAGTCTCAGGGGGTTGCGGACCAAATCGAAAGATTTGTCCTCATTGTGCTTCCGCGCGAGCTGGTCGCAGCGCTTCGCCGGTTCGACCGCCGCCGCCGTGGGAACATCCGGAGAGCGTTCGCCTTGGTTGTACCCGTCGATGGCCTGATCGATCTTGTCGACGTCGGCGGAGAAGGCGGGCACCGCTGAACACAACGCAAGCAAGGCGGCAAGAGTCGGGGGGCGCATGGGATTTCTCCTGATTACAACAGCCTAATACGTAATATAGCCCCAAGACCTTGACTTGTCAATCCCCTGAAAGAAATGGGGAAAGCAGAAGAATCATGTTATATTTTCAATATTATTCCATGACCTCCGGAAGACGCGGATTTGATAAAATCGACCCAAGCCGGCGTGGCGGAATGGCAGACGCAATCGACTCAAAATCGATCGGGCTCACGCCCTTGTGGGTTCAAGTCCCACCGCCGGTACGTTTTCTCAACTGTTTCCGGAAACAGTTGCGCGGCAGCTGATCGCCGAAGACATTCTCAGCGCGCGAGCGCCGACGCGCGCACGAACTCCACGCCTTCCTTCTCGTATTTCGGCATCTCCGCCTTGAGGCAGTCGAACGTCGATCGGAAGTAGTGGTGCCCGATCGCGACCGCCGAGCCCGTCTTGCGCGCGTGCGCGGCGGCCTGGCGGAGCATCCTCGCGCAAAAAGCCTCCGTATGCAGCTCCGCCGTGTCGAGAAAGATGAAATTCGCCGCGGCCGGGACGCCAGCGGCCTCGGCCTCGGCGCGGGCGACGCTCTTTTCCGAGACCATCGAGTCGAGAAAGTAGAGGCCCGTGGGCTTGAGCAAAGCCATGAAGGCGCTCATCAACGGCCGGTTCCTCGTCGCCTTGTAGGACCGATGGTTGTTGAGCCCCTTGGCGTTCGGGATCTGCTTCATGGCCTTCTCGAGCAAGGCCCGGGTCTTGGCGACGTCCCCGGGATCGGCCGTCTCCTTGGCCAGAACCAGCGCCTGGAACGGGTCGAACGGGTAATGGATCATGAGCTCCTTGCTCGAGGCGGCGGAGATGAGCGCGGCCGCCTGCTTCGTGCGCGGCGACTCGGGCATCACGGCGAAGGTCATCGCGCCCGGCAACGCCGTCCACTCCTCGTCGGGCGGCGTTTTCTTGTAGTTCAGGCCGAAATCGTCGATGACGACGGCGACTTGCGGAGCGGCTCCGGCCGGAACGGCGGACAGCAAAACGAATAAAAAATATTTACTCATGATTCTCCAAAGCCCGGCGGCCAAGCCGCCACGGCACGATGAGAGCGACGGCGTTGAGCGCCAGCCATCCCGCGCCCGCATAGAGCGCCGGACGCGAATTCCAGACGCCCGTGCCGAAACGTTCGGCGAAATGCATCTGCATGGGCGCGGCCAGCAGGGCGACCGTGAGGCCGACGTAGAACAGGCAGGCGGCCATGTAGACGAACCCGCCCACCGACGACTCGACCTGGTGGATGTTCTCGACGAGAAAATTCGGAAACAGCGCGCCGAAGCCCACGCCCATGACGCAGATCGCGAACCCGACCGTCAGCAGCGCGCCCAAAGTCAGCCAAGCGGTAAACCGGTCGGTTTCCAGGATCCAGTTCGTCATCGCGGCCAAAGTCGCCGCGATCAGCAGCATCGGCGCCCCGGAGAAAACGAGCTTCTCGCGCATGACGGCGGAGACGTCGATCGGCGCGCTGCGCAGCACCCACCAGGAGCGTCCCTCGAGGCTGATAGCCGGAAAGGTGAAGCGCAGGCCCAGCGCCGCGAGGACGAAGCCCGCGGCGCCGACGTTCAGGAAAGACACCAGACCGCGAAGCTCGGCGGTGTCGAGGGGCAGGCGCCGGATGCTGAACAGGTAAACGAACACCAGGCCCATGACCAGCAGGATCTGGGACCAGTGCTTCACGTCTCGAAAGAACGTCGTTCTCTCCTTCCAGAGGAGAACGGCCGCGGAACGCATTCCCAGGAGCCGTTGTTCCGGAAGGAGCCGAAAAGAGTGCTCCCGTCGGCGCAGCGCTCCCTCCTGGGCTCCGCTGTAGCCGATGAAATAGATTCTTCCCGCGAGCGCCATCAACAATCCGTACACGGCCGCCGCCGCCCCCCATAATCCCGCCGTGCGCGACGCCCAGCCTCGCCAATCGCCTTCGGCGGCCATGCGCAACGCCTCGGCCAGCCACCAGGACGGCAGGTACGGGGCGGTCGGCGCCTGCAGGAAGTTCAGGTACTCGGCGACGGCCCGAAGCGCGTCCGGACGGACCAGCTTTTCCGGCTGGGCGAGCCGGGCCAGGCCGTAGACGACCGTCAGCGACAGGCTCGAGAACACCCAGACGACGTCGCGCGTGCGCGCGGACGGGAAAAGATAGAGCAGCAGCAAGGTGAAGCCGATGCCGAAGGATGCGGCCAAAAGGAGAAACGGGGGCAGGGAGGCCGAAAACGCCAAAAAGTAGCCCATTCCCAGGCCGCGCACGCGCATGATCGCCCCGACGTAGGGCACGAGGATCAAGCCGATCATCCAGGACGCGAAGAACGCGCTCTCCAGCGACTTATCGAGGAACACCGCGCGCAGGCTCACCGGCGCCTTCAGCAGGAACTTCAGGTCGTAGGAGTAGAACAAGGTCGTAAGCGCCGTAAGAAGGCTCGAAACGACGACCATCATGAAGGTCATCAGGAGAAGCATCGCCGTCAGCTTCCAGGTCAGCAGGAGGCCGATGAGCTCGATGCCGGAGAGATGCTTGAGCAGGCGATAAAAACCGTCGTGCAGGCCGAACAGGAGGCCGAACCCCGCCGCGCCGAACGCCGAGTTGCGCAAGCATTCGTAGCGGGACCAATGCCCGATCGTATTCGAGAAAGTTCTCACCCGGCGGCGAAGGAGCGTGCCGAGCATTTACAGGTGGCGCAGAAGCGTCGAGTACTCGGCGCCGCCGGTCAGGCTCAGAAAGATGCTCTCGAGATCTCGGCCTTCCTTCCGTGACTGCGCCCGCAATTCGTCAAGCGTGCCGCAGGCGACCATCCTGCCGCCGATCATGATGCCGATGCGGTGGCACAGCTTCTCGGCGATCTCCAGGACGTGCGTGCACATGAAGATCGCCGTGCCCCGCCGCGCGAGGCGCACGAAGATGTCCTTGACCAGTCGGCCGCTTTTCGGGTCGAGGCCGACCATGGGCTCATCAAGGACGAGAATCTTGGGATCATGGAGCAGGATGCCCGCGAGCACGAGCTTCTGGCGCATGCCGTGCGAATAGCTCTCCAGGAGCTCCCCGCTCCACGGCACGAGCTCGAACATCTCCAGCAGCTCGGGAACGCGGCGCCGGATGTCCGCAAGAGGGACGCCGTACAGCTCGCCGATGAAGCGCAGGTACTCGGCGCCGGTGAGCTTGGGATAGACGAAGGGCTCGTCCGGAACGAGGCCCATCGCGCGCTTGGCCGCGATGGGATCGGCCGCCAAGTCGAGGCCGTCGATCAGGACGCGGCCCGCGGTGGGCTTGAGCAGGCCGGTCATCATCTTGACGGTCGTCGTCTTGCCGGCGCCGTTGGGGCCGAGAAAGCCGAAGATCTCGCCCGGACGCACCTCGAGATCGAGGCCGGAGACAGCCGGATGGGCGCCGAAGTCCTTTCCCAGGCCCTCGAGCCGGATCACGCCGCGACGGCGCGCCGGCCCTTGAGGAACTCGTCGGCGCGGGGCACCGTCATGCGCTCCGCCAGGTCATGGAAGCGCTCGTCGATGATCTCGCGGTCCAAAGTCTCGATGTTCTTCGTCGAAAAATCCTGGACGTTGAACGAGGCCATCGTCGTGCCGTACGCCATCGCGCGCTTCAGGTGGCCCGCGTCGCGGTAAGCCCGCGTCGACGCCAGGTAGCCCAGAAAGCCGCCGGCGAAGGTGTCGCCCGCGCCCGTCGGATCCTTGATGCGCGCCAGGGGATACGCCGGAAAGACGAAGAACTTGGCGCCGACCGCCATCAGCGCGCCGTGCTCGCCCTTCTTGACGACGACGACCTTCGGGCCCCAGCCGATCAGCGTCTCGGCGGCCTGCAGCGCGTTGGGCGCGCCCGTGAGCTTCATCGCCTCCTGGTCGTTGGAGAAGAACACGTCCACCTTGGCGAGAAGCTTCCTGATCGCCGCGGGCTTGGAGTCGATCCAGTAGTTCATCGTGTCGCAGGCGACGAGCGCGGGCGCCCGCATCTGCGCGAGCACGGAGGCCTGCAGCTCGGGATCGATGTTCGCCAGGAATACGACCGGGAGCTTGCGCTGGGCCTCGGTCAGGACCGGCTTGAACTCGTTGAAGACGTTCAAGTGCGTGGCGATGGTCTTGGCGACGGCGGCGTCCTTGCCGTAGCTGCCGGCCCAGCGGAAGGTCTTGCCCTTGGCGACCTTCAGTCCCGCGAGGTTCACGCCGCGCCGCTCCAGCGTGCGGCGATGCCCGCGCGGGAAGTCCTCGCCGACCACGCCGACGAGGGCGACCTTGGAGAAATAGCTCGCGGAGAGCGAAAAGTAGGTGGCCGAGCCGCCGAGCGCCTCGACGCTGCGGCCGACGGTCGTCCTGACGGAGTCGAGCGCCACGGAGCCGACGACGAGGATGTCGTTCACGAGTTGGCGCCCCCCTCGACGCGCTCGAACCACTGCTGATGCTCGATCTGGGTGGAGATCTGCCGGAGGCACTGGTTGATCAGCTCCACGGCGCGCTGCTGCTGAAGGTTCTGGGCGACGGCCTCCTTGGTGATCTTGGCCGCGTCCTTCTTGGGCGCGGACTTCACGGCCTGCGCGTAGACGGCGTCCACCTCGGACGGCGGGGCCTTCGACATGCGGTAGAGCAGCTGCTTGAGCCGGCCGCTCTTGATGGACTTGCGCCGCGAGCGCTCGTACTCCTGCGGGGTCTCGCGGAAGATCGAGCGCACCTGCTGGAAATACGCGTCCTGATCGAACTGCCCGCCGCGCTGGAACGCCGGCGTCGCGCGGATGTCCCGGGACAGCTCGTCGTTGGTGACCCTGAGGCCCAGCTCGTCGGCCTTGAGCGCCAGCATCTCCTCGACCATCATGTCCTGCAGCATCTCCCTCTTGAGGCGCGACATCATCGCGTCGTCGACCTCCGTGCCCTTCTCGCGCAGCGCGTCGGCGTATTGGTTGACGCGCAGCAGCAGCTTCTGGGCGGGGATCTTGCTGGCGCCGATGCGGGCCACGGCGCCGTCGTTGTCGCGGCTCGTGAAGTAGAGGCCCCCGAGGCCGACGAACGTCCCGGAGAGGAAAACGGAGATGACCGCGACGAAAAGGCTTTTCTGATGGCGGCGCAGCAGCGAGATCATGGGGTTGTCCTTTAGGAGACGGCGTCGGTCGGCTGGGCCGCGTCCAGCGAATCGCGCGAACGCCGCCGTCGGGGCTTGTCTTCTCCCGCGCCCATCGAGCAGGAGCCGTCGTAGAACGCCCCCTCCTCGACCTTAAGCTTCGGGGTGCGCACGTCTCCGGTCACGCGGCCGCTCGCGAGGATCTCCAGGGAGCGCGCGGCCACGATGTCGCCGAGGACCTCGCCGGCGATCATGATCGTCTCGGCCGCGAGGTTGCCGACCACGCGGCCCTTCGCGCCCACCTCCACGTCCACGGCGTCCGAGATGTCGCCCTCGAAGGAGCCCTCGATGCGCAGGGAGCCCTTGACGACGAGGGCGCCGTGGAAGAAAGCGTCCTCGCTGATCAAGGTCAGGCCCTCGCGCGCGTCGCCGCGTCCCCTCTCGCCGAACATCAGGAGCGGGCCTTCGAGCCGTTCTGCGCGAAGCCGAAGAGGTCGGGCCCGGATCGCACTTTCAGGTAGGACATGGGGTTGACGGGACGGCCCTGGCGCCAGACCTCGTAGTGCAGATGCGCGCCGGTCGAACGGCCGGTGGTGCCCATGTACGCGATCACTTGGCCGCGCATGACGCGATCGCCGCCTTTCACGAGCGCCTTCGAGGTGTGGCCGTACAAAGTGCTGACGCCGTAGCCGTGATCGATGACGACCATGTTGCCGTAGCCCTGGGTCCAGCCCGAAAAGCGCACGGTGCCGTCGGCGGTCGCGTGCACGAGCGTGTCGGCGGCGTTGGCGATGTCCAGCCCGGCGTGGAACTCCCCGGCCTCGCCGTCGCCGCGGTGCATCGGGGAGAAGCGGTAGCCGAACAAGGAGGTGATCGAGCCCTCCGTGGGCCAAAGGCTCGGCGTCGCGTTGCGCAGGCTCTTCTGGTTGCCCACGTACCAGCCGATTTCCTGGAAACTCGCCAGGCGGCCCTCCGCGTCGCGGCGCAGGCGCGCGATCTCCCGGTGCCAATCGGCCTGGCGGATGCCGGAAGCCCCGCCGCCCAGCATCTTGCCGAGGCTCAGACGGTCGGCCAAAGTCGGCCCGCCGACGCCGGTCGCGGCCTCGATCGGGTCGCGGCTGCCGGCCATCGTGAGCAGGCCCCGCAGCTGGCGGTCGGTGCTCCGAGCCTGGTCTAAGGCGTAGCGCGCGCGCTCCATCTCCTGGGCCAGGCGGGTCATCTTGGTCAGCATGACCTGGTTGTCGGCCTTGGTGATCCAGTAATCGACGTGCCGCCCGGCCACGATCCCCGCGCCGACGGTCATCAGCGACCAGAGGCCCAGCCAAAAAATAAAAAAGCCCGTCGAGCATTGCCAGCGCCAGGGCTTCATCTGGGTCTGGGGAATGACGAGGACGGTCAGGCGTCGGGCCAGGGCGGCGAGGATCTTTTTACGCATGCGGTTTTCCCGTCGGCCATGTTATAACAGACTCCTTCGGGCCTGTCAACGGCTCTTGTCCTCCAAGTTCCCGGATTTTTAGAGGCCCCGGCTCCCCGGAGTTCCTCGTTGCCCGCTTGGTTCTTTGCTTTAAAGCAAAACGAGCCCAAAACGCAGTCAATAAAGCCATTTATTCAGCTTCCGATTGCTTTAAAGCAAAGAACCACGGAGGCAAAGCATCAGAGCCGCGGGAACTTTTTCGGGGGTACGATCGTATGGAGTGATGGATACTGCAAACCCCAACGGTCACATGGCTTCTTTACTCAAGCAATTGCGGTGTGACCGCGGCATTTCGCAGCTTCAACTCGCCGATCAAGCCGGCGTGAACGTTTCGGTCGTCAATCGCGCGGAGAGCGGGAAAGACGCTCGGCTGTCAACTTGGGACAAACTATTTGAAGGCCTGGGCTATCGCTTGCGCCTTGACGTAGCGGAGCTTTCGGAGGAAGTCGGGGCCCTGCTCAGTGAGGAAGCCGACTGGAGGCGCGAAAAACGCCGACAAGGTTTGTGCGCCGGCAAACGGCGTTTTTATTGACGCAAGCCTTCAAAAGTCCGGAAACTTTGAGCTCTTGTGCGGAACGCGTTTTTTCGAGCGGAAATAGGTCTTGACGCTCCGCGCGAGGCGGGGTTACCCTGGGGGGGTCACCTTTTGCATATGCGCCCCGCCGCGGCCCCGCCGCTCGTCCTCGTCCTGTCGCTCTGCGCCGCGGCGCCCGCGCCGTTCCAGCCTTCCGAGTGCCTGGACGCCTACCGGGATTCCTTTTTCGCGCACTGGGGGATCGCACCGGACGACTGGGCCGCATTATGCGCCCAAACCGGAACGGCCGACGCCGCCCTCCGCATGGGCCGGCGCGCCTTTCCCGCGCCCGGAGTTCAGTCGCAGGCCGAGGCCCGGCCGCAGGCGCTGCGCCGCGCCGATGCGAGCGTGAACGCCGCCTCCGAACGCGTGGGGGCGGCGCTCGCCGACGACGTCGCGACGCTGTACGGTGAGCGCGCCGCCTCGGCCTCGCCGGGCCCGGACTCCGCTGCGCCCGCGGAATCTCCGCCGGCCATGAGCGTTCCCCGAGCCCGGTCCAAGCGCTCCCCGCCGCCGGGCCTCCCCACCGATCGGTCGAAAACCTCCTACATTATCTCCCTTGAAAGGCGCTTGATGGACAATGGCTCCGCGCCCGAGGCAATCGCTTATCTCAGAGCGCGCTACAGAGACCTGCTGGAGCACTTGGACGTCGACACGCTGGGCAATCTCGTGGTCAACGGGCAGCATCTCGCGCTCATTCCCAAGGATAAGAAGCTCACCGACGTGGCTCCGTTCACGCACCTTAGGGAAATGAAAACTTTTGATGGACGCTCATGGAGCGACGTGCGCGCCGTCGCGAACGTGCCGATGGGACAAGACAAACCCGGCTACGCGGCTGCGGTCCCCGAGGAAAACATGGTCGGCGCCGACGGCTACGGCAAGGGCTTTACCTTCTTCCACGAATACGGCCACGCGGTCCATTCTTACGGGCTTGCGTACACGCCCCCTCCGCCGAACGGTTGGACCGAGAGGATCGAGCGTCTGCTCCGGGGAGACCCGCCGACCGGAAAGCGCGTCAAGAGGATTTACGACGCGGCGATGAGGCGGCCGCAGAAAACAGGCCTCGACGCCTACGCGAACTCCAACGACTTGGAGATGTACGCGCAAGCCACCGCCGCCTTCTTCGGCGCCGGCTACACGTACTACAAGACTTCAGCAAACGCGGTCCCGTTCAAAGAGACTCCCCTGTCTCTCTATCGCGCCGATTCCGACCTTTTCCGACTGTGCATGTCGGTGTACGGACGGCCGGGACGCCACCAAGAAAAAAAATGAGAAGGGCGCTCCTGCTCTTAGCGTTCGCCGCGTGCGCCTGCGGGCGGTCCGCGCAGGAGCCTGCAGCGCCGCCGGTCTGGACCGCCTACCGGGGCGAGCGCGCGGTGCTCCGCTTCGAGGAAGGTCCCGGTCCCCTGCACAGCACCGCCCTTCTTCCCGCCGGCACTAAGCCTCCGATCCACCCTTTTCTGACCGCCAGCGCGCTCGCGCCGGAGGAGGAAGGCACCCTGCGCGGCGCCCTCGAATCCTCCATGTCCTTTTCCGACTTCATGGAGCGCTTGAAAAAAGCGGGCTACGATGTGCGCCGAGGCGCCGAACCGCCGTAGTCCGGGATGGGCCGGGGATGTGTTAAAATCCTTCCCATGAGCGCCGGCCCCGACTGCCCCTGCGGAAGCAAGAAGCCCCTCGCGGCCTGCTGCGAGCCCTACGTCTCGGGCAAAGCCGCGGCCCCGACCGCCGAGGCCCTGATGCGCGCGCGCTACACGAGCTACGCCACCGGCCGGATCGACTTCATCGAAAAGTCGCACGCGCCCGAAAGCCGCGCCGACTTCGACCGCAAGGCCTCCGAGAAATGGGCCCGGGACAGCGTCTGGAGGGGGCTGTCCGTGATCGCGACGAAGGACGGGGGCCCGGACGACGAGACCGGCGTCGTCAGCTTCGTCGCCGGCTTCTCCCAGGACGGCCGGGACTACGAGCACCGCGAGATCGCCACCTTCCGCAAGGAAGGCGCCGCCTGGCTCTTCGTGGACGGCAAGTCCCCCAAGCCCGAAACCCGCGTCAACAGCGGTCCCGATACGGGCCGCAACGACCCCTGCCACTGCGGCTCCGGAAAAAAGTTCAAGAAGTGCCACGGCCAGTAGGGAATTCAACGAATTGGCAGACCTGACGCTCCCATGAAGACAAGCTCGCAGCTTCGCGCCGGCTATCTCGATTTCTTCGTCAGGAACGGCCACGCGCTCAAGGCCTCGGCGCCGATCGTCCCGCAGGGCGACGCGACCTTGATGTTCAACTCGGCCGGGATGGTGCCGTTCAAGCCCTATTTCCTGGGCCTGAAGGCCGACCTCAAGCGCGCGACCTCCTCGCAGAAGTGCTTCCGCACGACCGACATCGAGCGCGTCGGCACGACCTTGCGCCACATGACCTTCTTCGAGATGCTCGGCAATTTTTCGTTCGGCGACTACTTCAAGAAGGAAGCCGTCGCCTGGGCGTGGGAATTTCTGACCAAGGAAGCCGGCCTCGATCCCAAGCGCCTCCACCCGACCGTCTTCAAGGAGGACGACGAGGCCGCCGAGCTGTGGCGAAAGGTCGGCGCCCCGAACGCGGCCGTGCGCTTGGGCGAGGACACCAACTTCTGGAACATGGGCCCGACGGGGCCCTGCGGGCCGTGCTCCGAAATCTACTACGACCTCGGAGCCGAGTTCGCCTCGGGCAAGGACGACGTGGTCGGCGGCGACGGCGACCGCTACATCGAGATCTGGAACCTCGTGTTCACCGGCTTCGATCGCCAGCCCGACGGCTCGCTGAAGCCCCTCGCGCAGCCGTGCATCGACACGGGCATGGGCCTGGAGCGCCTCGCGTTCTGCGCGCAGGCGACGAAGTCTCCTTTTCATACCGACCTGTTCGCGCCGATCGTCGCTCAGGCGGCCGAAATCATCGGCGCCGACCCGAGAGACCCCCGGCACGCCCTGGGCTTTCGCGTCATCGCCGACCACGCCCGCGCGGCGACCATGCTCATGAGCGAGGGCATCATCCCCTCGAACGTCGAGCGCGGCTACGTCCTGCGCCGCCTCGTGCGCCGCGCGGCGCGCTACGGACAGCTCATGGGCTTCGACCGCCCGTTCCTGCATCTCCTGGTCCCCGCCGCGATCGACATCTTCGCGCCCGGCTATCCCGAGCTCAAGTCCGCCCTCCCGCACGTCCAAACCGCGATGAGGACCGAGGAGTCGAAGTTTCGAGAAACGCTGGACGGGGGCGAGGCCGAGCTCAACAAGATCATCGACAAGGGCGCGAGGACGATCGGCGGCGATCAGGCCTTTCATCTGTACGAGACCTTCGGCTTCCCGCTGGAGCTCACCAAGGAAATTTGTCTTTCCAGGGGCGTCGCGGTCGACGAAAGCGGATTCGACGCGGCGAAGGAAAAGGCGGCGGAAATCGCCCGCGCGTCGTCGAAGTTGGTTTTCGGAGCCTCGGGGACGACGGTCACCTTCACACCCACCGAATTCGTCGGGTACGACAGGACCGAAATCCAAACCGAGGTTTTGGAGCACGACCCCGTCGCGGGTATTTTGACTCTCGCGCGAAGCCCCTTCTATGCCGAAGGAGGCGGGCAAGTCGGCGATACCGGCCATCTTCTCTCGGCGGACGGCAAGACCATCCTCGCCGAAGTGCTCAACACGACGAAGTACGCGCAAACGCACCTACATGCGGTTAGGATCACAGAGAAGCTCAAGGCGGGGACCCCGGTCGTCGCGCAGGTGGACGCGGTGCGCCGCGCGCGCATCAAGCCGCACCATACCGCGACCCACCTGATGAACGAGGCGCTCAGGCGCGTGCTCGGGGCGCACGTGCGCCAGGCCGGCTCCTACGTCGGTCCCGACAAGCTGCGCTTCGACTTCACGCATCCCAAGGCGCTGACGCCCGATGAATTGACCAAGATCGAGAAGATCGTCAATGACGAGATCAAGGCGGCGCACCCGGTCGCGCCGCGATGCCATCCCGTCTCCAAGGTCCAGGAATTCGGCGCCACGACCTTGCTCGGCGAGGACTACGGCCCCGAGCCCCGCTTCCTGCTCATCGGGCCGAAAGGCTGGAGCGAGCCGAAGAACCGCTTCAGCTTGGAGCTGTGCGGCGGAACGCACGTGGACAACACGTCCGAAATCCTCGCGTTCAAGATCATCAAGGAATCCTCCGCGTCCTCCGGCGTGCGCCGCATCGAGGCGCTCGCCGGCAGGGCCGTCGAGGAGCACGCCGCGGCGCAGCGCGCCGCGAAGCTGCAGGCGGACGGCGCGGCGCGCGCGAAGGCCGCCGCGCTCGCGGAGCAGGTGCGCGCGCTCGGCGGCAAGGCCGAGGCCGCGGAGGGGCTCAAGGCGCTGGAGAACAGGCTCGCCCAGCTGAAGGCCTCGCGCCTTGCGGCGCGGGCCGAAACGGGCAAGAAGACCGTCGAGATCAAGGGCGTCAAGCTCATCCTGCAGCGCCTCGAGGGCGCCGACCCGAAATCCCTGCGCGGGCTCTCGGACAAGATCAAGGCCGAGGTCGGCTCCGGCCTCGTCTTCCTCGCCGCGCCCGGCGAGGGGAAGCTGTCCTTCGTGCTCGCGGCCACGCCGGACATGGCGGCCAAAGGCGTGGACGCGGCCAAGATCGCCAAGGCCTTCGCCGCCGCTCTCGGCGGCTCGGCGGGCGGACGCGCGGACTTCGCGCAGGGCGGAGCCGTCGACGGCGACTGGGATAAGACCGTGGCGAGCCTGGCGGCTCTCATCGGATAGGAGAAACCATGACCCTTTCAAATAAGGTCGCCGCGCAGATCGACGAGGCCTTCGACTTCCGCGGCCACGTGACCGTCCGCTTCGCCGACGGCAGGGCGCTGGAGGGCTACCTGTTCAACCGAGAGCTCGCGCCGCTGAAGGGCGAGGCGTACATCGAGATGATCCCGAAGGACTCCGAGGAGCGCCTGCGCTTTCCCGCCGCGTCGGTCGAGTCCGTGGCGATCACCGGCAAGGATTTCGCCGCGCCGTTCACGCCGCCGCAGGGCGAGCGGAAATGACGCGGACCTTCGCCGTTTCATTCGCGCTGATCCTGGGCGCGTCCGCTCCCGCCGCGGCGTCCGCGGTGGACCTGCGGGTCAGCAATTCGCCGATGGGCTCCTGGATCGAGGTGCTGGATCCCGGGCTCGGCATCCAGCTGAACTCCCGGCCCGGCGTCGACGGCCGGATGGACTTTTACGGCCGCGTCGGCGGCAAGCCGTTCGCCTTTGAATCCAGGCCCGTGTCGGGCAATGATCCGAGCTTCGGCCATATGCTCAGAAGCGCGCAAGTCCTGGTCCAAGTTCGCCGCTTCGGTTCGGAATTCCTCATCGATGGGCGGGTCGGCTCCCGCCGGGTCGACCTGCGGGTATCGCCCGAGCGCGGCGACGCCTACGTGGTCGTCGACCGCGGTTTCGGACGCCTGCTCGAGGCGTGGATTCCCCGCTCATTCGCGCAGTTTCAAGGGGCGTTTATGCCGGAGAAGCTCGACCTCGAGACCTTGGCCGTCCTCGGCGCGGGCGTCGGGCTGCTTCTCCCCCTTTAGCGGACGTTGCGCGAGGTGTCCGAGGCGGACAGCGCGCCCCGCGACAGGCGCGAGCCCGTCCCCGGCCGCGCCGCGGCCGCCGTTTCCGCGCGAGCCGCCGAGCCCTCCGCCGCAACCACCGCCGGCTCCGCGACGGGCTCCGCGCGGACGGCGGCGCCGGCGGATAGGGATGCGGAACTCGTCTCCTCCCCGTCGCCGTACACCGAGACCCGCCTCAATTCGCCCTTGAGGCCGCGCTTCCAGGTCTCATCGGGCTTGGGGTCGGCGGGAGCGGACGGGCGCGGGGCGAGCGCCTCGGGAGCCTGATAGGGGGCGGAGACCGTTCCGGGCGTCGAATCGTCGAAAACGGCCAAAAAACGATCCTCGGGGAGCTTCTCGACGTCCGGCCGAACGGGAACCTTGATGATGCGCGTCGCGTTCGGGGACTCGACTCCCTCCCGGGAGGTGTCCCGGATATGGCTCGCCATCTTCCACAAGGAGCCGCCGCCGGTGATGTCGATGAAGAGGGCGGCATAGAGGCCGACGGCGACAAGGGCGTAGCCCGCGGCGGCCTCGAGGGCGTCGGAGACGGCGGAAAGGACCGATTTCACCTTGACGGTCATGCCCCCAGTATAGGCCCGAGGGGGCCCCCGCGCAAGGGGATTTGCCGAATATTTACCGGCTCGCGGAGGCCCGCGAGCGGATCATCCGCGCGACGTCGCCGTGGCCGTTTTTCTCGGCCAGCTCCGCCGCCGTTTCGCCCCCCGTGGAGGCGCGCACGCCCGTCGCGGCCCCGCGGGAGAGCAGGAGCTCGACCGTCTTCTCATGGCCCTTCATCGCGGCCAGCATGAGGGGGCTTCTCCCGTCGGGGTCGCGCCCCTCGAGGTAGGCGCCCCGGTCGAGCAGAAAGGCGGCCATCTCCGTCTGCCCCTTGAATGCCGCCCACATCAGCGCGTTCCAGCCGTTGAGGTCCACGGCGCCGACGCGCGCGCCCCCCTCGAGCATGGCGGCCACGCCGTCCGTGCGCCCCCAGCGCGCCGCGGCCATCAGCGGAGTCAGGCCCTTGCGGTCGCGCGATTCGGCGTCGGCCCCGCGGGCCAGCAGAAGGCGCACGCCCTCCGCGTTTCCCCGGACCGCCGCCCACGTCAGGGGCGTCCAACCGTCGCCGGGATTGCGAGTCTCGATGTCCACGCCCTGATCGAGCAAGGATCGGATCGCCTTCAAATCGCCGTTGCGCGAGGCGCGCAAAAGATGGGCTTCGCGCGCGAAGGCGGCGTCCTCCTCCCGGCCGCAGGCCGCGCCGAGCGGCAGGAGCAGGCACAAGACCCAGGGGCGAAAACGCATGACGTTCATGGTAGCTTTTCGCGCCCTCGGTTCAAAGACGCCGGCTTTCCAGGTCGTTCCAGCGCTCATACAGCGTCTCGACCTCCCGTCGCGCCTCATCGAGCGACGCCTGCCGCTTGATCAGCTCGGGGGCGTCGGCCGCGACCGCGGGATCCTCGAGCGCCGCGCGCGCCGCCGCGGCCCTGTTCTCCGCGGCCTTGATGCTCGCCTCCATTTTCTGGAGCTCCTTGGCCTCCTTGGGCGACAGTTCCCTTTTCGCGGGGGCGGGCGCCGCGACCGGGTGCGGGACGCCGAGAGAATCCGACTCCGAGCGCGCCGCCTCCCACTGCGCGAGATCGGCATAAAAATTGGCGCCACCCCGGCCGTCAAGCGCCAGGATGCGCTGGGAGACCCTCTCAAGAAGATACCGGTCGTGAGTCACCAAGACGAGCGCGCCGGGGAACTCCATCATGGCGTTCTCGAGGACCTCGAGCGACTGCAGGTCGAGGTCGTTGGTCGGCTCGTCGAGCA
>JACQJQ010000119.1 GCA_016204945.1 Elusimicrobiota bacterium
GCGCTCGGCCACGGGCGCGCCGGGCAAGGACATCGGCAACGAGCTGGACCTGCACGTGAAGGGCAAGTTCCGGGAACTGATCACGCTGTGGTTCGGCTATTCGCGCTTTTTCGCGGGCTCCTACGTGAAGGCGACGACGACGCGCGGGGACCGCGACTGGGGGTTCTTCCAGGCCGCGTTCAATTTCTAGATTCGGAGGCTTCATGGACAAGAAGAAAGAGAAGTCGGACCTGTCGCGCAGGGATTTTCTCAAGGCGAGCGGCGTCGCCGCCGCGGCGTTGGGCGTTTCCCAGCTTCCCGGCGAGCTGGCCACGGCGGCCGACGTCTCCAAGGTCATGGGCGGAAAGTTCCGCCGCGAGCTCCAGTCCCAGTGCCCCTACTGCGGCGTCGGCTGCGGCACCCTGATCCAGGTCGAGGGCGACACCATCGTCGGCATGGTCCCCGACAAGCTCCACCCCACCAACAAGGGCGTGATGTGCATCAAGGGCCTCAACGCCCAGGAACCCATCTACCGCGACCGTCTCGAGAAGTGCCTCATTCGCAAGGACATGAGCGACCCCCTTCGCGGCCGAGTCTCCGAGACCAAGGGCCGCTACGACGAGTCGGTGTATCGCGAAGCCAGCTACGAGGAAGCCGAGGAGCTCGTCACCGAGCGCATCGCCGAGATCGTCAAGACGCAGGGCGGCGGCGCGGTCGGCCTCAACGGATCGGGCCAGCTGACCATGGAAGCCCAGTGGATCGAGAATCTCCTGATGAAGGGCGTCCTCGCCTCAAACTCGATCGAGGCCAACGCCCGCATGTGCATGACCTCGGCGGCCACGGGCTACTTCGCCTCCTACGGCTCCGACACCCCGCCCACCTCCTACGACGACGTCGAGCTGGCGGATTTCATCTCGTTCTGGGGCCACAACGCCCGCGAGGCGCATCCGATCCTGTTTTGGCGCGTCGCCGACCACAAGCGCGAAAAAGGGATTCCCACCCTCGTTTCCGACCCCCGCCGCACCGGCACAGTGCAGGGCCTGGAGGAAATCGACCCGCGCAGCTCCTTTCACTTCCAGACGATCAACGGCGACATCTCCTACCTCAACGCCATCGCCCACGTGATCGTCACCAAGCACCCCGAGGCCGTCATGCCTCCTGAATGGCTCGACAAGAACGCCGACGGCTGGCGCGAGTACATCGAGGGCGTCAAGGCCCGCTACTCCCCGCGGCAGGTCGTCGCCGAGCTCAAGCCCATCGACCGCGGCCGCGTCACCGTCGAGCAGATCGAGAACGTCGCCAAGCTCTTCGCCGAGGCCTCGATCAAGGGCCGCAAGCGCGGCAAGGGCGGCTGCCTGACCTTCTGGGGCATCGGCTACAACCAGATGATCCACGGCCAGCACAACACCATCTCGATCATCAATCTGCACCTGCTCACGGGCAACCTCGGGCGCCCCGGCTGCGGCTCGCATTCCCAGACGGGGCAGCCCAACGCCATGAGCGAGCGCCTCATGGGCGGCCTGACCGGGCGCCTTCCGTTCAATAAGGGCCTCGACAACGAGCCCTGGCGCAGGCACATCAACGAAAGCTGGCGCCTGCCCGAAGGCCGCCTCGATCTCACCTTCAAGCAGAAGCCGACCATGGTCATCCCCATGATGGAGCGCGCGCTCAAGGGCGACCTCAAGGCCATGTTCTGGATGTACACGACGCACGTGCACATGCCCGACCTCAACACGCTCGTGCGTCCGGCGCTCACGAAGATGTTCGTCGTCGTCCAGGACATCTACCGCCACGCGCCGAACCTGCTGTACGCCGACGTCGTGTTCCCCGCGATCACCTGGGGCGAGTGGACGGGCGGGACCTATATCCAAAGCGAACGGCGCCTCTACGTCTGCGACGGCGTCATGGTCGGCAAGAACGAGAAGGGCCGGCCTCTCCTCGAGGCCCTCCCCGATATGGACCTGGCCATCGACAAGTCCAAGTCGCTCGCCCGCGCGCTCGGCCTCGATGCGGACAGGATCTTCCCCTATAAAAAGACCCTCAAGAACCGCTACGGCCAGAGGTTCTACGACCCCGAGGACGTCTTCCGCGACATCGAGAAGGCGTCGAAGGGATCGGATGCGGACCTCACCGGCATGCTCGAGGTCGAGAAGCGGGACGGCATCGGCCTTTACGAGCAGATGCGCCGCCTGCGCGGGATCCAGTGGCCCGCGCCGACCTATGAGATCGCCAAGAAAGGCGGCACGCCGCGCCGCTACATGGGCCAGGAGGGTTGGGCCGGCCAGCCCTACGGAAATTTCGCGCACGCCAACGGCAAAGCGAAATTCAAGCTGTGCGAGCAGAATTACTCGACGCTCAAGGACACGTGCGGAAAGCTCATGGGCTTCGGCGAAGCCGCCGGGCTCAAGAAGCGCCAAGGCGCGACGAATAAGGAGATGCTCGATGCGGCGGAGAAGCAGCCGTTCCTCATGGACAACATGGACCTGCTCTTGAAAGCCCGAGACAACGCCCTGCCGCCGGAGATTCCCGACCTCGACTTCTACGATGACCCGAGCAAGACGCTCGCCGACGCCGCCAAGGAAAACAAGTATCCCTTCTGGCTCGGCCTGGGCATCGTCTATGAGCACTTCCATTCGGCCAAGACCATTCAAGGTCCGACGACGCTCAAGCTCGTGCCCGAGCAGTACGTCGAGGTCAACCCGGAGGACGCCAAGCGCTGGGGCCTCGAGGACGGCGAGAACGTGAGGATCGTCACGCGCCGCGGCTCCTACGAGGGCCGCGTCTCGGTCGGGACGGACTCGATGGTCAAGCCGGCGCGCTCGCAGGTCCCCGCCGGCTACATGTTCAGCCCCTGGAACCTCTCGGTGGCGGACAGCTCCGATCCGGCGAAGAACCGCTGGCTGGTCAACGCCGTGAGCGCCCGCGCCTGGGATCCCGTGTCCGGGCAAGCCGACTACAAGAAGATCGCCATGCGCCTGGAGAAGATCGCCTGATCGAGGAGCCCGTCTCCACATGTCCGAGCTGACTCGGCGAGAGTTTCTCAAGAACGCGGCGGCCACCGGGGCGGCTTTGGCCGCCGGGACCGCTCTGCTGCGCCCCGCCGCGGCCGAGACGGGCGTGATCCGCCCCCCCGGAGCGCTGGAGAAGGACGAGTTTCTGTCGCGCTGCATCCGCTGCGGTCGCTGCGGCGACGCATGCCCGAGCCAGGCGATCATGATGTTCACCGAGGCCAACGGGGAGAAGTTCTCGCTCAAGCCCGGGCCGGGGGACGACGGCACGCCGATCGTCCTACCGCGGCAGCAGGCTTGCAACCTCTGCCAGAAGGTGAGTGGCGACTACCTGAGGTGCACGGAGGTCTGCCCGACCGGAGCGCTCGCCAAACTCCTGAAGACCGAGGTGACGACGAAGGTGCGCATGGGCCGGGCGCGCCTCGACAAGAACCTGTGCTATTCCTACAACAACAAGACCTGCGGCGTCTGCATCCGCGCTTGCCCCTTCCCGGGCACGGCGATGAAGACCGGACAGGGAGAGCGCCCGATCTTCGACTCAAACTTCTGCGTGGGCTGCGGCCTCTGCGAGCGCTCCTGCATACGCTATCCCCAGGCCATCATGGTGGTCGCCGATGCCTGAGGCGATGACGCGCCGCCGAATGCTCCTCCAGAGCGCCGCCGCGGCGACAGGCTTCGGCGCCTTGCTGAGCCTGATGCGCTGCGGCGAGAGCGTTCCCGCGTCACGCGTTCCGCCCGACCTCGTCCGTCGCGGCCTGCTGCGCCCGCCCGGCGCCGCCGAGGAAAGCGAGTTCCTCGCCCGCTGCATCCGCTGCCAGCGCTGCGCCGAGGCCTGCGAGACCGACGCCATCCTCCTGGCGCCGCGCGCGGCGGGGCGCACGGCCCACACCCCTTATATCATCGCTGAAACCTCGGCATGCGATCTCTGCCTCGCCTGCGGAAAGGCCTGTCCCACGAGAGCCCTCAAGCCGCTTCGGTCCATGTCCGACGCCCGCATGGGTACGGCCGTCGTGGACAAACGCCTGTGCGTCAGCCACAACGGCACCGGCGTTTGCGGCGCCTGCTTCACGATCTGCCCGCTCAAGGGCAAGGCGATCACGCAGGGAAAGCACAACGCCCCGGAGGTGCATGACGATTCCTGCGCGGGCTGCGGCCTGTGCGAAGAAGCCTGCATCGTCCGCGATCAGAAGGACGGCCGCGCGATCCGCGTGCGCAGCTCGAGGTCCTGGTCGTGAAGCGCATGATCTGGCCGTGGCGGCGCGCTGTCCAGGCGCTCGTGCTGGCCTCCGTCGTTCTCTTCCCCTTCATCGCGCGCTACGGCCACTACCTTTGGGCGCGCCAGACCGAGAAGATGCTCTCGCTCTGGGAAGGCAGCGCCGCCGGCCTGATCCTGCGCGGCACCGACGCGCTGATGCGCGCGGGCCTGCCGATGGAAGAAAGCGGCGTCGCGGGGCGTCGCCCCCGCAAAGCCTTGCTCGCCCGCGCGGACAATTTCGTCGGCTCGGTGCCATGGTCGGCCCGGGTGTTCGGGGTATCCCTCACCGATCTGCTCGCCGCGTCGGAAAGCGCGCTCGCCGCGGGAAGCCTTCTCTCCGTGCTCGCCGTCGGGGCGATCATTCCCCTGATCGCGACCGTGCTTCTCGGCCGCGTCTACTGCGGCTGGATCTGTCCCGTCGGAATTCTTCTGCCGCTGATCCGGCGGTTGCGCGCGCTGGTCGCCTTCCTCGAACTGCCCGTGCGCGACGTCCGCTTTTCAAAAAAGAACAAATACGCCCTGCTCGGCGCGGCCGCCGCGATCACGGCGGCCGGCGGCCTGCCCATGCTGCACCACATCTACCCTCCCGCCATCCTCAGCCGCGAGTGCCACTCCTTCGCCACCGTGCTCTTCGACCGCGCCGAATCCGGCCTCTTCGGTTTTCCCTGGGGCTTCGCCACGGGCGGCATGCTCTTCCTCGGCCTCGTCGCCCTCGTCGAGGTCGCGCTGGCCCCCGGCTTCTGGTGCGCCTCCCTGTGCCCCGGCGGAGCCCTGTACAGCGCGCTCTCGCGCTGGAAGCTCCTGCGGGTCAAGCGCGCGAAATCAGCCTGCATCGACTGCGTGATCTGCGACCAGAAGTGCCCGATGCAGCTCCAGCCGATGACCGATAAAACGGGCGCGGAATGCGACGCCTGCGGCGTCTGCGTCGACGCCTGTCCGACCCGCGCTCTCTCCATTCGTTTCTCCCGGACGGACGCCGCGCTGCTTATTTTATTCGCGCTTCTCCTCGCGCCGCCGGCGCGCGCGCACCACATCATCGGCATCCCCCACTACGCCTACGACAAGTCTTTTCCGCAGGCGCCGGTGCTGCGCCTGCGCGACAAGATCGGACCCTACGAGGTCACGTTGACCGCCTACCCGGGAAATCCGAAACCGGGGGAGAAATCGGAGATCCACGTCTATGTCGCCGATCCCGCGACCAACGCTCCATATGAGAAGCCGGTCCTGCTCGAGGCGCACCGCCTGAGGATCTTCGGCTTTCAGGAGAAAATCGCGGACGCGGGCGAGGGCCTCGTGGACATGGGCCTGCATAAGTTTCAGGTGTTCTACCCCGTCGAGGCCAACTACGAAGTGGTCCTCGTCCTGCCCGGCCTGGACGGGACCTCGACCCTGCGCTTCCCCATGGTCATCGGCGAGCCCGGCTCGCCCTGGCGCGACGTCGCGCTTTTCGGCGGAGGCTTCCTCGCGCTCGTCGTCGCGGTGCGCGCCGTGAAGATCAAGCGGGCGCGAGCCGCCGCGCGAGAGAGGATCGCATGACCCCGGCCGCCGCCCCGCAGCGCCCGGCCGCGCCGGCGATCCCTCGGCCTAGAGCGGGATCGGCCGGCCTCGCGGCCCTGCTTCTGCCCTACGCGCTCGGCCTGCTTGTCCTGGGGCTGATCGTTCACGACCGCGGCCGATCGGGCTCGACCGTGTACGTGGACGCCAACGAGATGGCGCGCACCGCGACCACGGCCGCCGCCGGCGGCGGCGCGATCGACCCCGTGTGCGGCATGAGCGTGCGCGCGTCCGGCGCCGATAAAGCCGTCTACCAGGGGCGCGCGTTTCACTTCTGCAGCGCCTACTGCCGGACCGCGTTCCTCGACAAGCCGGCCGACTACGCCCAGGCCTCGCTGACGCCGCGTCCGAGCCACACGATGCGGGGCTTGCCCACGCGCATGTATCAATGGGCGCTTGTCGTGATCCTCGTTCTTTCCTTCGGCCTCATGGAGTTTTTTGCCGGCGGCGGCCGGGACGCGGGCCCGATGGCCGCGCGCTGGAATCTGACGGCTTGGCCTCCCCTGCGGCGGGCGCTCGCATCGAGCCTATTCCCGCTCGTTGCGCGCGCCGCGACCTCGTTGCTCTTTCTCGTCGTCATCGCCGCCGGCTTGTTCGGAAATCAAAGCCCGGCGATGAACATCGCCCCGCTGCTGACTTGGACGGTGTGGTGGACGGGCCTTATTTTCGCGGTGCTTTATCTCGGCAAGGGCTGGTGCACGGTCTGCCCATGGGACGCGCTGGCCGGCTGGGCGGAGCGCCTCAAGTTCCGGGGCCCGCGCGGAGGGAGCCTGGGCCTCGGCCTGCCCTGGCCCAAATCCCTGCGCGGCATCTGGCCCGCCTCGGCCCTTTTCCTCGCCTTGACCTGGGTCGAGCTCGGCATGGGGATCACCCTCATCCCGCGCGCCACGGCCTGGGTCGCGCTCGGCATGCTCGGCATGGCCGTCGCCTCGGCCTTTCTTTTCGAGCGCAAGTCCTTCTGCCGCCACGCCTGCCTGGTCGGACGCGTCTCCGGGCTCTACGCGCTGTTCTCGAGTGTGGAGGTCAGAGCGTCCCGGGAGACCTGCTCCGGCTGCGGCACGCTCGACTGTTGGAAAGGAAACACGCTCGGCGACGGATGTCCGACCTTCGAGTATCCGCGGGCGATGAAGCTCAACACCTACTGCACCATGTGCGCGGAGTGCTTCAAGACATGCCCCAGGGACAGCATGTCCCTGAACCTGAGGCCCTGGGCTTCCGACCTCGTCGTGGAAGGAAAGCCCCGAGCGGATGAAGCCGCGCTCGCCCTCGTTCTTCTCTCGATGACCGCCTTCCACGGGCTGACCATGACGCCGGCCTGGGTCGCTCTGCTCGAAACGACGAGGGCGGCGACCGGCTTTTCCTTTACCGGCGCCTTCACGCTGCTGATGGCCGCGTTTCTCATCCTTCCGGCGCTCGTCTACGCCGCGCTGGCCATGGTCTCGGCGGCCTGGGCGCGCGTCGAGCGCCGCGACGTCGCCCTGCGCTTCGCCTACGCGCTTCTACCCATCGCCTTGTTCTACCACCTCGCCCACAACGCCGAGCACTTCTTGATGGAAGGCCCGAAAATCCTGGCGCTGATCTCGGATCCTTTCGGCTGGGGTTGGAACTTGTTCGGCACGGCGCGGTGGGCCGTCCCGCCCCTGGTGTCGCTCGAAGGCCTGTGGCGCATCCAGGTCCTCTTCGTTCTCGTCGGCCATCTTTACAGCCTCTGGATCACGGCGCGAACGGCCCGGCGCCTCGCCCCGGAATGCGGCGCGCTCGCCGTTCAGATTCCGATGCTGATCGCGATGGCGACCTTCAGCTGGGGCAGCCTGTGGCTGCTCAAGCAGCCGATGGAGATGCGGATATCAGGAATGTAAGATGAGCGCCGACCTGAACGCCTGCTCGCGACGCGGCTTCTTCCAGGCCATGTTCAAGGAACTGGCCTCGACGGCCGGGGCCATGACCTCGAGCCTCGCCGACGGCGTCGCGCTCCTCGAGGACTCGGCCGGAACGGCGGTCCGGCCCCCTCCCGCGCCCTTCGTGCGCCCCCCCGGCGCCGCGGCCGAGAACGATTTCCTGGGCCTCTGCACGCGCTGCGACGAGTGCGTCAAGGCGTGCCCGGAATGGGTCGTGCGCAAGGCCGGCCCGGAATTCGGCCGGCGCCTGGAAGGCTACCCCGTGCTCCTGCCCGCCGAAAATCCATGCGTATTCTGCGCGGGGCTGCCGTGCATCGCGGCCTGCAAGACCGGCGCCCTGGTCCCGCCGGCCGCGGGCGCCGCCGCGCGCATCGGCCTGGCCGTCGTGGACGGAGCGCGCTGCTACATGGGCCGAGGCCAGCCATGCGACTACTGCGTCACGGAATGCCCGGTCAGCCCGAAGGCCGTCGCGCTCGGCGTCCGCGGCGCCGCGGCCGCCATCGACGCCGAGCTCTGCACCGGCTGCGGGGAATGCGCCCAGATTTGCCCCGCCAACGCGATCACCATTGAGGCCAAGCGATGATTAAACTTCTGCTCCTGTCGGCGTTCCTCGCCCGCGCCGGCGAAGCCCCCTCGCGGTTCCAGAAAGACGCCGCTCTCTTCCAAGCCAAATGCGCCAAGTGCCACACCATCGGCCGCGGCGACCGCGTCGGCCCCGATCTCAAGGGCGTGTCCGAGCGCCGCGATAAGGCGTGGATCGTGGGCTTCATCACCAAGACGGGCGACTACCTCGACAACGACGCGGCCGCTAAAGAACTCCTGGCCAAGTTCAACGGCGTGCGCATGGAGGCCACGAACCTGAGCGAGGCCCAGGCGCAAGGCGTGTTGAGCTATATCGACGCGGCGTCCAAGGGGACGGTCGGACCCGAGGAAGAGGCCGAGCCCGAGATCGCGGACCCCGCGACTTTGGTGAAGACGCCCGATGAGGGCCTCGCGCCCTGGTTTCCGGGAATCGCGGCGGGGCTCGTCTGCCTGGCGCTGGCGGTCGGCGCCTGGCAGCTGGGCTTTCACGTTCCCGCCGCGATCCTCTTGGCTCTGTCCGCGGGCGCCGGCTACTGGAGCCTGGGCGGGCGCCGTCACCACCTCCTGTTGGGCAATCAGCAGGGCTACGCCCCCGCGCAGCCGATCGCCTACTCGCACGCGACGCACGCGGGCAAGCTCAAGATCAACTGCCTGTACTGCCACTACGGCGCCCTGCGCAGCGACGCGGCCGGCGTGCCGCCCCTGTCGGTGTGCATGAACTGCCATAACGTCGTGCGCAAGTCCGCGGGCGCCTCCGGGCCTTCCGAAGAGATCGCGCGCTTCGCCGCGATCTGGGAGGCGCGCGCCAGCACCGCGCCGCCGCGCGTCGCCTGGACCCGGATCCACGACCTGCCCGACTTCGTCCACTTTCCGCACCGCGTGCACGTGGCCAACAACATACGCTGCCAGGAATGCCATGGCCCCGTTCAGGACATGGTCCGCGTCCGCCAAGCCGCCTCGCTCTCGATGGGCTGGTGCGTCAACTGCCACCGCCAGCCGAAATCGGCCGCGCCTTCGCACTGGAAACGGACCGCGGGACCGCTCGATTGCGCGGCCTGCCACTGGTAAGGATGAATCCCATGAATCAGGATGAAATTAAGGAACGGCCCGGGGACGACGCGGCCGACGGCATCAAGCGCCGCGACTTCCTGCAGCTGATGGCCGGAAGCTTCGCGGCCTTGGCCGCCGGCGGCTGCCAGTTCAAGAAGCCCGCCGAGAAGATCGTTCCGGCCCTCTCCGGCCCCGAGGAGGCCGCGCCCGGCCAGGCGATCTGGTACGCGACGACCTGCTCGGCATGCCCCGCGTCGTGCGGCGCGCTGGCCAAGGTCCGAGACGGCCGCCCGATCAAGCTGGAAGGCAATCCCGAGCACCCCGTCTCGCGCGGCGGCCTCTGCGCTCGCGGCCAGGCCTCGCTCCTGGACCTGTACGATTCCCAGCGCTACGCCGCCCCTCGCATCGGCGGCCTTCCCTCGGACTGGGACGCGGCCGACCTTGAGGTCGTCCGCGCCTTGGAGAGGGCCCGGCAATCCGGCAAGGCGATCCGCCTTCTCAGCGCCGCCTGGGCCAGCCCGACGGCCCGGGCCGAAATCGCGCGGCTGCGCGCGCGCTTCCCGACCTTGCGCCAGGTCGTTTATGACGAGCCCTCCTTGACCGCCTCGCTCGAGGCCCACCGCCTCACCCACGGCCGCCGGGCCCTGCCGACCTATCATCTCGACAAGGCCGGGGCCATCGTCTCGTTCGACGCCGACTTTCTCGGAACCTGGGGCTCGCCGGTTCAGTTCACCAGGGACTGGGCCGCGAGACGCAAGCCCGACGCCGAGCTCAACCTGATGTCCTGGCACGCCCAATTCGAGGCGCGCATGTCGCCGACGGGCGCCAACGCCGATCTGCGCGTCCCGCTCAAGCCCTCCGAGCGCTACGGCGCCATCGCGGCGCTCGGCCGCCTGATCGCGCAGGAAACCGGCTGGAAAGGGAGCATGCCCGCCGCCGGCCCGACGACCGTGTCGCGCTCGATCCTGCTTCAGACCGCGAAGACGCTGACGGCCGAACGCCGCCGTTCCGTGGTCCTATGCGGCGCCGAGGACGTCGCCTCGCAGGCCGCGGCCAACTGGATCAACCACATGCTCGGCGCTTACGAGCAGATAGCGGACCTGTCGCGGCCGTCCCGCGTCGCCCAGGGCGAGTTCGGAGCGCTCGAGACGCTCCTGGACGAGATGCGCCGCGGCGAAGTCGCCGTGCTCATCGTGCGCGGCTGCAATCCCGCGCAGGACCACCCGCGCGCCGCGCAATTCCGCGAGGCGGCCGCCAAGGTCGGCTTGGTCGTCAGCCTCGCCGGACGCCCCGACGAGACCGCGAAGCTGGCGCGGGTGATCTGCCCGGAGCACCACCCGCTCGAGTCCTGGGCCGACCATGACGCGCACGCGGGCATGATCAGCCTGTCCCAGCCGACGCTGTCGCCCTTGCGCGGCACTCGCGACGCGCTCGAGACGCTCGCGCGATGGGATGGGCGGCGCGCCGCGGCGCACGAATTGATCCGCGCGCATTTCCGGTCGTCGGTTTTCACCCGTCAAAAGAAGATCGGCTCATTCGAGGAGTTCTGGGAAAACGCGGTTCGCGCGGGAGCGGTCGCGCTCGACGGAGGCGCCGGCAAGGCCTCCTTCGATCCGTCGCCGCTTTCCGCGATCAAGGCTCCGAAGACGCCCGGCCGCGGCTACGAGTTCGTGGCCTACGCCGGCCTTTCCCTCGGAGACGGGCGCCAGGCGAACAACCCCTGGCTCCAGGAACTGCCCGACCCGATCACGAAAACGACCTGGGGCAACGTCGCCTCCTTCTCGCCCGCCGACGCCGCGGCGCTCGGCCTCGTCGAAGGCCGCGTCGTGAGGATCAGCGGCGCC
>JACQJQ010000120.1 GCA_016204945.1 Elusimicrobiota bacterium
CCGACAGGCTGGTGCCGTAGGTCGGCAGCTCGACCTCGGGCGGCGGCGGCCGGGGAGCGGCGGTCGAGAGGGAGACGTCCCCGTCGACCAGCAGCGGGCCGCCGGGGCCTCCCGCGCGCTCCTGCCCCGGCTCCTCGCCGCGGTCGACCTGTTCGCGCACGCGCTCGAAGCGGGCGGGGTCGTACTGGATGGGCGTCATGCCGGCGCGCACCTCCCCGGGATCGCGCGGGGCCGCCGCGGACTCGACCGGCGCGGCGGGAGCGGGGGTCAGGAAGCCGGCGCCCGCGGGACGGTCGAGAAGCTGGAACGCCGGGGCGGCCGGCGCGCCGGCCGCGGGCTCGAGCGCGGAGGGCTCGGCCGGCGCGGGCTCGGCGCTTTCCGGGGGAGGCTCCGTTTGCGGCGGCTCGGGCTTCTTTTCGGGGGCGGGAGCGAAATCGGAATCATAAGGCGCGGTGAACTGGGCGCGCGCCGTCGGGCATGCCAGGCCCGCGAGGGCCGCGAGCCACGCCGCGCCGATGATGCTTCTCGATCTGGTGGAGAGCAAGTTGTCTGTGGTCACGCGCGTCCCCTAAAAAAAGAGAGGCCGCGCATTAAGGTCGGCGTTCCTTAATACGCGCGCGCGAGATGTTCCGGAGTATAGCGGACGGCTGTTACGGCGTCAATACGCGAGCTTTCCAAGCTCGCGGACTTTTAAAGTTAAGGGGGCGCCTCAACTGTTTCCGGAAACAGTTGAGGCGACGGCGGCGTACGCGTCGTGGTACTCGTCCATCATGCGCCGCAGGGTGAACTTCTCCATGATCGTCGCGTGCGCGGCCGCGCCCAGGGCGGCGCGCCGGGCGGGGTCGCCGGCGAGGTCCTTCAGAGCCTTGGCCAAGGCCGCCGGCGCGGCGGGCGCGACGAGCACGCCGTTCTTCCCGTTCGCGACGACCTCGGGCACGCCATCGATGGCGGAGGCGACGACGGGCAGGCCGAGCGCCATGGCCTCGAGCAAGGTGTTGGGCAGGCCTTCCCAGAGGGAAGGGAGGCAGTGGATGTCGAACGCGGACAGCCAGCCGGCGACGTCGGACTGCTCGCCGTACAGCCAGACGCTTTTTTCGAGCTCGTGCCGGCGGATCGAGGCCTCGAGCCGGGCCCGCTCGGGGCCCTCGCCTAGGATCACGCAGCGCAGGCTCGTCCTTTTGAGGCGCGCCATGGCCTCGATCAAAGTGGAGAAGCCCTTCTGCTTGTCGAGCCGGCCGATCGCGCCGACGAGCAGATCGCCGGCGCCCAGGCGCAGCTCCATGCGGCGCTTGCGGCGGTCCGTCTTGGAGGCGGGCCAGCCGGCGAGGTCGATCCCGTTGAGAATCGTGCGGACCTTGCCGGGGGCGTAGCCGAGGCGGCGGACGAGGAAGTCGCGGCTCGCGGCGCACTCGGCGATCAGCAGGTCGTCGCGGTTCTTGAGCGCGCGGTCGACGAGCAGGGTCCAGATCGAGCGGGCGCGGTAGTGCACGCGCGGGGAGCTGACGAGCTTGAAGGCGAAGGGCACCTTGGGCTTGGCCAGGCGGCAGAGCTGGATGGCCTGATACATCACGGCGTGCACGATGTCCGGGCGCAGGCGCTCGATGATCTCCGCCAGGCGCTTCGCGTCGGCGAGCCCCGGCATGCCCGAGAGATCGAGGGATTCGGTCTTGACGCCCTGCTGCTTGAGCTTGCGCGCGTAGTCGCCCTCGGGCTTGACGCTGACTACGCCGACGACTTGATGGCGCTTGGGATCGAGCAAGGTGGCCAGGAAGTAGAGCGTCTTCTCCGCGCCGCCGATCGTCGTCGAGGTGCTGACGTAGAGGATGCGCGCCAATTTATCTGAAGAAGCGGCGCACCGCCTCGACGACTCGTCCGGCGTCCGCGGCGGAGAGCTCCGCGTGCATGGGCAGCGACAGGACCTCGCGCGCGGCGGCCTCCGTGACGGGAAGCGCTCCGGCCCGCGCGCCGAGCGCCGCGTAGGCGGGCTGGAGATGGACCGGGGTCGGATAGTAGACGCCCGTGCCGATGCCGCGGCGGCGCAGGTCCTCGGCCAGCGCGTCGCGGCGCTCGCAGCGCACCGTGTAGAGATGGAACACCGGCCGGCTCATCCCGGAGCCGAGCGGCGGCAGCTTCAGCGGCAGGCCGGCCAGGCCCTCGTCGTAGATCGCGGCGACGCGGCGCCGCGCGGCGGTCCAGGCCTCCAGGCGCGGGAGCTTCACGCGCAGGATCGCGGCCTGGATCTCGTCGAGGCGGCTGTTGTGGCCGACGCGGACGTGGTGGTAGCGGCCGCCGCCCGCGCGGCCGCAGTTGCGCAGCTCATCGACGAGGTCGCGCAGGCGGGCGTCGTTGGTCGCGACCGCGCCGGCGTCTCCCGCCGCGCCGAGGTTCTTCGACGGGTAGAAGCTGAAGGCGGCGAGGTCGCCGATGGAGCCGGTGACGCGGCCCTTGTAGGTCGCGAGATGCGACTGGGCGCAGTCCTCGATCAGGGCGAGGCGCCGGGACTTGGCCAGCGAAAGCAAGGGGTCCATATCGGCGGGCTGGCCGTAGATGTGGACCGCGACGACGGCCTTGGTCTTGGGCGTGAGCGCCTTTTCGGCCGACCGCGCGTCCAAGGTCAGGGTCTCCGGGTCTACGTCCGCGAACACGGGCTTGGCGCCGAGGACGGAGACGGCCGTCGCCGTCGCGATGAACGTGAACGAGGGCAGAACCACCTCGTCTCCAGGGCCCACGCCCGCCGCCTCGAGCGCCAGCTCGAGCGCGGAGGTGCCGGAATCCACGCCCAGCGAGTATTTGACGCCGACGGCCCGCGCGAACTCGGCGTCGAACGCCTTGTTCTCCGGGCCCAGGATGAAGACGCCCGAGTCGAGCACGCGCGCGGCGGCGGCCTTGACCTCGGCGCCGATCTCGGCCTGCTGGCCTTCCAAAGTGAAGAGCGGGATGTCGACGGCGGTCGCGGTCATGGTCAGTAAGCCCCCTTGCCCAACACCATGACGGCCGGTGTTTTCACGATGATCTCGAGATCGAGGCCCATGGACCAGTGCTCGATGTAGAAGAGGTCGAGCGCGAAGCGCTGCTCGCTCGACACGTCGGAACGGCCCGAGACCTGCCATAGGCCGGTGATCCCGGGAAGGATGTTCATGCGCTTCTTGGCCGTCGCGCCGAAGTCGCGCTCGATGGCCTCGACTTCCCCCGTGGTGAGCGCGAGCGGACGCGGGCCGACGACGCTCATGTCGCCGAGCAGCGCGTTGAGGAACTGCGGGAACTCGTCGAGGGAGAAGCGCCTCAGCCACTTGCCGACGCGGGTCACGCGCGGGTCCTTCTTCGACTTGAAGAAAGCGCCTTTCTGGTCGTTGAGGCCTTTGACCGCGCCGATCGTCTTCTCCGCGTCGACGACCATGGTGCGGAACTTGAAGGCGTTGAATACCCGTCTTTTATGGCCGTAGCGCTTTTGGGTGAACAGGATCGGCCCGGGGGAATCAAGCTTGATCAATAGGCAGATGATCAGCCACAGCGGGGCTGACGCGGCCAGAAGCGTCAACGAGAAGGCGATGTCGAAGGCGCGCTTGGCCAGGAAATTGGCGCGCGTCATCGACGCGTGCTTGATGCGGTAGGCGGGCAGGCCCAGATGCGGGTCCATCTGGACCTCGCCCATGCGGATCTCGAGAAGGTCGGGCACCATCGCGAAGCGGATGCCGCGCGCGTCGCAGGCTTCGGCCGCGGCGAGGATGCGTTCGTGCGTCTCGCGCGAGCGCAGCACGATGACCTCGTACCAATCCGAGCCGTCGAGCAGGCGCTCGAACTCGGCCTGCTCGGCCAAAGCGGGCGCTTCGCTCACGGCCGCCCCCGGGTGGCGCGCCAGGATGCGCTCCTTGAGCACGGCCGCGACCGAGCCCCCGCCGACGAGCAGGACCGGGCGCGCGGCCTCGAGCCCGGCCAGCCAGTCGTCGAGCCAGAGCGCCAAGGTCTGCGACACGCAGAGGAAGGCGGCCCCGATCGGGAAGGCAAGGGCGAGCATGACGCGCGAATAGGCCAGCCGCTCGTATAGGAAGGCGGCGGCGAGCATGGCCAAGGCGCCGAGCGCGGCGGATTTGACGATCTGGATGAAGCGGTCGGCCGAGCCCATGTAGGAGGCCGTGTAGACGCGGTTGGAGCGCAGCAGCAGCAGCCAGATCGGGACCGCGGCGTAGAGCAGGCTGTGGTAGATGTCCCAGACCACGGCCGCCCCCGAAAAGGGGATGCGCGAGACGAGCCAGGTCCACTCGAAGCGGGCCCAGAACGCGGCGCGATAGGCCGCGGCGACCGCGAGCGCGTCGAAGAGGACGTGGCCGACCGTGCGCAGGCTGTGCCTCAACCACGGGGGGAGTCTCATTCCGGGGGAATTATATCAATTCCCCTCGCGACGGAGGGCTCAGCGCCTGACGGCGATCGGCGCGGCCGCCGTTCCCAGGGGCGCGGCGTCGCCGGCGTCCGTGAGCTCGAAGGCGTCGAGCTCGAGGAAGGTCGCGGACGCCGCCGGCTTCGGAGCGCGGGCCAGGAGGAAGACCTGGCGCAGGGCCTGCCCGGGCTTCAGGCGCAGGCCGGGGGCGAGGTCGTCGACCAGCGGCCAGATCGTCGGGTACGGGCGCTTGCCCCCGCGCGAGGGGAAAACGGAGTCGAGGAGCAGGCGGCCGGAGGCGTCCTTGAGCCGCGGGATGAAGGCCAAGGTTCGCCGGGGCGGCGTTTCGACGCGCCATTCAAGCTCGAGGCGCGTCGTCTCCGCTTGGACGAAGGCGGCCGCGCTTAACAGCGTCAGGCCTCCGGCGCGCGGCCCCGTCTCGGCGGGCCGGGACGCCCGTCCCGGCGTCGAGGCGGCCAGGAACGCGTCCGCGGACGCGGGCAGGACGAAGGCGCAGTCCTCGTTGGGACGCAAGGCGAGGCGGTGCGACGATCCGTCCGGGCTCGCGACCGCCAGCGCGGCGGCGCAGCGGAACGTCCGTTTTGGAGCGTCGAAGACGAGCACGTTGGCCTCGCCGGCCGGCAGCCAGCGGAAGGTTTCGGCGGGGCCGATGGTGAGATCGTTGCGGTAGACGACGCCGCGCCGGGTGGGCGAGAGCTGGTAGTCGCCGGCGTCGAGGGAGGGACGCCGCAGCGCGCGGCCCGCGGCCAGGACGACGTCCTGCGGGAGGTTGAACGCGGGAGCCCGGCGCAGGGAGCGCGGCGCCCCGACCACGAACACCGAGTCCACCGGCGCGGACAGGCGCCGGACCGCCGCCGCGAAGCCGTCGTGCAGGCGGCGGGCGTCGATCCATTGGGTGCCTTCGTGGACGTTCGAGACCGTCGCGGCCGCGAAGAAGAGGCATGCCAGCGGCGGGAGGACCGCGGCCGCCCGGCGGCTGCGCGAGAGGGTCCAAGCGCCGAGGGAGACGACCGCAAGGGACCAGCCGATCGAGGGGAGCAGGTTGTGCCGCGGGCTCAGGTACCAGAACAGGTTCGGGAAATAGGCCAGGACGGTCCAGGCCGCGCCGCCCGCCGCCGCGGCAAGCCAGCCGGAGCCGCCCGTCCAGGAGGCGAGCGCGGCGTTTTCCTCGCGCGCCTGCGCGCGCACGGCGCGCAGCAGCCAGACGGCGGCGGCCAGCGCCAAAACGACGACGGGCAGGCTCCAGGCCCAGTGCGCGTGCGAGCTGGTCGGCCACGGCAGGAGGCCCTTGCCCGTCGCGGCGAGCGCGTCCCGGCAGCGGTCGAGGAAGTCGGCGGCGCGGATCAAGGGCCGCCCGCCCTGGGCGTGGGGGGAGAGGTAGCGCAGGGCGATGTGCGCCGCGTTCAAGGCCAGGAGGCCGGCGGCCGCCGCGCCGTAAAGCGCGGGCCGGGGCGCGCGGTCGCGGCGCCACGCGACGGCCAGCAGGAGCGGCCAGAGGAAGAAGACCTGGTCGTAGGTGAACAAGGCGACGGCGTAGACCGCGCTGGCGGCGAGCAGGCCGCCGCGCGCCGCCAACAGGAAGGCGGTCAAGACCAGCGCCGTGGGAATCTGGCATTGCGGAATGTTGTTGATCCAGAAATGGGTCTCGCCGTGGTTCGGGGCCGCGGCGAAGGCCGCGGCGGCGGCCAGGGCGATCGAACCGAGGCCCGTCAGCCGGCGGACCAGAAGAAACAACAAGGCGGCGTTGAGCGCGTCGAAGGCGACGCCGACGAGGTGCATCGCGAAAACGGAGCGGCCCGTCAGCTCGAGGAGCGCGTAAAAAAACGGGATATGGAGATTGCGGCCGGGCACGTAGCGCAGGAACGCGGTCCACAGCTCCGAAGGCGCGGCGCCCTCGAGCAGGCGCAGGAAGGAGTAATCGTCGAGGTATAGCCCGCAGAGGGGCGCCGTGAGGAGGAACGGGGCGGCGCCGAGCAAAGCGGCGGCGGCGAGCAGGCGATTTCCGGTCTTGCTCATGGTTATGGGCGCAGCGTGAGCCCGGCCGGCGATACGATTCGCCATTCCTCTGTCAGCGGCTCAGGAGCCGCTTCACCGCCGAGAGAAACAACCTGTCCTTGCTCCCAATTAGGATTGCGGATGGGCGCCAGGGAAACCAAATCTCTCGGCTTCGGCCGCCCCATCTTGACCTCGATCGGGAAGCAGCGGCCCGCGGTCTCGACGAGAAAGTCGATCTCCTGTCCGTCGCGGGTTCGCCAGAAGTGGATATCCGCGTCTTGGAGGCGATGGCGCAGTCCCCGTATAATTTCTCCAAAGACGTGGGTTTCGAAGGCGGCGCCTCCCAGGGGTCCCAGTCGCAGGGCCTCGGGGTCCCTCCAGCCCGCCAGGTGGGCGCAGAGCCCCATGTCCAGGAAATAGAGTTTAGGGCTCTTGATAAGCCGCTTCGTCCGGTTCGTGTGGTACGGTGACACGAGTTTGATAAGGAAGCTATCCTCCAGAAGGCTCAGCCAGCTTTTTGCCGTCACCGAAGAAATGCCCGCGTCTCTGGCCAAGTCATCGTAGTTGACGACTTGAGCGGTGCGCAGGGCGCACATCTTCAGAAATATCTCGAACTCGCGGCGCTTCTCGATGCGCAGCAACTCCCGAACGTCGCGCTCGATGTATGTCTGCACGTAACTGGAGAGGTAGAGCTCGCGGGCGTCCGGGGAGGCGGGTTCGGAGAGTTTCGGGAAGGTCGTTTGCATCATTCTTTTGAAATAGGCGACCGGAGAGTCGGAGAGGATTTTCTTCTCTTCATCGGACAATCCAAAGAGATTGATGATGGCGACTCGTCCGGCCAGCGTTTCCTTGACGCCTTCCATAACGGAGAAGTTTTGCGACCCCGTCAGCCAGATGGCCCCCGGGCCGGGGTCGCGGTCGGCCAGCCTCTTGATGGGGCTGAGCAGTTGGGGGGCGTACTGGATTTCATCGATGAGCAGCGGCGGTTTAAGTCCGCGCATGAACAGTTCTGGATCCTGATTCGCGCGGGCCCGGACGTCGAGGTTGTCGAGATCCACGAAGCGGCGCACCCCCGCGCAGCGTTTAAGGAGAGAACTTTTGCCGACCTGCCTGGGGCCGAGCAGGAGCCAGACCGGAAACAGCCGCAACGCGGGCGCGGGCGCCGTTAAGAGGTTTTCCAAAGTGCGCCGGACCCATTGTTTTGGCATATCTGAAGTATACCTCAGATTTGCCATAACCGCAATCGCTGGACCGCGGGGAGCGCTATGGCCTGAGGTCCGCGTCTTCCTTGGCGCGTCCCGGAAACCATTCGGATTCCCAGTCGCGGCGCTGGGCCTGCTTGGGGTCGGAGGTCCCGAACTTGAATTCGACGAGAGCGGTAAAATCCCACCGGCCGCGGGGGCGGATGCGCGTGCGGATCTTCGTGTAGAAGTCGTGCCAGCGGCGGCTCCAGGTGATCTCCTTTTCGAAGACCATCATGCGCTGGGCGCTGGGCAGGCCGTGCGGGGCGATGACGAAGCTTCTCAACCCCACGGAGATGCGCCACGTGGGGCTGGAGGGCGTGAACGAGAACTCCAGGCTTTGGTAGGAGGTCGCCGGGGCCGCGAGGTTGTAGCCGAAGCCGCCCCGGGCGGAAAGGCCTTTTTCCTGCTCCCACTGGACGTCGCCGATGATCGAGCGATTCTCCCCCTTGCCGGGCCCGAGCTTGTAGTCGTTGTGCAAAGTGAAGACGAGGCTTTTCAACGACTGCCAGCTGACGTCGGTCGTGATCGGGCCGATCCGGTCGTCGAAGCCCAGCGTTTGGTTGCGGTAGGTCCTGTAATCGTAGCTGGTGGATATGCGAGTCCACATCCGCGGGGCGGGCATGAAGAGATCCGACAGCGCGACCGCGTGCTGCTCGACGCCCCGGTCGGCGTTTCCCGTGTCGTCGGTGAGACCGCCCGGCTTGAGGCGCTTCGTGTAGAGATGGGTCGAATCGATGGCGCCCACCGGAGTCTTGAAGCGCAGGTTGTTGGACGTGCTCCAGCGTCCGATGAACGAGTAGAGGTTCTGATGAGTGTACGGGGGCTCGTGATTGGCCAGGTCGAAGCGGTTGTAGAACGTCTCGCTGTAGGTGAACGACGGCGTGTAGCTGACGCCCCGGGCGACGAGGAAGCTGCGCGTCGCGTTCCAAGTGCCGTTGACCGACTTCTGCAGATGGAGGCGGGACCTGTTGAAGTTGTTGTCCGCGAAGCCGCTGAGGGTGTTGAGCCACGGCAGCCGCCAGATGCGGAAGGAACGCCCCTGCACCTCGACGCGCGGGGTGCTTTCCGTGTCCTTGACGAACCGGAAGGGGTCGGTCGGCTTCTGGACGTCGGTGCGGGAGTAGATCAGGCGCAGCGTGGCTTTGGGGAGGTCCTTGGTCAGGGCCGCGCTGTTCACCAGGACTTGCGTCAGGCGAAAGACGTCGGAGCGGATGTAGTGATCGTTGAAGTTCGCGTCCGATTGGACCTGGACGCGGCTGTGCACGGAATAACCCGAGCCGAGCGTCTTGTAGCCGCCGCCGAACAGGCCCCATCGGTCGTTGCGGGTTCCGTCCTCGTGGATACGGTAGCCGAACAGGGAGCCCCGGGAGTCCAGGCCCGCGTTGTGGTCGATCTCGGCGCCGAAGCCGTAGCCCTTGTTCGAGTAATAATCGTCGAGGATCTTGCTGTAGGTCGTCGACGAGTGCTCGGTCGTCAGCCAGCCTTTGAGATAGTAGCCGTTGCGGCTGTCGTAGCCCGGCTGAAACCGCCACTTAAGCCGCGGATTCGGGTCCAGCGAACGGTAGAAGACCGGCGTATAGAAGACCGGCACCTTGCCCAGGTAAAACAGCGAGTTGAAGGCGAGCGCGTATTTTTTCGGCACGACGCGGACCGAGGAGGCGCGGAAGTGGTAGTCGGGAGGGACCTGGTCGCAGGAGGTGAAATTCGCGACGCGGTACTTGACGCGGCGGTCGTTGTACAGCCGCGCCTCGCGCGCGCGGATGCGCCAGTTTCCGACTCCCGTCAATGAGCGGAAGAGGCGGCCCGTGTGGTTGATGAAGTCGAACTCGCCCGATTCGCCGTACACCGCCGAGAGGCCGTCGTCGAGGATGAATGGCTGATCCGAGCGGCCGGTGCGGCTCGAGGTGTCGATCCAGAAATCCTGGCCCTTGATCGTGATCGTCGACTCCTTGACCGTGACGTTCCCGGACAGGTGCAAGGACGACTTGTCGCTGTCGAACTCGACTTGGTCGGCCGCGTAGTCCACATGTGGACCGGGGGGCGGGGGGGGCAGGGCGTAGTCCGAGGCCGGCGCGGACCCGGCCAGGAGTAAGACGAGAGCGGCCCCCTTCAAGCGCCTCCGGGCGGCTGTTCCATCATGCTTCCAACGCGGCCAGCCACTTCCCGGCCTGAACGATCGCGATGCGATCGAGCTGCTGTTCGTTGCGGAGATTGTGGACCAATTGGACGGCGTCAACCGCCGGATGGCGGTCCTTGAAGTACTTTAAATTTCGGCTTACGGCGCCGTCCGAGAGCTTCACTTCTATGAGCCGGGTCAGCGCGCCCTTCTCGGCGACGGCGAAATCGACCTCCTTGCCGTCTTTCGTGCGGACGTAATGGAGAGAAACTTCCCGGCCTTTTGAATCTTGCAGGAAGTGGACATGCTTGAGCAGGCATGCCGCCGCCGTATTTTCCAGGCGGACTCCTTCATCCCCGTCCACGTAGCCGCTGTCATAAAAATAAGCCTTGGGCTCTTTCAGCAGCGACCTGGCTATATTTTTATGAAACGGACGAACGGTGAAGATGATGTGCAGGCTTTCAAGAATGTCCGCATACTTGCGGACGGTGTTCGGCGCTATTTGCAGATCGCGGGCAAGCGAGGCGTACGATAGAGGCGTGCCCACGCGCTTGCGCAGCATCTCCAGCAGCAGCCGTATGGCGCGTATTTCGCCTATGCGGCTGAAGTCCATGATGTCTTCCCGAACGATGTCCGTGTAGTACTGCCTGCGCCAGCGGCTTGCTTGTTCGTCGGATGAAGAAAGGAACGGTTCCGGGAATCCGCCCAACCTATTCAAGGCTGCAACCGCTTCGTACGACGGCATGGCGCCGGAGAGCTCCTTGACGGACAGCGGATGCAGGCGGTGCAGGAAATAACGGCCGGCCAGGGAATCCCCCGTTTGTCTGAAAGTCTCAAGCCTGGCGCTGCCCGTGACCAGGATTGATTGCCGGGGCTCCTTCGTATCGAACGTGCCTTTTAGGAACCCTTTCCAGCCCTTCATCTTATGGATTTCATCGAGGATGACCAG
>JACQJQ010000121.1 GCA_016204945.1 Elusimicrobiota bacterium
CGCGTGATCGTCGTCTCGTCTCTGGGCGGGCTCTTGGGGATCCTGATGATGATCCCCCTGCGCCGGGCCTTCATCGTCAAGCAGCACGGCGCGCTCCCCTATCCCGAAGGCACCGCCTGCGCGGACGTCCTGATCGTCGGCGAGCGTGGCGGCTCCAGCGCCAAGACGGTGTTCACGGGATTCGGAATCGCGGCCGCGTACAAGGTTCTCATGAGCGGCTTCAGGCTGTGGGGCGACGCGCCCGAGCGCCCGATTCCGTTCTTCAAGGGCGCCGCGATCAGCGCAGAGGTGGCGCCCGAGCTCGTCGGCGTCGGCTACATCATCGGCACGAGAATCTCCTGCGTCATGGTCGCCGGCGGCGTGCTGGCCTCCTGGGTGCTGATCCCGGCGATCAAGCTCTTCGGCGACGGCCTCGCGGCGCCGCTCTTTCCGGCGACCAAGCTCATCCGCGACATGTCGCCCGCCGAGGTTTGGAAATCCTACGTCCTCTACATCGGCGCCGGCGCCGTCGCCGCCGGCGGCATCATCTCGCTGCTCCAGGCTTTGCCGACCATCTTCGCATCCCTCAAGTCCGGCCTGGCCGACATCTTCGCCGGCGGCGCCGCGAAGTCCTCCGGACCGAAGCTCCGCACCGACGACGACCTGCCCAACTCGGTCGTCGTGATCGGCAGCCTCCTGCTCGTGCTCGCGATCGCGGCCGCGCCCGGCCTGGGCCTCGGTTTCGGCCTCAAGGGCGTCGCGGGCGCGACGCTCATCGTGCTTTTCGGCTTCCTGTTCGTGACCGTCTCCTCGCGCCTGACCGGCGAGATCGGGTCATCCTCGAATCCCATCTCGGGCATGACGGTGGCGACCTTGCTGCTGACCTGCCTGATCTTCGTCCTGCTCAACCAGTTCGATCCGGCCGGCGGCTGGGTCGGCAAGGGGGCGCGGCTGACCGCGCTCTCGATCGCGGCCATCGTCTGCATCGCGGCCTCCAACGGCGGCACGACCTCCCAGGACCTCAAGACCGGCTTCCTGGTCGGGGCGACGCCCCGCCACCAGCAGCTCGGCCTCCTGGTGGGCGCCCTAAGCTCGGCGCTCGTCATCGGTCTGACCTTGATCCTCCTCAACGACGCCGGCACGACCTACGCCAAGCGCGATTACCCGGGCATCAAGGCCCCGGTCGGCGATATCGAGGCGAGAGAAGGGCTCAAGGGCGCCGATTACGCCGTCGACGCCGCCAGCTACAAGGTCTGGCACGTCGGGGAGGGCGAGGTCGCGAACCTGCCGCAGGGGAAATATCTCGTCGACGACTCGGGCGCGGTCAAGTACCTGGTGGACCCGGGCATCAACGGCGTCGAGACCAAGCGGCTCGACGGCACGAACGTTCTCAAGTACAACGCCCCGAAGGCGCGCTTGATGTCGCTGATCATCGACGGCATCCTGACCAGCAAGCTTCCATGGGGCCTGGTTCTGCTCGGCGTGGGCATCGCGCTCGTGCTCGAACTGTGCCGCGTGCCGTCCTTGCCCTTCGCGGTCGGCGTCTACCTTCCGCTGTCCTCCTCGACGCCGATCTTCGCGGGCGGCTTGATCCGCTGGGTCGCCGACCGCTGGACCAGGAAAAGCGAGGCCGAATCGGACATGAGCCCGGGCGTCCTGTTCTCCTCGGGCTACATCGCCGGAGGCGCCATCGCCGGCATCATCATCGCGATGCTGAGCCTGAGCCCGAAACTCTCGCAGCGAATGGATCTCAGCGAGCGCTTCGCCGCGATCGCGAGGTGCGACCTGACCTCGGTGGCCGCCTTCGGCTTCCTCGCGGTCCTGCTGATGCTGGTGGGCGGGGAGAAATGGCTCGCCGATCCGGCGGCGCGCAGGCGCCTTTAGCCGCGGGCTTTATTCGCTGATCGTCTTGTAGCCGTAATACGCGCCGGCGACCGCCGCCGCGCCGATCATCGCCAAACCGACCGCGGCGCCGATTCCGGCCGAGGGGATCACGCCAAGCACGGTGGCCAGCCCGAGACCGGCCAGCGCCCCGACCGTCGAGAAAAGCGCGACGCGCGGGACGGCCGAGGCCTTCTCCTCACGAATCTCCGGGGACGCGACGTCCGCCGCGGCCCCGGTCCGATGAGGCCGGCTCGCCGCCAATCCGCCGTTCTGCAGGACGGCGCGGCCGGCGGAAACGGGAGCCGGGCTTCCATACTCGCGCTCCTCGCCCGACGCTTCCTGGAAGCGCAGGCCGGAAGCGGACCGCATCTGCTCCGGGCTCTGATCCGACTGGGCCCTGGCCGACGGCGCCCAAACCAGCGCGCCCGCCGCGAACAAACCGACGATGACTTTCCTCATTCGATATCCCTCCGGCCTTAGGCGCGTCAATTATAGCGTCGAAGATCTCCCTGCGGCATGGGCCGTTGGTCCCAACAGGGGCAAGGTCAATGTGCCTATGCGGATTCTATTCCCGGAGAAAATTGACTAGAATGCGTTCGTGTCGAGACTCTCGCTCGCCGTTTTCCTGACCCTGCCGTTCGGCTCCGCCGCCCGCGCCTCCGGCGATCCCGCCGTCCTCGACTACGCGCTCGCCGCCGACGTGGATACCCTCGATCCCCACTGGGCCTACGACGCGGCCTCTCTGTTCGTCGTCGACCAGGTCTACGAGACCCTCATCGACTTCGCGGGCGCGTCGCTGGACGGCTTCGAGCCCCGTCTCGCGACCGTCGTCCCGTCCCGGGAGAACGGCTTCCTGTCGAAGGACGGCCTCACCTACGCGTTTCCCCTGCGCAACGGCGTGAAGTTCCACGACGGATCGACCTTGTCGGCGCAAGACGTGAAGTACTCGCTGATGCGCTTCCTGCTGCTCGACCGCGACGGGGGCCCGTCGAACCTTCTCCTCGCGGGGCTGCTCGGCGTGCACGACACCCGCGCCCTGCCCCCGGACCAGATCTACGATCTCGCCGACAAGGCCGTCGCCGTCGAGGGCGGAAGCCTGGTCCTCCGCTTGAAAAAGCCGTTCGCGCCGCTCCTCGGCATCCTCGCCAACTTCGCCCACATCGTGTCCAAGGGCTACGTGACGGCCAACGGCGGCTGGGACGGCCGCAAGGAAAACTGGCTCAAGCACCGGAACCCCGCCAAGGAAGACGCCGCTCTGTATTCCCGGACAAACGGCACCGGCCCGTTCCAGCTCGAATCGTGGGACCGAACCGGAAAAAGAATTTCCCTGCTGGGCAACAACTCGTACTGGCGCAAGCCCCCGGCGCTCGCCCGCGTCAACCTCGCCACCCTGATGGACTCGCGCGAGCGCTGGCGCCGGCTCGCGGCGGGAGAGATCGACGTCGCTTTCGTCGAGAGGCGCTATCTCCATCAATTCGAGGGCCTGCCCGGCGTGGTCGTGACCGACGGCCTGCCCGCGCTCGAGACCCAGAACGCGATCCTGTTCAATCTCCGCGCCGAGGCGAAGGACAACGCCTGGCTCGGAAGCGGCAGGCTCGGCGACGGCACGCCTCCCGACTTCTTCGCGGACGTCGAGGTGCGCAAGGCCTTCGCGTTCTCCTTCGACTACGACGCTTTCGTGAAGGAGGGCTACCGGAGCAAGGCCATCCAGGCGCACGGGCCGATCCCGGCGGCGCTGTTCGGCTACAACCCCAAGCAGAAGCCGTGGCCGTTCGCGCCCCACCAAGCGGAGGCCGCCTTCAAGCGCGCCGTCGGCGGGGCGGTGTGGAACCGAGGCTTTTCCCTGTCGGTGGCCTACACCGAAGGCAACGCCGAACGCCGCATCGCCTGCCGCCTGCTGAAGGAAGGCGTCGAGAAGCTCAATCCGCTGTTCCATGTGGACTGCCGGGCCCTGCCGGAGTCGAAGCTGCTCGATGAGTTCCGCGCCCGGCGCCTGCCCGCGTTCGTCTACCGCTGGATTCTCGACTATCCCGACCCGCACAACGCCGTCGAACCGTTCCTGCACTCGCGCGGCTACTTCGCGTCCATGCTCGGCTACGACAACCCCCGGGCCGACGCGATGATCGAACAGGCCGCGGCCGAGACGGATCCGGCCAAGCGCAGGGCGCTGTACCACGAGCTGCAGGCGCTGGCGATCTACGACGCGCCCGCGATCTTCACCGCGGACAGCGACAACGTCGTCGTGCGCCGCGCCGAGGTCCAGGGCTGGCTGTATCATCCCATCCAGCCCTACGGAACCCTCTACGAGGTGACGAAACTGCCGCGATGAGTGCTAGAATACGGCCCATGACCGTGTTCTTCCTCCTCGCGAGCCTGGCTCTCGGGACCGCCGCCGCGCCGGCCATGGCCGCCGTCAAGAATCCGGATTCCTATACCTACCTGACGATCTCGGATTCCGACAGCCTCGATCCCGCCTACTCGTACGATACGGCCTCGCACATGATCATCCTGAACCTCTACGAGCCGCTGTTCCAGTTCGAGAAATCCTCGACCGAAAAACTGCTCCCCCTGATCGCGGAGAAGGTGCCCAGCCGCGAAAACGGCCTGCTTTCCGCGGACGGCCTGACGTACACGATCCCGATCCGCAAGGGCGTCAAGTTTCATGACGGCTCGCCGCTGACGGTCGAGGACGTGCGCTACTCCCTGCTGCGCTTCATGCTGGTCGACCGCGCGGCGGGGCCCTCGTCTTTGCTGCTCGAGCCCCTGCTCGGCTACCCCTCGACGCGCGGCGAGGACGGCAAGATCCTGCCGACCGTCTGGGCGGATGCGAACAGGGCGGTCGGCGCGCGAGACGGCAATCTCATCCTCCGCCTGCCGCGCCCCTATGCGCCCCTCCTGACGATCCTGGCGTCGTGGGCGCCGGCGCTCTCGAAATCCTGGGCGGTCAAGAACGGGGACTGGGACGGCGCCGAATCCTCCTGGCGCAAGCACAACGACCCGAGCAAGCAAGCCTCGCCCTTCTTCGAGCGCGCGATGGGCTCGGGTCCCTTCAAGCTCGAGCGCTGGGACCGCAAGACCAAGGAATTCATCCTGACGCGCAACGATCAGTATTGGCGGACCCCGGCGAGGATCAAGAACGTCGTCATCAAGGGGGTCAATGAATTCGGCACCCGCAAGCTGATGCTCCAGGCCGGCGACGCGGACGCGATCTACGCCGACCGCCCCCTGCTGGCCCAGCTCCAGGGCATCCCGGGCGTCAAGATCATCGACGACCTTCCCACGCTGGAGATGAACCCGGTGGTCTTCTTCACCTACAAGATCAACGCGGCGGGCAATTCCTTCCTGGGATCGGGGAAGCTCGACGGCGCGGGCATTCCGGAGGATTTCTTTTCCGACAAGGACGTGCGCAAGGCCTTCGCCTACTCGTTCGACTACAAAAGCTTCATCAGCGACGTGATGCGCGGCAAGGGAACGCAGGCGACCGGCGCCATTCCCAAGAGCCTGCCGGGCCACAATCCGAACGGCAAAAAATACCGGCTCGACAAGAAGAAGGCCGAGGAGCATTTTCGCAAGGCGTACGGCGGCGAGCTCTGGGACCGAGGCTTCAAGTTCACCATGGCCTTCAATTCCGGGAACCTGCCGCGGCAGACGGTCTGCCAGATCCTCAAGCGCAACATCGAGAGCCTGAACCCGAAGTTCCAGATCGACGTGCGCGCCGTCGAGTGGCCCACTTTCCTCGACGCGTACAAGGCCTCGAAGCTGCCGATCTTCGTCATGGGCTGGAACGCCGACTACCCGGACCCGCATAATTTCGCGTTCCCGCTCCTGCATTCGAGGGGGGACTACCCGGCGACGCAGAAGTTCAAGAACCCCGAGTTCGACCGGCTCGTCGAGGCGGGCAACGCGGAGACCGACGCCGCCAAGCGCAAGGCGATCTACGCGAAGCTCCAGGACCTCGCGTTCGAGGAGGCCCCGCAGCTCTACATCCTCGATCAGGTGCGCTACCGCACGCAGAGGGATTGGGTCAAGGGCTGGTACCACAATCCGATCTTCCCCGATTCGCCGTACGGCGGCTACTTCTACTCGCTCTCGAAAGAATAAACGTGCTCAAGTTCTGCTTGAAGCGCCTCGCCTTCCTGCCGTTCGTGATGTTCGGCGTGACCTTCCTCCTGTTCTTCTGCCTGCAGTTCCTGTCGCCCGAGATGCGCGCGTCGCTCTACATCAAGGACCCGCGCCAGCTCTCCCAACTCGACGCGGTGATCGAGAAGTACGGCCTGCGCAAGCCGATGCCCGTGCAGTACTTCATCTGGCTCAAGCAGGTCGCGCGCGGCGACCTCGGGTATTCCGAGACCGCGAAGATGCCCGTCGCCGAGGCGATCGCGGCGTTCTTCCCGGCGACGTTCGAGCTCACCGTGCTCGCGTTCTTCCCGATCCTGATCGTCGGCGTGTTCTTCGGCGTCCTGTCGGCCGTCTACAAGGACCGCCTGCTCGACCACGTCACGCGCTTCGTCGCGATCACGGGCTACTCCCTGCCGAGCTTCGTCCTGGGCCTCGTGCTCCTGATGGTGTTCTACGGCCGCCTGCACTGGTTTCCGCCCGGGCGCTATACGCTCGAGACGGACATGCTCGTGCACGCCGACTCCTTCCGCCATTTCACGGGCCTGCTCACCGTGGACTGCTTATTGAACGCCGAAGGCGGGGCGTTCGTCGACGCGGTCAAGCACATGGTCCTCCCCGCCTGCACCTTGCTCTACATCTCGGTGGCGCTGCTGCTGCGCATCACGCGCTCCTCGATGCTCGAGGAACTGTCCAAGGACTACGTGCGCACCGCCCGCGCCAAGGGGCTGCCGGAACGCATGATCATCCGCAAGCACGCGCTGGCCAACGCCCTGATCCCGGTCGTGACGCTCTCGAGCCTGCTGTTCATCGGGCTGCTGGGCGGCGTCGTCATCACGGAGACCGTCTTCGACTTCCCAGGCATCGGCCGCTGGGGCGTGCAGGCGGCGCAGCAGCTCGACGTGCCCGGCGTGCTCGGCTCGACCATGCTCGCGGCGTTTCTGTTCGTCATGGCGAACCTGATCGCGGACATGCTGTACGCCGTCGTCGACCCGCGCATCCGGGTGGGAAACTGAGGTGGCGAAGCTCGCGGCCGCCTGGAAGCTGCTCAGGCGCCGGCCGATGTCCCTGCTCGGATTCGCGCTGATCGGCTTCTTTTTGTCGGTCGCGATCCTCGCTCCCGTCCTGGCCCCGCCCGAAGCCGGCGCGCGCGACGAGTACATCATCCCGCAGACCGGCTACAGCCCGGACCCGGTGCGCCCGTCCAAAGAGCACCGCTTCGGCACGACGGAGCAGCAGTACGACCTGTACTACGGCATGGTCTGGGGCACGCGCACGGCGTTCAAGGTCGCGATGAAGGTCGTCGGCTTCTCGGTCTGCATCGGCGTCCTGCTCGGAGGCGCGGCCGGCTTCTACGGCGGCTGGGTCGACGAGATCATCATGCGCCTCACCGACGTCGTCCTCGCCTTCCCGGATCTCGTGCTCGCGGTCGTCATCGTCGCGATCATGGGGCCCAGCCTCGATCACGTCATGTACGCCGTGATGGCCGTGTCCTGGCCGTCCTACGCCCGTTTGATGAGGGGCGACGTCATGTCCGTCAAGGAGCGCGACTTCGTGGCCGCGGCGCGCGCGTTGGGCGCCTCCGACGCGCGCATCCTGTTCCGCCACATCATTCCGAACTCCATCTATCCCGTGCTCGTCGTCGCGTCGCTGTCCACCGGCTCCGTCGTGATCACGGCGGCGGCGCTTTCCTTTCTCGGCTTGGGCGCCCCAGTCGGCTACGCCGACTGGGGCCAGCTGATCTCGCTTTCCAGGAATTGGATCCTGGGGTCGTCGGGCAATCCCTTCGAGTACTGGCACACCGTGTTCATCCCCGGCGTCACGATCTTCCTGTTCGTGCTCGGCTGGAACCTCCTCGGCGACGCCGTCCGCGACATTCTCGACCCGAGGCAAAAGTAGCGACATGCCCACTCTCAACGCCCTCCTCGACCGCTCCGCGCAGGAGGGCGGCGGAAAGACCGCCCTGATCTTCGGCGGACGCGAGGTCTCCTTTCTCGACTTGCGCCGCGAAGTTCTCGCGGTCGCCGAGGGGTTGCGCCGCGCCGGAATCGCCAAGGGCGACCGCGTGGCGCTCCTGCACCGCAACGCGCCCGAGTTCGTCATCGCTTATTTCGCCGTCAGCCGGCTGGGCGCGATCGCCGTGCCGATCAACTTCATGGTCTCGAAGGCCGACGAGCTCGCCTATATGCTCGGCGACTGCGGCGCGAAGGGCGTCGTCACGCAGGGCGAATTCCTGCCCGGGCTGACCTCGGCCGCGGCCAAGTGTCCCGCGCTCAAGGCCCTTTGGACGACCGACGCGGGCGCGGCGGCGCCGCTCGTCCGCCCCTTCTCGGAGCTGCGGGCGGCGGCCTTCCCCGACGCCTCCGGCGACGCCGCGCTCGAAAGCGACACGGCCGCCATCCTCTATACGTCGGGCACGACGGGCTTCCCGAAAGGGGTGATGCTTACGCACCGGAACCTCGTGACCAACTGCGAGGCGTCGCTGGGCCGCATGTCGCTCGACCGCTCCGACGCGACCCTGTGCATCCTGCCCATGTTCCACAGCTTCGCGTGGACCGGAATCGTCCTCGTTTCCCTGCGCCTGACCCTGACGTGCGTCGTCTTCGCCGCGATCGCGCCGGCCAAGCCGTGGCTCAAGGAGATGGGGCGGCGCGGCGTGAGCGTCTTCGCGGCCGTGCCCCAGGTGTACGCGGCGCTCGCGCGCGAGGCCAAGGACTGGAAAACCCGCCTTTTCCTGCGCTTCTGGGCCTTCCGTCGGGTCAGGATCGCCGTGTCCGGCGCGGCCCCCCTGGCCCCCGCCGTCGCCGAGGCGTTTCGCGGCGCGCTCGGCGTCGAGATCGTCGAGGGCTGGGGCCTCACCGAGACGAGCCCCGTGGCCACCATCAACACGCCCGGCGCGGCGCGCTTCGGCACGGTCGGCACCCCGATCTCCGGCGTCCAGGTGCGCATCGTCGACGAAGCCGGAAAGGCGGTGCCGCGCGGAGCCGAGGGTGAAATCGTCGTCAAAGGCGACTGCGTCATGAAGGGCTATTGGAATCGCCCCGATGACACGCGCGCCGCCTTCACCGCCGACGGCTGGCTGCTGACCGGCGACGTCGGCGTCATCGACGCCGACGGCTGCGTCTCGATCCGCGACCGCAAGAAGGACATGATCATCGTGAAGGGCCTCAAGGTCTTTTCCGCGCAGGTCGAGGCCGTCATCGCCGAGAATCCGGCCGTCGAGGAAAGCGCCATCATCGGCGTGCCCGACGAGGTCGGCGACGAGACCATCAAGGCCTTCGTCGTCCTCAAGAAGGGCAGCGCGCTCGACAAGCCGGCCTTGATCCAATACTTCAGGGAACGCCTCGACGCCTACAAGCGCCCGCGCGACGTCGAGATCGTGGACTCCCTGCCCAAGAACGCGCTCCAGAAGGTCCTCAAGCGCGAACTGCGCGAGCGCGAGCTGAAAAAACGCGCGTCGGCGCCCAGCGGCGCCAAGGCCTGAAGTGGCCGCCCGGCCCGTCCGCCTGGGAGCGGAGGCGCGCGAAGCCCTGGGCAAGGTCTTCGCCGTCGCGCGCCAGCCCGTTTGGCTCGTGGGCGGCTCGATCCGCGACGCAGCGCTCGGACGCGCCTTCGGCGATTTAGACCTGGCCTGCGCCGACGCGCGCGTCCTCGCGGCCCAGCTCGCGCGCGCGTTCAAGGGCACGCTCGTCGCGCTCGACGAGGCCTCGGCCGTCTACCGCCTCGCGCTGGCGCCCGCGCGCGGCCGGAGCATCCGGCAGATCGACATCGCCGGGCTGCAGGGCAAGAGCATCGCGGAGGATCTGCGCCGGCGCGACTTCACGATGAACGCCGTGGCGCTCGAACTGCCCGGAAATCTTCCGTCGTCCCTGCCTGAGACGGCGTTTCTCGATCCAAGGGGGGGGCTCAAGGACCTCGCCGCCGGAACCCTTCGCGCCGAGATCGAGGAGAATCTGAGCGACGACCCGCTGCGCCTGCTGCGCGCGTTCCGGCTCGCTGCCCAGCTCGGGCTGTCGATCGAAGGCGGGACCCTCAAGGCGATCTCCCGCCGGAGCAAGCTCATCGGCGAGCCCGCCCCCGAGCGCGTCGCCGCCGAACTGCTCTTGCTCCTCGCCGTTCCCGGAGCCTCGTCCTGGCTCAGGCTCATGGAGGAGCACGGCCTGCTGACGGCCCTGTTCCCCGAGCTCGAGGCCTCGCGCCGCTGCGCCGAGGACTACTACGGCCCCGGCGGAGTCCTGGCGCATTCGCTGGAGGTCTGCTCGCGCGCGGACTTCCTGCTCTCGAACCTGCGCTCGGTCTACCCGCGGCTCGCCCCGGACCTCTCGTCCCATATCGCCGCGCGCGGCGGTCCTCCGTTTCGCGCCGTTCTCCTTCTGTCGGCGCTGCTGCACGACGTCGCCAAGCCCGAGACGGCGAAAAAAATAGACGGCCGGCTGCGCTTCTTCGAGCACGACGTGAAAGGCGCGGCGGCCGTGGAGAAGATTCTCCGCCGCCTGCGGCTCTCGCGCGAGCAAATCGACGCGGCCTCCGCGATCGTGCGCCACCACCTGCGCCCGGGCCACCTGGCGTCCGCGGGCCCGCTCACCGAGCGCGCGATCTACCGCTTCTTCCGGGACCTGGGCGAAAACGCCCCCGGCCTCCTTCTCGTCTGCTGGAGCGATCACGCCAGCTATCTCCCCGAGGCCCGCCTCAAGCGCCTCCTCAAGGCCGCGGCCGAGCCCGCCGCCGCGGACGAGCGCAAGACCGTCCGGCATCTCCGCCTCGTTTCGGCGCTCCTGCGCCGCTGGCGCGAGCGCTCGCGCGCCCCGGCCCCCGCCCGCCTGCTCGACGGCCGCGACGTCATGAAGACCCTCAGGATTCCCCCGGGACCGCGCGTCGGGAAGCTCCTGGAGCGCGTGCGCGAGGCCCAAGCCGTGGGGAAAGTCAAGACC
>JACQJQ010000130.1 GCA_016204945.1 Elusimicrobiota bacterium
ACCTTGATGACGAAGTCGTGGTTCTTGGCGGCCTCGATGATCGCGATCGGCTCGGTGACGTCGCGAACCTGGTGCGGAAGGCCGTGAAAATAGGCCTCGACGGATTTCGTGTTGACGGTGACCTTGCCCTCGCCCTTCGGCAGCAGGCGGCACTGCGCGACGGAGGTCTTGCGGCGGCCGGTCGCCCAAATCGTTTCGTTTTTACCCATGATGTCCTTACTTGGCCTTCGGCGGATTGACCGCGGAATGCGGGTGCTTGTCGTTGACGTAGATCTTGAGGCGGACCAGTTGCTTGCGCGCCAGGCGATTCTTGGGGAGCATGCGGCGCACGGCGAGCATGACGATCCGCCGGGGATCGCGCTCCATCTGGCGCCTCATCGGCATGACCTTGGCGCCGCCGGCGAAGCCGGAGTGCGAGAAGTAGAACTTCTGGTCGATCTTATTGCCGGTCAGCTTGACCTGCTTGGCGTTCGTCACGACGACGAAGTCGCCGCAGTCCACGTAATCGGTGTAAGTGGCCTTGCCTTTCCCGCGGAGGAGATCGGCCGCCTTCGTCGCGATGCGGCCGAGAACGAGCCCTTTCGCGTCGATGTGGTGCCAGCGCCGGTCAAGACCGGCCTGGCGGGGGGGGTGCATATAACTGTTCTGAGGCATGGTGAGGCATCCTATCAAATTCTCCGACGGAGAACAAGAGGCGGGGCCGCGCTAGGGCTTCAAGGCGTCCGGGCTGGTCGTCGCGTTCTTCTTCTGCGACAGGATCTCGGGAGCCAGCAGCACGTCGATATTGCGCCCCTGGAAGAGGCTCGAGTTGATCACGAGCTCGAGATTGTAGGTCCCTTCCTTGTTGAAGGTGTCCGCGTCGACGCTGGCGAAATCCAGGATCTTCCCGTCGTTGCTGACCAGGATTTTCTCGGAGGACACGGTCGATCCGTCCCGATAAGTCGTGCCGACCTGGTAGTCCGCCTTGCCCCGTCCGCTCGGGAAAGAGACGGTCGTGACGGGCTCTATCGTCGTGTTGATCGGGTCCCCGTTGCACGAGTCGCACTTGTCGTCCGCGTAGACGGCCGTGGCGCCCAGGGCGACGTCGGCCGCGTTCGAGGGGTCCAGCGCGACGTGCACGTAGGTGTCCAGCGCGCCCGCGTTGTTGATCACCTTCTGCTCCCACGACAACCACCCCGTGCCCACGTTGTAGTCCTGCGTCAACTGGAACTGGACGCGAGACCCCCCCGGCACCCCGGGCCCGCTCAGGGTCTGGACGTAGTCCATCGAGGAGGGGTAGTAGCGATTGCCCACGGCGGCTCCGTAGCCGCTGAAATTGATCAGGACGGGATCGCCGAACGTGACCGTCTCCTTGACCGCGTCGGTCCGGTTGGTCAGATAGACCTCGAAATACTTGAGCCAATTCTTGGGCATGGTCGGCGACAGGAAGGAGCCGGAGACGACGTCGGCCAATTGGGACAGATCGTCGGGAATCTTGTACTTGAAGCGCTCGATGAGGTGGCCCCAATCGAAGCGGTCGTTCCGGAAGCTCATGAAGACCAGCTTGAACTCGTTGTCGGCCGGCCGCAGAAGGTATTCCTCGAGGCGCACGCGCCGCCCGAAGGCGTCGATGACGTCCTTGCCGAGCTGGGATTCGTTGGCCTTCAGCTCGCGGTTGCGCAGCTCCTCCATCATGGCCCGCGTCTGGTCGCGCGCCATCTCCTGATGCACGGCCATGGGACGCACGGCGTCCAGGGCGCGGGAGTCGGTCAGGGACAGAAGCTGGGGCGTTCCCATGCCGTCTTGCCCGATCTTCAACGTCTCCTCCGAGGACACCACCGCCTCATGGCCCTTGTCGTCCTTGACCTCGAGAAGGCCCTCGGCCATGGTGACCTCGGTGTCTTTCTCGCCGGCGGAGAGCTCGAAGACGGTCCCCCGGACGGCGCAGACGGCCGTGGGCGTGCGCAGGCGGATGCGGCTGCTGAAAAGCCCGGCGAACGCGGCCTGCAGCTTCCCCCGCGCCAAAGTGAACGCGGACTCCGACGCCTCGGTCTTGTCCACGTTGAAGTTCGTGTTGGCCGCGAGCCGCACCTTCGAGCCGTCGGAGAAGCTGATCTCGGCGGAAGATCCGTCCTTGGTGCTCACCTCTTGGCCGGACTGCAGGGCGGTGGGGCCGCTGACGGCCTGCCAGGCGCCCTGCGGCCCCGTGCGCACCTCGACGGAGCCCGTGGGGACGAGGTGGATGCCGGGCGCCGCGTGCGCGGAAGCCGCCGAAAGAAGGAGGGCCGCCAAGCCGAGCCGCCTTAGAATTTCCATTCGATCCCCGTGAAGTAGTTATAGTCGTAGTAATTATATTTATAGGTCTGCTCGAATTTCGTGTTGGAGCTGGTGGAGGACCAGGTCCCGCGGGCCTTCAGCTCCAGGCCGCGCCAAAAGGGATAGCCCGCCTCGATGAAAACGCTCTGCGAGGACTGCGTCAGCTTGTCGTTGGTGTAGCTGCCGTCCGCGAGCTGGGCTAGGCGGCCGCTGTAGAAGCGAGCCGCGTACTCGTAGCCGACGCGCGCGTGGATCATGGTCTTCAGGAACGTCGCCCCGATATTCGGCCCGCCGCGGACCTCCCAGTAGTTGTAGTAGCCGCGCACGAATTTCAGCCGCGAGGGGTCGGTGTCGAAGTGATTTTGGTTCGAGATCTGGTTGGAGAAGGTCAGCCCGGCGCCCGCGACCGGACGCACGCGGCCCAGGGCCTCGAGGTCCAGGAAGCGTTTCGAAAGGCCCAGGCTGAGGGTCTGGGCGGCGTCCGAGCGCTGCGCGTTCAAGTATTGCCCTTGCGCGCTGACCACCTTCTGGTCCAGGAAGCTCACCAGCGAGAGGGAGTAGACCAGCTGGCCGGTGGCGAAGCCGGGGAAATCGAACTCGCTGCGGTAGCCGAGCTGATGGGTGATCGCGTCGAGCACGCGCGAGCCGGGGTCGGGAGCGGCCAGCTCGGAGCCGAACTGGCTCGACAGCGTCTTGAAGCGCGTATACCGGGTGTAGTACAGGTCGTAGGAGAATTGGTAGGTCCAGGGAATCGACAGGCCCAGGCGCGTCTTGCGCTCCCAGACCACGCCGCCCTCGTAGCGCGTGAAGTCGTACAGCCCCTTGCCCCAAACCTCGTCTCGGGTCTCGCGGAACAGCTGGCTGCGGACCCCGACGCGGGGCTTCAGGCTGTACCCCCCCTCGTAGCGGCGGATCAATTTCGCCCCGAGCGAGTTGTCGATGCTCTGCTGGAACAAGGTGCCGCCGCCGGCCAGCTCGTTGACCTGCTTGAAGCCGGTGTAGACGCTCCGCCCGGTGAAGAAGAATCCGGTCTCCGGCGAGATGCTGCGCGTCAGTTGCAGATCGGCGTCGCCGAAGCCGCTCAGGGAGCCGGCGCTGTTCTCGAAGAAATACTGGCCCAGCATCAGGTCCACGCGGCCCAGCAGCTTCCAGTTGCCGGCCGAAGCCGGCATGGACGCGAGGCACAGGCAGCACGCCCAAACGGCTCTCATAACGCGCGACATGTCTAGAAGTGCATCCCGATGGTCATGCGGTGCGTGTCGCCGAGGTTGCCGAAGGGCACGAAGGCGTAGTCCAGGTTGAAGCGCTCCGCCTTCAGGCCCAGGCCGATGCCCAGACCGACGAAGCGGTTGTTCAGCTGATCCTGCCCCCGCCCGAACTGGTAGCCGGCCCGCGCGGCCAGTATTTTCTGCAGCCAATACTCGGTTCCCAGGCTCAAATAGGCCCTCTGGTCGACGGCGAGCCAGTCGACGTCGGCCGCCAGGGCCAGCTTACGGTCGAAGAGCCTATAGGCCGCGCCCCCCTTGATCTTGAAGGGCAGGGGGTCGGGACCGATCTTCGTGCCGAGATTCTGCATCGAAACGCCCGCCGTGAGGTTCTCGATCCTGGTCTTGTAGAGCGCGCCGAAGTCCAGAGCCGCCGCGCTGGCGCTGAACGAGTCGAGCGTCGTGCGGATGAACTTCAAGCTGCCGCCGAGCGCCAGCCCCTCCGCGAACGCGCGCCGGCCGTAGGACAGGTTCAGGGCGAAGTTCTGGTTGCTGAACGTCGAGTCGGCCTCCTCGGTGTCCGCGGCCCGCCGCTCGATGTTGGTGACGGTCAGGTAGTTCATGCCCGCGGCGACGGTTCCCATGTCGTCCTTCAGGGGGCCGGCATAGCCCACGAAGCCCTGGCTTTGGTCCTGGAACAGGGAGCTGTAACTGGCGGTGACGTTCTTGCGCTCGATCGTCCCCAAAGCGCCCGGATTCCAGTTGACGGCGTTGGCGTCGTCCGCCAGCGCCGAGAAGGCGCCCCCCATCGCCGTCGGCCGGGCGCCGATCCCGACTTTCAGGAACTGCGCCCCGGTCGTTCCGACGCCCGCCGCCCGGAGGCTCCCGCCGGCCGACAACAGCAAGAGGGCCGCCGGGATCGCAACGCCTAGTGTTTTTTTCATTGGCTCCCCCTTACTTGATCACGGCCATCTTGAACGTGGAATCCTTCAGCTTGGCCCCGGGCACGGAGAGTATCCCGTAGTAGACGCCGTTGGCCACCTCGGATCCGCTCCTGTTTTTCCCGTCCCAGGCGGTATAGTAGTAGGCGCCCCCCGACTGCTCGCCCTGGTCGAATTCCTGGACCAGTTCGCCGGACAAGGTATAGATCCGGATGTAGACGTGGCCGCTGATGTGGGCGGGCAGTTCGTACTTGATGACCGTGCCCGCGGTGGTCAAGGTCGTGTTCGCCCCTCCGTGCACCAAGGTGTTGGTCTTCGTGGAGAGGTTGAAGGGGTTGGGGAAGTTGAAGACCTTGATGGTCGTTCCCGCGTAGCTCGTCCCCACCACCGAGGGCCTCATGATGGCGTAGATGCCGGAATCCGTCACCGCCTGGATCCGCAGGTTCGCGTTGGGGGTGTACGTCCGGCCGTCGGACATGGCCCGCATCGGGCTTGAGGACTTCAGCCCCAGGACGCTGGCCAAGGACTTGATCCGCTTGACGGTCACGGTGCCCTTCAAGGGCGAGATCGTCTGCAGGCCCGGCACCATGTCCCATTTCTGGGTCGCGTCGTTGAACTTGTGGATGGCGAGGTCGCCGAGGTCGGCGCCCAGCTTGTCGTAGGCCAAGACGAGGTCGAAGCCCTTGGCGGTGAGGCTGACGCTGCTGATCTCCAGGTTGTACACCCCGCTGACGAACGCCGCCGTGCTGCTGAGAACGGCCGCCGCCGGCGAGGTGTCCAAGGCCACCTCGGAGAATTTGAGGGAGGGGATGGTGCCGGTCGACTGCGGGATCATGGAGCCGACCGGGATGGACAAGGCCGAGGCGTTGTCTCCGGTCACGTCCAGGGCGGCCGCGTTGCCCTTGCGGCCCTGGGCGTCCGCCTCGTCGTCTCCGAGAAGCGTGTCGTCGATGCTCTGGTTCACGTTGCCAGTGCGGCCGAGGCCGAACACGACCTCCTTGGTGATGGTCGCGCGCGCGGAGCTGCTCGGATCGCTGGCCTCGATGTGCAGGACGTAGTCCTTGCCCGCGGTCAAATTCGACAGCGGGTATTTCAGTATGAACTTGTCGCCGTCGGTGCCCGCGATGGTCTGGAAGCTGTTGCCCACGTTGGTCGAGACCGCCTTGACGAACGGAGACGCGCCGATCCAGGCGTCGCCGTCCGGGAAGTCGCCGGGGTTGAGGATGGTGAACTCGTAGTCCAGGGCGCCGCGATGGGCGAAGACCTTGACGTCCAGCGGCTTGGGCTTCAGCAGGAAGTCGATGCCCGGCACCGTGCCGACGACGGTCGCGGTCGACTGGTTGGTGACGAAGTAGCCGGACGTCTTGGCGAAGACCTTGTAAACGACGCCCGCCTCCAGGCCGTCGATGCTGTAGTAGCCGACCGAGCTGGTGACGGCCCGGTACAGCGGAAGCTCCGCCGCGGGGTCGTTGACGTTCTGGGTGTCGTTGTAAGCGAAGATGCGCACCCCCTCCAGGCGCTTGCGCGTGGAGGCGCTCTTGACCGTTCCGGTGATCGCCGCGCCCGCCAAGCGCAGGGAGAAGTTCGTCGTGAAGATGGCGGTTCCGCTGACGTCCGTGTTCGCGCTGGCCAACGCGTAGCCGGCGGCCACGACGCTGATCTTGTAGGTTCCCGCCGGGAGACCCTGCACCTGGTAGACGCCGGAGGCGTTGGTCGTCACCGCCTTCACCTTGTCGTTGTTGAAGCCCGGAGCCTCGATCGACACGGCGGCGTTGGCGACGACGACGTTGTTGGTGCTGCGCACCACGCCGGTGAGCGTGGCGCCCGAGCCGACGGTCTGATCCAGGTTGACGTTGAGCGTCGTCGTCGAGCCCGCCACGCCCATGGTGACCGAAGTCTGATAGGGCGGGTAGTTTGGGCTCGTCAGCACCGCGGAATAGACCTGCCCGGGATTGAGGCCGCGGATCTCGTAGCCGAAATTCGACGAGTAGCCGAGAGCCACCGGGCAGTTCTCGAAGATCGACTTGAACAGCGACCAGTTGCCCGCCGCCACGGCTTGGTCGAACTGGTCTCCGCCCCCGCCGTGCTCGAAGCAGGTGGGGGAGGGCACGATCGCCGCCGCCGCCCGCAAGGTGCCGCTCGAGTCGAACAGGGAGAGGATCGGGATGAATTTGATGAAGTTGTTGAAATCTCCGCCCAAGGACTCAAAATCCTGCTGGCGGATGAAGTTCGCGCCGATCACGGACCCCCTCAAAGTCGCCAGGACCGAGGGCATCACGGAGGCGGGGGCGAGATTGACGGGCTGCACGCTGATCGTCGACATGTTCTGGAAGTAGAGGTCGGTGGCCAGCTCGCTCTTGACCACGATGTTCTTCGTGGAATTGAGGATCACGAAGTAGGGACGCACGGCGTCGATGTTGGCCTCATCCATCAGCCCTTTCCGCAGCAGATAAAAGTCCAGCGTCGAGGGGGAAGGCACGCGCTTGACGCAGAATCCAGCCTGACTCACCGGACCGCCGCACTTGCCGCCGCTGCCGACGGTGCTGATGGCGAAGCCGAACTCCGACGCCTCATCCTCGTTGACCAGGATGCTCGCTATTTTCTGGCTGAAATCCATTCCCTGGGGCACCCGGAAGACGCCCCACTGCTCGGGCGGGCACTTCCAACTGTCCTGCCCGGCACAGTTGGGCCTGTGCATGGAAGGCAGGCTCGCCGTGGATGCGTTGATTTTCACCGCGACGCCCGCGACCAGACGCAGGTCGCGGGAGGTGTCTTGTCCCGCGACGATCGTCGCCGTGGGAACCGGCTCGGGATCGGTGTAGGTGAACTGTCCCCAACCCTGGACCCGGAGCTTATAGCTGCCCGGAAGCAGCCCTCCCAGGGCGAAGCTGCCGTCCTGGTTGACCTGGGTATAGCCCCAGGAGTTGTTCGCACTCGCGTTGATGTTGGCCGTGACGCTGTCGGAGTTGCTGAAGGTCGGCTGGAAAAGGCTGGTATCGGGCTTGTACAGCTTGCCGATCAGCCGCCCGGCCGGAGCGAAGGTCATGTCCCGGATCACCGTGCCCGTGCTTACCAGGCTGATGCCGTTGTTGCCGCCTCCCGCCCGCACGATGCCCCAATAATTCGAGGTGACGTTCATCCAGTAGGACTGTCCGCTGGCCACGTTGACTTGATAGGCCACGTCCGGGCCGACGGCCGCGCCGTTGATCACCGTGAAGCCGCCGCCGCCGCCGGAACAATCGGTCGTGCACTGGACCTGCAAGGTGATGTTGATGGGGTCGTTGGACAGGTTCACGACGCTGGGGAAATGGAGCGTCCCCTTGACCAGGCCCGTCGTGTTGACCGTCACCGGAACCGTGATGGTGATGGAGGAGACCGCCCCGCCGACCTGGGTCCCGGAAGAATTGAAGATTCTCACGTACGGCGCCGTCGTGCTGACGGTGACCCGCAGGTCGTCCGTGCCGCAGTTGCCGCCGCCCCCCCAGGCGAACTGCCCGTCCGGGCCGGCGTTGTAGGTGACCCCGCCCTTGTTGGAGAACTGCGTCCAGGCCTGAAGGCTGTAGTTCCCGGCGGGGAGGTTCGAGAGGAGGGCGTAGCCGGTCGTGGCCTGCACGTTGCCGTTGGCCAAGCCAGGGTTGTGGATCCTATCGTTGGTCGTGGCGCAGGTTCCGTCTGTATCCCACTGCATGCCGTCCGGCCACAGGCCGACGCTGCTCTGCGGCATGGAATTCCCGAAACTGTCCTTGACGTAGACCTGTATCTGCCCGGTGCCGCCGCTGCTTCTCCGGAGCTTGATCTTTTTGATGAGCGGCGTGTTGGCGTAGTAAAAGTCGTTCAGGGCGAGCGGGGCGCTGGTCGACGGGGTGTAGGCCGTCCAGGTGCTGTTGGAGCCCTCGTAGCAGGTCTGGGTCTGCCCGTTGCAGCCGCCGTAGACCTGCGCGTAGTAGGACGTGTTGGGCTGCAGGCCGAACAGCTGGAAGCGGCCGTTGGCGTCGGTGTGGGCCCAGACGTTCGAGGAGCAGTTGTTTCCGCAGTAGGGATCGTTCCTCATGTACCCGAAATTGACGCCGACGAAGGGAATGGGCGTCTGCGCGGTCGTGGTGTCGATCACCGCGCCCTCCACGCTCACGTCCCCGGTCGCAGCGTAGTTCTGGGTCGCGCTCTGCGTCTCCTGCTCCTTGACCGCGTTGTCGAATTGCAGGATGTTGTTGGAGTCGGTGAGCGGGTTCGGAGCCCCGACCGCGTAGCGGATGAGCGGACGATACGCGGCCAGCTCCCGGTCCCCCGGAAAGCCGTAGCCCCGGTTGTTGGACGTGTCCAGGCCCGAGATGTTGTAGGCGCTGGTGGAGGCGAAGGGGACGTTGAAAATCTTCAGCTGGCCCGCGCCGGCCAAGGTCGCGTCTCCGCCCCCGTCGCTCATGACGAAGCCGCGCGCGACGACGTCGCGGTTGTATCCGGAAGCGGGCCGGACCTCGCCGAAGATCAAGGTGGCGGGCGTCGCGTTCTCCACGTCCACGTGGATCTCTCCCAGCCTGCTCACGCCCGCGGAGCTCAAAGTGATCGTAATGGGAGACAAGGTCCCGCTGGCAAACAGGCTGGGGTGATCCGCGCCGAACTGGTCGCCCAAGCTCGGCAGGTAGCCCTGGGTCGTCGCGAAGATGTCGTACTGATTCGAGGCGGTCAGGGTGTTGCCGCCGGTGAACTGGGCCAAGCCCGCCGCGTCGGCGACGGCCGTCTTCGTCTCGGCGCCCATTCCCGTATCCGTGAACTGGACCGCGATCACCTGCGCGCCGGGGATGCCGGCGCCGGAAGGATTCTTGACGGAGACGTTGAGGTCCACGGCGAACAGGGGCGGGGCCGCGACAGCGGCGAGGCACCACAGAATCCCGAAAATTTTTTTCATATTCCCCTCCCGGAAAGCCGCGCTCGTCGGTCGGCGGAAGTTGTTTTAGCGCGGCCGAGGCGTGGGGGCGATGCTACAAACACGGTGCCGGCCGCGTCAAGGCCCAGAAAACGCTCATCGCGGAGCGGCCGGCGGACGCCTCGTGCCGAACGTCTCGCCGTTGGGCGACCTCCAGTATGTCTCCAGCTTGCTCCTGGCGCGGGTATAGACCTTGAGCCCGGCCGGAGTCAAGCGGCCGCGCCCGTCGAAAAGGCGCTTGCCGTCCCAGTCCGTGAGCTTGAGGGCCCACTTGGCCCCGGCGCCCTTGGCCTCGAAGTATTCGATGGCGTCCTGGCTGAGGTGAAAGAGATATTTGTCGTAGCCTTCCTTCGTCAGCAGGCCCCGCGCCGGCTTCTTGCCGCGGCGGGCGGACGTCCAGGGCTGCGCGCTGCCGAACTTCTTCTCCAGATAGCCGATGGCCTCCGCCTCGGACGCGCGCATCCGCTTCAGCAGCTCGGCGTCGGCCGGCGCCCAAACCGACTGGTCCGGGGGCATGATGCCGCGCTCCCACATCTCGCCCGTCACCGTGGCGCGATCCTCCGCCGCGCCGCTCGGCTCCGCCGCCGCGGGCGAGTGCCCGCCGAGGCCGCCCGCCTGGGCCGCGGCGACCAGAAGCGGCAGGAAAATCGACGTCACTGGGCGGCGAGGATGCGCGGCAGGACCACGCCGACCTGGTCCATGTACTTGCCTTTCCGGTCCGCGTAAGACGTCTCGCAAAGCCGGTCGCCCCCGAAAAACAGCAATTGCGCGATGCCCTCGTTCGAATAGATCTTCGCGGGCAGCGGCGTCGTGTTGGAGATTTCGATCGTCAGGTAGCCCTCCCAGCCCGGCTCGAGCGGCGTCACGTTGACGATGATGCCGCAGCGCGCGTAGGTGGACTTGCCCAGGCAGATCGCGAGCACCTCCCGGGGAATCGCGAACTTCTCGACGGAGCGGGCCAGCGCGAACGAGTTCGGCGGCACCACGCACTCCGGCGCCTTGATGTCGACGAAGGCCTTTTCATCGAACCTTTTCGGGTCCACGATCGCGCCGTGGACGTTGGTGAAGACCTTGTACTCGTCGGCCACGCGGATGTCGTAGCCGTAAGACGACAAGCCGTAGGAAATCTTGTCCCTTCCGTCCTGGCGCTCGACGAACGGGTCGATCATCTTCCGCGTCCGCGACATCTCTCGGATCCAAATGTCGGACTTGATCATCGGGGGCTCCTCCACCGCGGCATCGGCCGATTATAACTGTTTACGGATGTTCGTCGGCGAGCCTTTCGGCCGCGATCCGGCCGGAGAGGCAGGCGGACTCGATCGTGGCGGGCAAGCCGGTGCGGGTCCAATCCCCCGCGAAGGAGAAGCCGGGCATGCCGGTTCCGGGTTCGGGGCGCTTCGCCTCGGAGCCGGGAGTCGGCGAAAGGGTGGCGAACGGCTCCTTGACGACCTTGCTCGCCGCGATCCTGGCCTGGGGGAACCCGGGCAGGCACGCGGCGAGGTCTTGCGCCGCGATCCGCAATATTTGGTCGGGCGAACAGCCGATCTGCCGGTGCGCGCCCGAAATGACGACGGCCAAGGTCTGCCCTTGCTCCCGCGTTCCGTGAATCAGCGTTTTATTGAAGACCCAATGGGTCTCGGTTCCCAGCATTCCCAAAAATCGCTCCGTCATCACGGCGCGGTCGAGACGAATCGTCGCTCCCACGATCGGCGCGGACGCCAAGGTTTCCCAGGAACCGCGCAGCGCGGCCGGCAGGCCCATCTTCTTCAAATCCCAAGGGGGCAGCGTGGAAACGACGTGCCGCGCCTCGAAGCGCGAGTCCATGTCGGTCTTGACCCCTCGCACGCGCCCGCCCTCCTCGATCAAGCTCGCGGCCTTCGCGTTCGAGAGCACGCGTCCCCCGCGCGCCTCGATGTAATCGCGCGCCGCGTCGGCGTACAGTTCGGACAGGCCGGTCCTCGCCAGCGCGAACCTCGACGCGTCCCGGCCGACGAAGAACATGGCGCGCAGGGCCTGGATGAAGCCCGCGGCGGAGGCGACCTCGGGCTTGTCGTTTAAGATGCCGATCGCGGCGGGATCGAAG
>JACQJQ010000133.1 GCA_016204945.1 Elusimicrobiota bacterium
CCCAGTCGTCCGGCGGCAGGGCCGCGTAGTCGCGCGAGATGTTCCGGTAGAGCTCGCCGGGCCCGTCCTTGGGCATCAGCGCCAGGAACTCGGTGAAGCGGGCCAGCGCGTCCTCGTACTTCTTGTCGTAGAACCCGCGCACGCCGCTCTCCCAGACCGGCAGGGCCTTCGCCCAGGCGGGCGAGAGCCCGCCCTTTTCGGCCAGGGGCTCGTACACCGGGACCGGCGTCTCCTTGCCGACGACGCGCGCGCGCCCGAGATAGCGCGCCTCGATCGCGTCCTTGGCGCCCTCGTAGGTGGACGCGCTGATGATGATGCTCGAGCCGAAGAACTTGTTGGCCCCCTCGAGGCGCGACGCGAGGTTGACCTCGTCGCCGATCACGGTGTAGGCGAGTTTGCGCTCGGTCCCCGTGAACCCGACGTTCATCTGCCCCGTGTTGATGCCGATGCGGATCGCCGGAACCTCGGGCAGCCCGGGGTCCAGGTTCTTGTTGAGCTCGCCGATGGCGACCTGGCAGTGCAGGGCGGACAGCACCGCGTCGCGAGCGTGCGTCTTGTTCTCGATCGGAGCGTTCCAGAACGCCATGATGCAGTCGCCGATGAATTTATCGATCGTGCCGCGGCGGTCGAGGATGACCACGCTCAGCGCGGAGAGGTATTTATTGAGGAACGCGATCAGGGCCTCGGGGCCCATTTTTTCGGAGATCGTCGTGAAATGCGCGATGTCGAGGAAGAACACGGTCATCTCGCGCTTCTGCGCGCCGAGCTTGGCCTTCTCGGGATCGTTGGCCAGCTCCTCGACGATCTCGGGGGAGACGAACTGGCCGAACTTGGCCTTGATCATCTGCTTTTCGGCGCCCTCGGTCAGGACCTTGTGCACGGTCAAGACGAGGAAGCTCACGATCAAAGTCAGGCCGGGCGCCACGGGGTAGATCATCGTGCCGCGGCCGATCAAGTGCAGGGAGCCGCCGAGCATGACGGCGAGCGTCGCCGTGACGGCGGCCGCCCCGAGCGCGGGCGACATCGAACGCAGGAAGAAGTACGGGAGCCAGGCGGCGAGCAGAACGAGCAGGAGCACGAGCAGGCGACTGGTGGCCTGGAGCGCGTCACCGTTGAGGACGTTGTCCATGGCCGTGAGGTGGAATTCCGCGCCCGGCGTGTGCGCGTTGAACGGGCCGGGATAATGGTCGAAATAGCCGGTGCTGATCGAGGCGACCATGACCAGGGAACCCCTCAGCGCCTCCTTCTGCGCCTTCGACAGCCTGCCCGAGACGATGTCCATCAGGGAGATCGTGCGGTAGGGCGAGTAATACACGTCCTTCGAGCCGCCCTGCTCGTGCTTCAGCCACTCGACCGGCTTGCGGAAGTTCAGGACCGGAATCGGCAGCTGGTCGGCCGGATTCTCCTTCAGCATCCGATCCAGAGTCTTGCCCTGGAAGCTCGCCAGCGCGGCGGCCGCGAGGGAGGTCGTGGGGCGGCCGTTCCTCAGCACCGCGTCCTCGAAATCGGCGTTGAACAGCAGGAACGTGCGGATGTGGCCGTCGTCGTCGAGATGCCGGCCGATGCTGGGCGAGCCCATGTATCGCGCCGCGGCCTTGAGCGGCTTGACGGCCATCTGCACGCGGACCTTGTCCGCCCCGTCGGGCTTCTCCGCGATGAAGAGATGGACGACCCCTCCGTGCCGCCTGGTCGCCGCCGCCAGCTCCGCGTCGCCTTCGCGGCTCTCGAGAAAAAGGACGTCGAACACGACGGTCTTGACCCCGTAATCCTTCAGCTTCTCCAGGGCCCGCGCGTAGACCTTGCGCGGCAGCGGAAAGCCGAGGGCGTTGACGGTCTCGTCGTCGACGGCCGCCAGGATGAGGCGGGGATCGCCGGTCTTGACGCTCGCCTCGCGCAGGCTGAAAGTCCAATCGTGCCAAACGTTCTCGACGGAGGAGAACAGGCCGTTGCTTTGGATGCCGACGAGCAGGGGGATGTAGGCGACCGCGGCGAGAACGCAGAACGCCGCGCAAAACCGCTTGGGAAACGACTTTCCCAGAATGCTCATCTCACGGACGCTTCTTGGGGGCCGGCTTCCTCGCGGGGGCCGGGGCCGGCGGCTTGGCCGCTCCCAGGCGCCTCTTCGCCTGCGCGAGCGCCGACTCCATCCGGACCCTGGACGCGGGGTCCTTTTCGAGCTTGACGGCGGCGCCCAGGGCGGCCGCCGCGGAAGCGTCGCCCGCCGCGCCCAAAAAAGACGCGGCTTGCTGGCGCAGCAGCGGCTTATCCTGCTTGAGCGCCGACACGGCGAGGGGCACGCCCTCCAAGCTCCCCTGCGAGAATAAAGCCGAGGCCGCCTGAAGGCCGACGAGGACGTCGCCGTCGCCCAGGGCCTGCCGCAGACCCGCCGCCGCGGCGGAGCTCGCCGTGACTCCCAGAACCTTGACCGCCTCGATCCGGACATAGGCGTCCTCGTCCTTCAAGGCGCCCAGAAAGACCCCGGTCGAGCCGGGGTCGCGAATCTGTCCCAGGGCCGCGATCACGGTCCGGCGCATGCCGACGTCGGGGTCCTTCATGAACCCGGCCAGGGCCTCGACCGCCTTGGGCACGCGCAGGACCCCGAGGGCGCGCACGGCCGCGTAGCGGACCCCCATGTCCGGGTCCTTCAGGGCCGGAATCAGGGAGTCGACCGCGACCGGGTCCGCCAAATAGGCCAGGGCCGTGGCGACGGAGCGGCGCACCGCGGCCTCTTTCTCCTTGTCCGGCCTGAGCATTTCCATGAGGCGCGCCGCGACCGGCGCGCGCCGAAGGCCGAGATGGTCGACGGCGGCGGCGCGCACGAAGACATGGGGATCGTCCAGGGCCGCCGTCAAGTGGGGTGGGACCCGGGAATCTGGGAGAACCCCCAGTTCCTCTACGCCCTGCCTGCGCAGCAGGGGATCGGGGCTTTTCAGCTTGTCCAGCGCCGCCTGGTAGGGGTCGACGGGAGCCGCCGCGGCGGCCGGGACGGGCTCCGCGGCGGCGCAAAGAGAGGGCGACGACAGCAAAGCCGACAGGACGATCCGCATCATCTCGGCATTTTAACTTTCCTGCGCGGATGATATCAATGGGCGCTCGCGCCTCGCGCTTTATCCCGATTAATGGATGAGGCCGATCTTGCGGATGACCGAGGCCGAGCCGCCGGGCGCCTTGACCTTGATGCGGGCGATGTAGCCGCCTTTCGCGGCGAACGCGCCAGACCCGTTGCGGCCGTCCCAAGGCACGAAGTTGGCGCCGGCGCGGCCGCCGCTGGCGCCGGGAGGGCTCGTGATCGTCTTGACGATATAGCCGAGCGCGTCGTAGATGGTGATGGTGACCTCGGCGTCCGCGTTGAGGGTGTAGGTGATCTGCGTGCGTCCCAGCTCCCCGCCCTTGCGCGAGTCGAACGGGTTGGGGTAGTTGCTGACTCCGGAGATAATCTCGTTCGAAATCCCGGTCAGGGCGTTGCCGCCCAGGGGCGACCAGTCCGACATGACGCCGGAAGCCGAGATCGCGCGCACGCGGTAGGAATAGAACTGATTGAAGGGGCGCGGCGTCTCGCCCGGGTACTTCGGATCCCCGACGCTGTAGAGCTCGCTGTCGGCTCCGGTCTCGGCGGTGCCCAGAGCCGACTTGCGCCCGGCGTTGACGATGTTGAGCGTCCTCCAGACCACCATGCTCTGCAGATCCTTGGGGTCGCCGCCGCGCTCCTGCACCTCATAGGCCATGACCCCGGAGTTCGACTGCAGGGAGCGCGTCCACTCCAGCGGATACGTGGTCCGGCCTTTCTCCAAGACTTTCACCTCGCCGGGGGTGCTGGGCACGGCGGGGTCGGGGCGGAACATGAACAGCGCGCGCGGCTGGCTGGTGGAGACGGCCACGGAGGCCCCGGTGGAGATGAACCGAGCGAAGAGGATGGCGGCCCCGTCCGAGACGGGCTCCCCGCGCAGATGCTGGATGGGCGCGGAGCCGCGCAGTCCGCGGCCCGTGCCGGGCGGCGGGTCGCCGGCGATGGCCTCGACGCTCAGGATATTGCCGGACACCCTGTTGACGCGCATGATCTCGCTGCCCACGTAGACGACGTTGGGCAGTTGCAGACGGCCCGCGTTCTCCACCTCGAACTGCAAGGTGTTGGGACCCACGTTCTCCATGAGGCGCGTGATGTTGGGGACGGGCAAGGTCAGATTGCCGATCCGGGCGATGGACGCCGGCCCCGAGGCCGCCAGGACCGAGAATTGCTTGGCGCTCAAGCCGCTCGCCACCGCGTCGACGCGGGACCAAGCGCCGCTCAAGCCGATCGGGTCGTCGTAGTAGCTGCCGACCGCGATTTCGTAATAGCCCGGTATCGACATCACGGGCAAAGTGGCGGCCAGCTCGCCCGTCTTGCCGGTCCAAACGGAGGGCACGAAGCCCTGGTCCGGAATGTTGATGGCCGTGGCCGTGTTGCCGGGATCGGTCGGATCGGTTCCCAGCATGAGCTTGAGGCCGCCGAAGCCGTCGGGAACGGCCACGTCGACGATCCCGTCCTTGTTCAGGTCCAGGTCCAGGATGCCGGAATCCGTGACGTCCATGGTGGGCAGGCCCTCGCCCACCAAGGACAGCGAGTTGGCCAGGGCGTTGGCCCCGAATTTGAAGTTGTCGGGGACTCCGTCCCCGTTGATGTCGATGTAGGGCGGATCGTTCGGGCAGCGCGCGGTCCAGGTGGAGCCGCTCAGCGTCGCCCACGGGCTGCCGTCGCTGCAGATCCAGCGGGCCTGATCGGCCACGGGACTGCCCTTGATGTCCACGCAGATGTTGTTGCGCGCGTTGGTCGGATCCTTGCCGGTGTTGCACTTGTAGGTCTGGCCGTCGATCGTGATCGCGGTGTTGGTGCTGACCAAGGCGTAGCCCGGGTAGCCCGTGCCCCGGCCCGAGCGCGCGACGACGATCGGGGCGTAGGAGTTGCTCACCGCCACCGCCGGCACCAGCAGCGGCACGATCTCGGTCTGGAGGGAGGTGACGGGCGGGTACTTGACGATATCCGGCACGGCCGCCACGCTGACGACGCCGCCCGCGCCCTTGATGTGCGGGAAGATGTCGAGGCTGATGCCCACTTTGTCTCCGAGCGTCGCGGCGGCGCCGATGGTGCCGACCACGTAGAGGGTGGTCAGTTCGGTGCCGACGCGCAGGCGCGGCAGGCCGTCCACCGTGACGGCGAGCGTGGCGACGCCGAGGTTGAAATTGGAACCGGGCTGGCTGCTGTAGCGCACCTCGCCGATCAAGACGTCTCCGAACGCTCCGAAGGATCCGTTGCCGTCCGCCTCCCGATAGAGCGACAGCGCGACCAGGCCGCAGGCCTCCGCGTTGTCCGTGGACGCGGCCGTGCAGTACGCGGAACCCTTCTGCGTCAGGCGCAAAGCGCCGACGTCCACCACGCTTTGCTTGGTCTGCAGGTCCAGGCGCAGCAGCGCCACGCCGGTCTTGCCGCGCTCCGCGGCCGCCGGCGCCAGGCTCAGGCCCGAGACCTGGAGCACCGCGCCGCCCACGACCACCTTGCTGGTCTGATACGGCAGGGCCTGCACCGTCGTCCCGTTGGGCAGGGGCGGGAATTGGCTCACGTTCACGTAGGCCTGCCCGCTGACCGTGTCCGGCGGGAAATCGACGACGATGGCGCTGGGACCGGGGATCTGGAGGCCGATGCCGTTGCCCACCACGGCCCCGTCGCCGATGTCCAGGCCCAGGAAATAAGTCTGCGCCGCGGGCGAGAAGATCTGGGGCACGGAGAGCTCGATGAGGCGCACGCGATCGTTGTCGTCGTCCTGCACGAAGAGATCCACCTTCTCGACGACGGCGCCCGAGGAGAGGGACAGGGCCGGCGTGTTCGCGTCGCCCAGGAGCCGGGCGCGCGAGGTGATCCGCAGGGCCGCGGCGGAGGTGGAGATCGAGGTATACCGCATCAGCTCCACGTCGCCCACCAGGACGTCCCCGCTGGCCGGGAAGCCCTCGGTCGAGGCCAGGACGAGGTCGAAGGGCGGCGCGGCGGCGCTGGAAATGGCCAGCAGCGGGTCCGACGCGGCCGGGATCGTCGCCACCAGCGAGGTCTTTTGGCTGGATATCTCCGGATCGAAGACGTCCAGGGAGTCGTTGCCGTTGAGGTCCCGGTAGATCTTGATGAACTTGACGTCCTTGTTGCGTCCCGCGGGCTTGGAAATGTCCGAGGAAGCGCCGGTCCGCTCCACCTGGAGCTTGGTCCACCGGGCCTGGGAGATGTCCGTCCTCATGTTGAAGCGCAGCATGGGCACCCGGGTCTGGGCCTGGCTGACCCCGGTGGAGCCGAGGGAGGCGGCCGCGTCGTAGACGCCGATGGAAACGACGCTGGCCGCCTCCATGATGGTGTTCAGGCTCGAGTTGAAGGGGAAGGACGTGACCCCCTCCTTGCCGTCCGGGATGGCGACGGTGAAGTAGTCCGTCGAGGACAGGGACAGCCCCACCGTCTTGCCCACCTGGCCGAATTCCGAGATGTCCACCGACACGAAGAGCCGGATCGTGGCCGTGCCGATGACCAGGGGCTCCTTGAAGCTCACCACGCTGAAGCGGTCGGTGAAGAAGTCGTTGCCGGCCGTGAGCAGGTTTCCGGACGAGACGAAGTCGTCGAATTCGCCGTTGTTGTTTTCGTCTTTCCAGATCTTGACGTTGGCCAGGTCCGAGTTGACGCCGGAGCCGAGCAGGTCGAAGCGGACGGAGGTCAAGCGGGCCGTGTTCTGGCCGGGCCGGGTATTGAGCTCGAGCTTCAGCACGGCCTCATTCTTGTTGTTCTGCGTGGAGAGGCCGTCGGCCATGTTCAGGGCCGTGACGCGCAAGGTGTCGCTCGTGGGCGTGATCAGGTAGGTCGGGCTGGCGACCGTCGTGGTGAGGACCACGCTGTGGCCCACCCCGGAGGGGCCGGTCACTATCGACGACGGGCTTTGGCCGTCCAGCTCCACGCCCACGACCTCGTTGAGGTTCGCGACCCCGGGCTCCGAGAACGAGGCCGTCGGGTCGATGTCCAAAGTGACGAAGAAGGTGGCCGGCGAGAGGATCTTCCGGATGAGGACGTAATCCCGGCCGCTTTCCCGAAGCTGCAAGGTGGCGAAGGAGCCGCTGAAATTGCCCGAGGCCACCTCCACGTCGGCGATCGGATTGCCGCTCAAGTCGAGGTTCAGGAGTCCGTCGCCGTTGATGTCCTTGAAGATGCGGACCTTGGACACGTCGGGGTCCGCGCCGTTGAGCGGATCGGGCCGGACCCGCTTGAGCCGGATCTGGCTCCACTGGATTTCGTACTCGGAGGCCGAAAGCATCAGCTTGACGGCGCTGCGGTATTTCTGGCCCTGAATGACCTGGCCGCCCACCACGGCGTCCAGGCCGTGGACGACGACGGTGCTGCCGAGGACGCCGCGGCTGACGCCGGTGAGGCAATCCGGGCCGTCGGGAGCGCAGCCCGCGGCCGTGCCGGAATAGCCGATGATCTCATTGTCGATCAGCGCGTAGCCGCTCGTCGCGAGCCCCAGACGCGAGCTGATGGGCCAGACGGGCAGCGGACCGGTGGTCGTCACCGCCTTGGTCAGCCGGGCGGCCGGCAGCATGTTGCCGCCAGGATCGGTGAAGACCGGTTCGGCGTTCACGGTCAAGACCTGCGGCGCCGGAACCAAGGTGTGCGGGAGGGTGATGAAGGAGAAGGTCTGCGGGCGCTTGTTCGGCCAGGAGATGGAGTCGTCGAGCTCGACGTCCTGGTTGTCGTTGATCATGGGGAAGGAGGCCTCGTCGATGGCCAAGGCCAAGGTGCGCGGCGCGCCGGTCACCGGGTCGGTCACCACGGCGTCGGACTTGACGTCCACGGCCAGCAGATATCTTTGCGGCGCGGTCAGCAGGCGCCGCGTCGTCGTCGTGGACTGCCCGAACTCGAGCTTCGCGAAAAGCGGACCCGAGGTATTGAACGGGGCCGAGGAGATGACGGTGTCGGTCCCGACGTCGAGCAGGAAGTTCCCGTTGACGTCCTGGTACAGCCAGAGGCGGTCCACCTCGTCGACCACCTGGCCGTCGGCGGTCGCGGTGCCCGTGGCGCGGACGATGATGCGGCGCCACAGGGCGTCTCCTTTGTCGACGGCCATGGTGAACGTCATGAAGGCGAGGTTCGTGGTGCCCTGCATGAGGTTCAGGCCGGCGTTGACATCCGCGGGCGTCGCGGTCACCTGGTCCTCGTACTCGGTGACGGTCTGGATGTAGGCGTTGGTCAGGTCCGGGGCGATCCCGATGTTGGTCGGGCTCATGAGGTCCGGCGCGAGTATCTTGAAGTAGTCGGTGGTGCGCATCTCGATGCCCAGGCGGGACTGGGACTCCACCGAGGCGAGATTGGCCAGGTCCATGGTCACGATGTATTTCTTGTCCTGGAGGACGAGTTCGGTGCCGGACAGGCCCCGGGCGAGCTCGTCGACCGTGCCCTTCAGGCGCAGGCGCGCCTGGCCGCTCAAGACCGTTCCGGTCGACCAATTCCGCGGCGTGGTCCCGTCCGCGCCGCGGGTCAACCCGGTGAAATGCTTGGTGGCCTCGTTGTAGCCGGAGTAGTAGATGATCTCCTTGAGGGACTCGTCGGTCTGGTCGTCGCCCAAGACCAGGCGCCCGGGCGCCAGGTCCGGCAGGAAGGGCTCCTCGGTCGGCTGGATATCCCCGATGCCGCGGAACACCCCGAAGTTGACCACCTGCAGCGAGCTCGTCTCGACGTCGGACAGGGAGCCGGCCAGGGCCGACTCGGGGAAGGTCTGGGTCACGCCGAAAGGCGTGACCAGCAGGTCGACGTTGGGCTCGAAGGTCCCGAGGGTCCCGGAGTCCAGGTACACCCGGAGATTGGCCGCGTCGCCGGACTTGTTGCGCTTGACCCCGCCCTGCGAGGAGTGGCTCCAACGGTCCATCTTGACGCCCGTCCAGATCACGGAGCCCTGATTGGAGCTCATGGTCCACTGGGCCAGGGCCACGTTGGTCGAGGCCTGGACCTGCGAGGCGGTGACCATGTTGAGCCGGCCGGTCACCCGTCCCGTGTCGAAGGTGGGCACCACCGTCACGAAGGAGGACTGCATGACGGTGAAGGCCGGATCCGAGCCCGTGCCCGGGACCATGAAGATGTTGCCGGGATTGACGAGCACGGCGTGGGTCTTGTTCAAGGCGGCCGAGTCCGAGAAGTCGAAGGCGATGTAATAGGTGTGCGTGGACGGCTCGATCAGGCCGCAGTTGGCGATGTCCTGCACCCTCACCGTCGCCACCCCTCCCGAGAAGACGGCCGGGTTGGCGGGATCGGAGACCAAGGTGTCGTTGCCGGTTTCAAAGGTGCCGTTGCCGGCGGCGAAGTTTCCGCAGCCCTGGGGGAAGGTGTCCATGTAGAGCCGAACGGCCTTGATGTCCGCGTCCGAGCCGCCGGAGCCGGAGTCCCCGATGCGGCTGATGACGATCTTGTCGAAGGAACTCGTGAAGGCGCCGGTCCAGAGAGGCACCTTGAGCATGCCCACGAACTGCTTGCCCTGGGCCGCCGTGGAGAGGCGCACCCCGTCGATCCAGGCCGCGATATCGGCGCTGACCGTCGAGGTGTAGACCTGGGCCGGGGCGCGTTTGACGGCCGTGGTGGCGGTCAGCATCTCGAAATTGTTCATGGCCACGAGGGGCGAGCCGGCCGTCACCGTGGCCACCACCACGTTCTGGTTCGCGGCCGCGAGCCTCAGACCGAAGGTCTTCTCCGCGGCCAGGTCCGCGGTGGAGGAGATGCGCACCGCCAGGTAGTAGTCGCGGTTGGTGGTCGTCAGCAGGGACTCGCTGGGAAAGGCCGTGCTGATGCCCACCATGTTCCAGTAGGTGCCGCTCCAGTTGCTGAAGGTCGCCGAGGCGATGGCGATGTCCGGGTTGGCGCACTTGGACTGGAGGAAAGCCTCGTTCGGGCAGAACGTGCCGTTGGCCGTGGCGTCCACGTACAGCTCGACGCTCGCGACGTCCTGGGCCGGCAGGTCGCCCTGCTTGAGCACCCGCAGCTCGTTGAGCCGCGCGGAAAGCCCGGAGCCCGCGGGCGAGACCAGCATGGACAGCTTCCACATGAGGATGGGATAAGTGGGCTCGATGACCCCGGAGCCCTGGAACAGCTCGCGCATGCCGGCGTAGACCGTTCCCGCCAGGACGCCCTGCTTGGCCGCAGACGGATCAGGCGCCATGTCGGTGGGCGAGACCACGACGCCGGCGACCACCACGTCGGGAGAGGACTGCGCGCCGGTCGCGGGCGGGTAGCTGCCGCCGAAAGCCCAGGGCCGGCTCGCGTCGCCGGTGAAGCCGAAGATCTTGTTGGGATCCGCGTCGGGCAGGCCGATCGTCGCCTGGTCGGTGGCGTTGACCCTCAGCGGCGCGGCGGAGGTGGGCACGATGTCCGAGCGGATGCCCAGAAGCGAGTAGACCCCGGGAGTCGCGTCGTTGACCGGCGAGAAATTGTAGTAGGTCGTGCCGGCGGCGTTGGTCGGAGGGTTGTTCTCGCGGTTGGTCAGGCTCGCCAGCGGCGAGGAGATCGAGAAGTTGGCGCGCTTCTTGTAATACTGGCCGTTCGCGGCGTCGCCGTCGGCGACGTTGCCGTAGCGATCGCGCGCGCGCACCGTGAGGTTGCTGGTGTCCTCGGTGACCTTGAGCGGGGTCGCGTTCGTGAAGTTGTGGTGGACGGTGAAGTAGGCGGCCGGCCCGGGCGTGATGACGATGTCGGACGAGAAATTGGCCAGGGACAGGGACCCGATGGAGGCGATAGCGGTCAAGGTCGAGGTTCCGGCCACCGTGTCCCAGACGTAGACCGTCATCTGGCTCTCGTTCGCGTTGAGATCGAACTGCTTGTTGCTGACGAGGTCCAGCTGCGTCCAGTCCGCGCCGTTGACCAGCGGCATCGTCGGCACCTGGCCGACGCGCAGGCTGTCGGGCGAGTCGAAGAAGACCTGGGTGGGCACGTCGGTCGTCGTCACGTTCTCGAAGGCGTCCCGCAGCTCCAGGACGATGCCGGACGGCATTTGGACCCGGACGTCGTCCGTGGGATCTCCCGGCGTGCCGGCGTCCGAGGTCACCTGATACTGAACCGTCGTTCCCGCGATCAAGCGCAGGCTCGACGACACGGGCGTGAGATGGTGCGGCGCGGCGGCCAGAACCGTGTAGGAGGACGTGATCGTCGCCAGACCGCCCGACGTGATCGTCAAGGTCGAGACCCGCGCCAGGTTGTCGATCACGAAGAAATCCGTCTGGATCTGGCCGGCCGCGAGACTCGAGATCCACACCTCGGTGGCGCCGTCGAAGGTCACGTTGCAGGTGGAGCAGGGCGAGGCGAAGCGGACCGTGCCGGTGGAGTTGGAATCGGCCCGGAACGACCGGTCCGGCCCGCCGGGCTGGGGCGTGGGGTTGCCGAACTTGTCCTGTATCTGCAAGGTAAAGGCCTGGGAGGTGGCGCCGGCCGTCAAGGTCCGGTAGGGATTGATCAAGGCCATGCGGCCGCCGTTGTCGACGCTTTCGGGGATGATCTCGACCGCCTGGGCGCCCAAGGTCCAGGTCTGCGGCGGCGCCTCCGCCCACACGCTGGGCATGGTCGTGGAGGAGGCGCCGTAGGCCAGAGACGCCGTGGTGTCGAGGTAGTAGAACGTCGTGTAGTACTGGCCCAGGGGGATGACGACCGCCCCCGTGGAGTTGACGAACACCGGCACCGAGGCGACGGTGGTCGTCATGGACGCCTGGGAGAAGTCGTACGAGTTGAGGGAGGGGCTGGGATTTCTCGTGCTGTGGAGATACACCTTGACCGCCGCTCCGGCCGGGGTCGGATTCTCGAAGTTGTCCCGCAGCTCCACCTCAAAAGTGATGGGAACCCCGCTGTCCGGGTTGATGGGAGAGCCGGCCCTCAGCTTATTCTTGAGATTGTCGAAGCTCAAGTGATCGGTCACCTTGGGGTTCACCTTCAGGGCGTGAGCCGTCTCCAGGATCAGGCCCGTTCCGCTGCGGATCGTCCAGGTGGAAGCCCGGCCGTCCTCGCCGTCCGGAGTGGAGGACATCTTGTCGAGATAGTTGAAAGTGACGGAGTTGGCGTTCGGAACTCCCCCGCTGAGCACGCCGTCCGGGATGGTCACCTGCTGAATGAAGCTGCCGCCGTCGGTGAACCCGTAGCCCAGGGCGGGCCCCCCGGCGATGGCTCCCGAGTTGACCTTGGTGAAGCCCGCGTCGGAGTGGACGGTTTCCTCCGCCGCGCTGATGTAGACGTTGAGATCCGTGCTGCCCACGGTCACGGGGTTGTCGAAATCATCCCTTCTTTGCACCCGATAAGGAGCCGGCGTGCCGGCCTCGATCTCGCTGCCCGTGGGCACGCTGGTGAAGAAGGCCTTGGTGACGGTGCCGCCGATGGTCGTGATCTTCTTGCTCAGGTTCTGCAAGGTCCCCAGGAAGGGCGTCAGGTCCGCGGGCGCGGCCGATGTCCCGATCCAAACGCGGGCCGTCGTGCCGGTCGACTGGTTGTAGGTGAAGTACCAAATGGGCGTCGAGACGCCCACCTGTCCCGAGGCGTTGGTCAGCATGGTCGTGGACACGCCCACGTCCGTGTAGCCCGAGCTCAGGCGGATCGTGCCCGAGGCGATGGCGGGCGAGACGTCCACGACCTGGATGTAGGCCGTGGCGCCCGCTTGGATCACGGCGTTGTCGAACTGGTCCACCATCTGGCCCTCGAACTTGACGCGGCCCAGGTTGGTGGGCGAGTTCGTCACGTTGCCCGCGCGCGCCTCGATATCGTCGGCGGCCGGCGTGTAGCCGCCGCCCGGGATGTCCGTGCCCAGGCCCGGCAGCAGGGAGACCTTGACCGCGATCGGCGGCCCGGCGTTGACCGTGATCACGGGCGCCAAGGAGAAGCCTCCGGTCGTCCTCTCGGTTGAGATGTCGCTGGCGGGAGTCGTCACGCCGAGCTGCTTGACCCGGACCCAGCGCGTCGGAGGCGAGGCCTGCTTGAGCTTGAAGGCCGCGGCGATCAGCTTGGAGCCGACGTCGCCGGCCAGGAAGCTGCACTGCGTCCCGCAGCTCGAGGGGAAGTCCGGGTTCTGGTTGGGATTGGCGGGGCTCGGGGACTGCGCCTCGAGCACGATGGTGCCCACGTAGAGGTTGGTTCCGGTGGACAGGACGTTGTGGTACTGGTCGTGGGCCGTGACGCGCGCGTTGAGGGAGTCGCCGGCCGTGACGGTCGGCGTCCAGGCCGCGATCATCCCGGTCGTGCCCGTGGTCGCGGCCACGTCGTCGAAGTGCAGATGGTGCGCGGAGCCCGGCCAGACGTTCCAGGCGGCGCTCACGCCCGAGGAGATCGCCGCCGGGGCGATCGTGTACGTGGAGCCGACCACGTAGTCCGGGCGGGCGAAGAGCGGGAAGACCCCGTCTCCGGTCGCGGGAGAGAATGAGGCTTGGCCGTCGATCATCAGCTTGGCCGCGATGGCCTCCGTGGCGTCGATGAGATCGAGCGGAGTCTGCAGGTTGACCGTGGGCTGCAGGCCCACGATGCGCACGCGGTTGTAGTAGGCGTCGACCATGCTCACCACGACCCCGGTCGAGCCGCCGATGGTGAAGGTGCCGGGCAGCCCCTTCTTGCCGGCGGGCTCGCCCGGCGCCGCGTTTCCGAACTCGTCCACGTCGGCCGGCTTGCCCTCCACCTCGGCCTCGCCCGGCAGGAGCACCATGAGGCGCACCGGGGCGGAGGATTCCGTGAAGAACTGCGCGGTCATGTTGGCCGCGTTGGGCTCCTCGTTGGTGCCCGGGAAATTCAGGTTCGGATTGGAGGCGTAGAGCGTGTGATCGGTCGCCCGCGTTCTCAAGGTCAAGGCGAAGCTCTTGGTGCCGTCGGTATCGAAAGTCGAGGTGGCGGGCGAGACGTCGAATTTGTCCGAGGTCACCAGGTACGTGTTGGGCACCGCGGTCGGCACGGTGTTGAAGTACTGGTCGACGACCCGGGTCTGGGCCGTGAAGGAAACGCCGGCGTAGAGGTTGGGGGCGTAAGGGATGAAGGTCGAGGTCGAGCCCACGATCTTGCCCCCGTTCGGATAGACGCCGCGGCCCGCGTCCGCGGTCTCCCAAGGCATGAGGAGCTGTATGCCCTGCATGGCGCCGGGAGAGACGGTGAAGGTGGAGGCCGTCACGCCGACGGGATTGGTCGGAGGATCCGTCTTGCGGGCCGCGTTGAGGCTCCCGCTGCCCTCGTAGGTCGCCGTCAGGTACTGCCCCGTGGCCGCCTTCCTCAGCCCGGTCACGGTGATGTCGGCGTAGCCGGCGCCGTTGATGGTCCCGGTGAAGCCGGGGTTGTCGCCGAAAGTGTCGTTGGGCGCCCTCACGCGTATCACGCCGCCGGGGTCGAAGCCGGCCTTGACGTTGAAGAACGCGTCCGTCACGTAGACCTTGACGTTGAAGGACTGCCCCGCGGCGCGGCCGGCCGGCAGCCCCACGCGCGCGAGCTGATAGGTGGTCGCGCCCTCGTTGAGGCTCTGGGCCTCGTGGATGAGGATGATCCGGTCCGCCGCGCCCGCGACCACGGAGATCTCCTTGGTCTTGGCGTCCGCCAGATCCGCCGAGTCGAACAGATCGATGTTGGCCTCGTCGTCGAAAGGCTCGATCTGCTGGGTCGCCGCCCGGGTCAAGTTCAAGGTGAACGCCGTCGAGCTGATGTTCACGGTCTGCGGTCCCGGCTCGATGTCGTTCGGATCGTCCGGGCTGGTCATGCCGAAGGTCTCGTTGCCCGTGGTGATCGTCGAGACCAGGTTCCAGAACGCGTCGGTCACGCGCAGCTCCACGTTGAAATTGGAGGCGGCCGGCTGAGACGCGGGGTTGCAGGCGCCGCGGCCGCTCGCGCTGCCGGGATCGGTGCACTCGCCCGGAGCCAGGGCCTGGACGCGCTGGGGAGCGTTGGGGACCACGGTGAACAGCGAGGAGTCGGCGAGCCCCAGATTGATGGGCCCGGCGGACCACAGCACGCGCAATTGGGCGTCGTCGATGACGGCGTCAGGCGCGGTCGCGTGGTTGGAAGGCCGCCGCGCGGTCTTGGGGCAGATGTTGGAGACGGCGGCGGACCCGTTGTAGAGGACGAACTCGCCCGGCGGATCGATGTCGTTGGGATCGGTGAGGGTTTGGGCCGTCACCGAGGTCACGGCCACCGTCTGATTCCAGTTGTAGAAGTTGTCCACGGCGTAGACTCCCGCCTGGTAGCATCCGGCGGTGGTCGCGGTCGCCAGGAACACCCCGCCGGACTTGCCCTGCGGGGCCGTGTTCTTGCCGTTGATCTGGATTTCGCTGGGCAGGGTCACGAGCATCTGCGTCGGGTTGTCGGCGACGACGGTGAAGGTCGAGGAGTTCTTGGCCGCGTAGCCGTTGGCCGAGCCGCTTTCGGCGGCGGTCAGGAAGTGCCCCGCGGCCGCCGTGCGCAGGGACAAGGTGAAGCCGGCGAAGCCGCCGGTCAGGGCCTGGGGATTGATCGGCGGCGCGGTCGCGAAGCCGTAGGGGTCGGAGGGAGTCAGACCCACGCTGGTTCCGGGATGCGTGACGACGCGGTTGAAGAAATTATCCGTCAGGTACACCTCGGCCGCGAAGGTGACGCCCGCCGTGGAGGGGCGGACGCCGGGATTGCCGAAGTCCGGCTGGCCGGAGATGCCCGGCGCGCCCGCGGGCGGCTGGCACAGCAGGGCGTTGTCGCATTCGCCCTGGTTGAAGGATTCCCCGGGCAGCACGACCAGGAACCGGGCGGCGGACGACACGCCCACGTACGCCATGGTCGAGGCGGAGGACAGGTAGCTGGTGGTGCTGTAGGCCGTGATGGTCCAGGAGGAGCTCGTCACCATGGCGAAATTGAACGTGGTGGCGCCGGCGACGAGCTGCAAGGTCGAGGGGTGGATGTCGTAGGGGTCCGTGGTGTGCAGATAAACCTGGCTTTGCTCCGCGGCGACGACGTTGTAGTAGGCGTCCACGGCGTTGACGATGACGGCGCTGGAGACGCCGGCCTTCCAGGCGACGGGGCAATCCGGCGGGCAGGCCTTCTTGCCGGTCGCGCTGCCCGGCTCGCCGACCTCGCCCGGCGCCACGATCTGGAGCTTGGCCACCGAGGACGACTGCGTCGCGAAGAAGGCGGAGTCGGCGATCGGGCTGGGCAAGCCCGTGCCGCCGATGCGCGTGGCGGTGTACCGGGCGGCGCCGTCGTTGCGGGTCCGCAGGCGCACCAGGTACGTGGTGGTCCCGTTCTCCAGGAATTTCGTGCCGGGCTCCAGGAACTGCGCGAAGGAGTCGGTGACGGTCAGCTGCACCTGGGAGTTGTTCAAGGAGCCGATGTTCCAGAATTGGTCCACGGCGTGGACCACCACGGTCGTGGCGATTCCCGCGGTCCAGGCGGAGGGCGAGCCGGTCTTGCCCGTCGGCGTGCCCGGCGCCGCCGTCTCGCCGGGCAGCAGGACCTGCAGCTGGGTCGCCACGGCGGACACGTTGACGGCCGTGGAGGTGGTGAAGAGCAGGACCGGATTGGACTCGGCCCACAGCTTCCAGCCCGTGCCCGTGCCGGTGATGAAGCGCCAGGGCACGACGCTCGACCCGTTCATCGTGAAGGCCGTCGGATCCGGTCCCCCGTTGGCGACGGCGTCGTTGGGGTCGCTGGAGTAGACGCTGACGCTGCGCGATTCGCCGGGCACGAGGTTCCAGAAATCGTCCACGAAGCGCACCGTGGCCGAGGACCACGTGCCCGCGATCCAATCGGGAACGCCGCCGGAGGAGTCCTTGCCTCCCGAGGTCTCGCCCGCGTTGTAGGGGGGCTTGCCCGGCGCCGCGACCTCGTTCGGCA
>JACQJQ010000131.1 GCA_016204945.1 Elusimicrobiota bacterium
GCGAGGAGGCGTTTTATCTCGGCTACGGGCGGCGCTGGCTCAATTTCGGCGGCGGCGAGCTCTACGGCGGGCTCAATCTCAAGTACCTGCGCAGCTCCTTCGGCTCCTTTCCCGAGGCCGGCAACGCGGTCCCCTCGGGCGGCGTCGTCGGCGGCGGCCAGAGCGACCCGCTGCTCAGCGGGCGCAGGAGCCAGTCCGCCCTGGACAGCGACGTCGGCCTGCTTTACCGGCTCGGCAAGCACTACGGCATCGGCCTCGACGTGATGCACGCCAACTCGCCCAACGTCGCCTACAGCGGCGCCGAGAAGGATCGTCTTTCTCCCATCGTCAAGCTCGGCTTCAACTACCGCAGCCTGCTCTCCAACCTCGCCGTCGAGTACGACACGCAGCGCGCGCCCGCCGGGACCCGGGACCACTCTTTTACGACGGCGGCCGAGCGCTGGTTCCCGAAGGTCTTCCTGGGCGACTTCGGCCTGCGCGGAGCCCTCAGCGCCGGCACGCGAGACTACAAACAGCTCAGCGCCGGCGTCTCCTACCGCACGAGGCGCCTCGGGGCCGACTACGCCATGAGCATGCCCATCGGCGGACCCGCGACCACGGTCGCCGCCCACCGCGTCGGTCTCTCCTTCCGCTTCGGCCGGGCCACCGAGGACGAGGAGTCGCTCGAGATGGTCCTCGAGGCGATGAAGCAGTTCAAGTCGGGGCAGCGCGTCGAGCTGCGCCGCAAGGACGCCGGGGCGTCCGACGCCCTGCAGCGCACGCTGGAGGAGCTGCAGAGCCAGGCGCGCGCGCAGGAGTCTCACGCCAAGTACGCGGCGGCCCTGGAGACGCTGGGGCGCGCGCTGACGCTCGCTCCCGCGGACAAGACCCTGGTCGAGCGCTACGGGCGCCTGAGCTTCATCTCCCAGCAGATCCGAGAGGTCCCCGAATACCGCACCGACCCGATGCAGGCCTCTTTGCACCTGGGCATCGTCTCTTATCTCGCCGGCGACGGCGCCAAGGCGGTCCTGAAGGTGTCCGAGGCGGTCGCGCTGGCCCCCGAACGCAAGGACCTCGAGGGTTTTCTCACCCAGCTCGAGGTCGCCACGGGCGTCAAGCGCACCGTGTTCGGAAAGGTGCCGGACCATCAAGCGGCCGTCGCGCTCACGAAAGCCAACAGCGCGCTCGAGGACGGCGACTACGTGACGGCCGTGACCGAAAGCCTCAACGTGCTGCGCGTCGAGCCCGAGAACGCGGCCGCCTGGGAGAACCTGGGCACCGCGTATTTCGCGCTGAAGCAGTTCGAGGACTCGCTCAAGGCCTGGAACCGCGCCTATCAGCTCGAGAAGAGCCCGGCCATCCGCGCCGCCATCAAGGGCTACATCAAGTCGATCTCCCGAGCCAAGGAGAAGCACCCGGCCCCGTCGCGGGCCCTGGCGCCGGCGCTTCCGGCCCGCCCGAGCCTGTCGCCCCAGGAGGCCGCGAGCCTCTTCAATCGCGCCATCGACCACTACACGCGCCGCGAATTCACGTCGGCCAAGGAGCTGCTGGAACGGATCGTCGCCGCCGACCCGGAGAACGTCGAGGCGCAGAAGGCGCTGCGCCGCGTCAGGGAGGAGCTGCCGTGACCATACGAACCAAACTGACGCTGATGACGTCGGGGCTCGTCTGCGCCGTCGTCCTGGCGGTGGCGGCGGCCGTCACGGCCGCCCAACGCTCGGCCATCGAAGACCAGTCGCGCCGCCGCCTGCAGGGGCTGACCGACGGCGTGGCCCGCCTGGCGCAAGAATCGATCGTCAACCGCGATCGTCTGATGCTCTTCAGCTACCTGATGCACCTCCAGAAAGAGCACGCGGAGTTCGCCTTCGCCGCCGTGAGCAGCCCTGAGCACACCTCGACGATCGGCGCGGACCGTCCCGGGCTGATCTACTGGACGACCGACGTCGCCGTCCGACGCCCGATCAAATACACCATCTCGACGATCTCCGACACGCACGACTCACTGAGCGTATCGACGGCGGGGGTCAGCCTCTCCGTCGCCGGCAGCGCCCAGGTGACGGTCGAAGAGGGGCGGCGTCCCGACGCTTTGGCGCTCAAGCTCGGCTTCGATGCGGCCGTCCTCGAGGCTGAGATCGCCAAAGCGCTCGATCCCCTGACGCGCCGGACGGCGGCCATCGCCGGCGCCTTCATGTTCCTGGGCTGGCTCGGCGCGCTGAGCCTCTCGAAACTGCTGACCACGCCTCTGAGCGCGCTGGCCACGGCCGTGTCCGCGGTCAAGTCCGGCGATCTCGACGTCGTGGTCGCGGCCGGCGGCAGCGACGAGCTCGGCCTCCTCGCCAAGCACTTCAACTCGATGACCGCGCACCTCAAAGTCCTCACCCAGTTCCGCGAGGACCTCCTCCACACCCTCACTCACGAGCTCAACACGCCGCTGGGCGGCCTCAAGGGCTACCTCGAGCTTTGGAACGAGGGCAAGATCCCCGCCGAAGGCCCCCAACGCGACGAGGTCCTGCAGACGATGACCGCCGCCGTGCTCCGCATGGAGAACTCCCTGGGCAACGCCCTCGGCCTATTCCGCACCGGCTCGCGAACCGGCGTCCGCGCGCCGAAGCGCAGCGTCTGGCTCCACGACCTCCTGAGCGAAGCCTGTTCGCTGTTCGCGCCGGAGGCCGCCGCCAAAAAAATCTCCTTCGTTCTGCCGCCCGAGGACCAGCGGGCCTACGTGCACGCCGACCCCGAGCTGCTGCGCCAGATCGTCGCCAACCTCGTCTCCAACGCCGTGAAGTACACCCCGGAGCAGGGCCATATCCGGTTAAGCCTCGAGGGCGGCGAGAACGACGTGCGCCTGCGGGTCGCCGATGACGGCTGCGGAATCGCGGCCGAGGACCTGCCCCACCTTTTCACGAAGTTCTACCGCGCCGGGCCTGACGCCGACCGGCGGCGCGTCAAGGGCACGGGCCTGGGCCTGAACATCGCCATGAAGTCCGCGCTCGCCCTGGGCGGCACGATCACGGTCGCCAGCGAGCCCGGCCGCGGCTCGACTTTCACCGTCACGCTCCCCAAGTTCGCTCCGCAGCCGGAGGCCGCATGAAAACGGCAAAATGGCGTATTGACGGAAGTTGGATATCCGCTTATCCTCGCGGGATAAACGCGATGAATACCGCCGCAAGAACGCTGCGCCTGACCGTGGCCCTGGCGATAGCTCTGTCTCCCTTTCATGGGCTTGGTATTTCCATCGCCTCGGCTCAGGATGTGCCGGCGCGAACCCACTTCCAGGGGCGCCTGACCGATTCGAGCAACAATCCGTTGAGCGGCCCGAACGGCTTCGTCTTCGCGATCTACGACGACCCGACCGCCGGCTCCCTGCTGTGGACCGAAACCCAACCCGCCGTCTCCGTGACCAACGGCGTCTTCGCCGTGCAGCTCGGCGCCGTCACGCCCCTGCCTTCCTCCCTCTTCGCGGGCTCGACGACCTATCTACAGGTCACGGTCAACGGCAACGTCATGACGCCGAGAGAGCGGCTCGTCACCGTCCCCTTCGCCCACAACGCGCAGCTGCTGTCGGGCCGCGGATTCTCCGCCTTCGTCTCGACCGACGCGACGACGCAGAACATCGCCGGCGCCAAGACCTTCACCGGCTCCGTGTCCGTGCCCGCGCCTACGGCGCCCGGTCACGCCGCGACCAAGGCCTACGTCGACGCCGCCGGCGGGACCAATCTGCTCGTCGCGACGAGCACATGGTCGGGACAGAACACCTTCCTGAACCTCGTTTCCGTTTCAAGCGCTCTCGCCGTCACCGGAACGGTGACCTTCACGGCCTCGGGACCGGCGCAGTTCAGCCTGCAGACCTCCTCGGGCGTCAGCGTCGGCGGCACGGGCGGGGTCTACGCCAATTTCTTCTCCGGAAGCTTCATCGGCAACGGAGCCGGCCTGACCGGCGTCACTTCCGTCGACGGCAGCAAGGTCGCCAAGACCGGCGACACGATGAGCGGCGACCTCCAGATCGGCTCCGCTCTGGCCTCCACGGTCTCCGCCTCGGGCTACCTCACCTTGGCCAACCTCGGCTCGGCTCCCGGCGCCTCCCGCGGACGCCTCTACTTCGACCCCACCGCCGCGGCAGGGGTGGGCGCGCTCAAGATCAGCCTCGACGGCGCCGGCTTCGTGTCTCTCTCCA
>JACQJQ010000122.1 GCA_016204945.1 Elusimicrobiota bacterium
GTGCGGCCTTCCTCGGCGGCGCCCAGACGTCCCAGGCTGACGTGCGAGAAGAGAATGTCGCCCTCCTTCACGCCGCAGGAGCGGAGGGCCGCCGTCAGCGAGGCCTGATTGTAATGGCTCATGCCTTACGGAATTCGAAGAGGTGCCAGATGGGGAACTGCGCGGCGAAGCCCTTGGCGCGCGCGTCGCACTCGGCGGCGTCGGTCTCGGAAAGATACAGCTCCTCGGCGCGGGAAAGCGCGAATCCCCGGGACAGCACGGCGTTCAGAAGCCGCCCGGGGTTCGGGGCCGTGCCGAATTTTTTGTCGCGGTACTCGCTGACGATCGTGAAGGGGCGCTCGGGCGCGCCCAGCCACGGGCTCAGGTAGAACACGCCGTGGGGCTCGAGGCTGGCGAAGCGCCCCCCCGGCTTGAGCACCCGCGCGATCTCGCGCAGGAGCAAATCGAGATCCGGAGCCTTGGGGCCCAGGGGAATGAAGTAGAAGAGCAAGGCGTCGCTCATGTAGACGAAGTCGATCGAGCCCGAGGCGACGAAGTCGAGGGCGCCGGGCTCGCCGACGGCCGCGCGCCGAAAGCGCGCATTCTTGCGCGCGCGGGAGCCGGCGAAGGCGACGTATTCCTCATTGGGGTCCACGCCCAGGACCTCGGCGCCGCGCTCGGCCATCAGGTTGGCGTAGAAGCCGTTGCCGCAGCCGATGTCGAGCGCCGTCGATCCCGGCCCCAGAACCTCGGAGAAATACGTGCGCAAAAACGGAAGCTGGACGGCGCCGTACAGCGTGTCCTTGCGCACCCCGCCTTGGTCGGCGGTGAACTTCTGTTTCAGCCACCACTCCGCGGGCTTTTCCCGGCGCTCGAGCAGAAGATGCTGGCCCAGGCGCTGGTGGAAATTGCCGAACCGCTCGCGGTCGGCGAGGTTGCGCTTGGGCGCGAAGCGGGCGAGATAGCTCGCCTCGTCGTCGGCTATGATGGCATGTTTCTTGAGCTCCGCCATGAACTCCGCTTCGGGAAGCAGGCGCTCCTTGGGCCACTTGGCCGGCTCGCGGCGATAGCCGGTGGGGTCGAAGAGACTGCACTCCTCGTTGGAGAACCATTCCACGTCCCAGATCTTGTAGGAGCCGGAAGCGCTTTCATCGAGGCGGCTCAACCGTTCAAGGCCGCTCGCATCGAGGCCGACGGCCGTGCGAGCGAAAACGTTGTACGCGACCCAGCGGCCGGACTCAGGGAAGAAGACGACGTCCTTGGGGACGAAGGGCATCGTCAGCTCGTTCCCTTTTCCGCCAGTCTCTTTTCGATGAGGCCGATCAGGCCGCCGGGCGTCTGGAACTCGTAGCCCTGCACGTCCTCGGACGAGAAGCGGATGCCGAACAGCGCCTCGAAGGAGGTGATCATCTCGACGAGGCCCATCGAGTCCACGATTCCCTGGTCGAGGTATTTGCAGCCGAGCCGCTCCTCCTCCGTCCCGCCGGGCAGCGGCGCCTGCGCGCGCGCGTCGAAATAACGAAGAACCTCGGCCTTCACATTCATCGCACCACCTCGATCAGCTCGATTAATTCCCGCCCCGGCCCGCGGAGCACGGCGGCGCGCAGTTTTTTCCCGTTGACCGTCAGCGCGAAGGGAGCGCTCCGCTCGACGGCGCCCGTCCGGCCCAGGAGCTCCAAATCTTTTTCCAGCTCCGATGAAAGCAAAGACAGGCAGCGAAAGCCCAAGCCGTCCAAGGTCGGCGCTTCCGTGGACCGTTCGTCCGTGAAGAGAGACAATTTGAGCCGCCACTGCGGGAGGGCGGCCGGCAATTCCAGGCGAGCCCAGTCCGCCCCGCCGCCGGAGGCCGAAAATCCGAGGCCTTCCCGCCAAAAAGAAATGGAGCCGGCCAAGTCCTGCGCCGGGCAGGCGAGGGCGATGAGGCCCTGTTCCGTCGTCGTCGGTCCCGCCGTCGCGACCGGAAGCGCGGCCTTGGGCGCGGACTCCCAAGACGGCAGTCCCGCGCGCAGCGGCGCGGGAAGGCCGCGCGCGAACAGGGGTATGAATTGCCGGCCGGCGGAGGAGCCCGGAGAGGGGTAGGCGACCAGCTCGAGGGCGGGGCCGCGGTCCCCCTTGAAGTAGGAGATATCCAACGTTTCGGCCGCGCGCGCCGAGGGGCTCAAGAAGGGCGCCTTCTCGGGCGAGTTCGGCACCCGCCGCTGCTCGAATTCGAGCTTGAAGCCGGCTTCGATGAGGAGGCGTCGGGCTTCGGCGGGCTCGGCCGCGGCGAAGGTCAGGTGGCTGGCGCCGAGGATCACGGGGAGCCGCCGGGGTCAGGCCTTGACCGGGACCTTGGCGTTCTTCGCGTCCCCCATCATGTCCTTGAGCTCCCGGGGCGACAGCCAGCGGTCGTTCGTCTCGCTGGAGTAGCGGAAGCCCTCGGGCAGCGGGACGCCGTCCTTGCGGTGCTCGGGACTCCACCAGGGGAAGGCGGGCTCGATGACGTAGCAGTCGCCGATGTCGCGGCTGTGCGGAGCCTCGTCCTCGGTGAGGAGGACCTCGTGGATCTTCTCGCCGGGGCGGATGCCGATGAGCTTGATCTTGCAGTCGGGGCCGATCGCCTTGGCCAGGTCCATGAGCTTCATACTGGCGATTTTCGGGACGAAGATCTCCCCGCCGTGCATCTCGGCGAGCGCTTTCAGGACGAGGTCGACGCCGGAGTCGAGGGTGATCCAGAAGCGGGTCATGCGCTCGTCGGTGACGGGCAGGACGCCGGACTTCTTCTTCTCCAGGTAAAGGGGGATGACGCTGCCGCGGCTGCCCACGACGTTGCCGTAGCGCACGACGCTGAAGCGGGTATTCCGGCCGCTGGCGTAGGAGTTGCCGGCCACGAAAAGCTTCTCGGCGCAGAGCTTGGTGGCGCCGTAGAGATTGGTGGGATTGGCGGCCTTGTCGGTCGAGAGGGCCACGACGCGCGTCACGCCCTGGTCCAAAGCGGCGTTGATGACGTTCTGGCCGCCGACGATGTTGGTGAGGACGGCCTCGAAGGGGTTGTACTCCAGCGCGGGAACCTGCTTGAGCGCGGCGGCGTGGACCACGTAGTCGATGCCGTGGAAGGCGCGCTGCAGGCGCTGCAGGTCGCGCACGTCGCCCAGCAGAAAGCGCAGGCGCGGGTCGCGAAAGTTCGGCGCCATCTCGGACTGCTTGAGCTCGTCGCGGCTGAAAACGACGACCTTGGAGACCTTGGTGTCGCGCAGGACGGTCTCCACGAAGCGCTTGCCGAAGGAGCCGGTTCCGCCCGTCACCAGGATGGACTTCGAGTCCAAAAAGCCGAGGTTTGGGCGCTTGAGAGATCCGTTCTTTTTCATGGAAGCCTCGTGTTCAAAGATTGAACATTTTATCCTTTCGCCGCCGGACTGTCAATCCGTCGTCGAGACACGCGCGCATGTGGTATAATCATGAAGTTCCGGCCATGGCAAAGAACCTTTCCTTCTGCGATTTGACGCATACGGGCCAAATCGTCTGCGCCAACACCTTCCCTCTGGGCGCGGCCATGGTGGCCGCCTACGCCAAGCAGGAGCTCAAGGACAAGATCGCCGTCGAGCTGTTCAAGTATCCCAAGGATTTCGCCCAATACCTGGACAAGACCATCCCGGGCCTGGCCGCCTTTTCCGCCTATTCCTGGAACAACGACCTCAGCCACGAGATGGCCAGGCGCATCAAGGAGCGCTCGCCGCGGACCGTCATCGTGTTCGGCGGCGAGAATTTCCCCGGCTACGGCGGGCAGAACTCCCCCGTGGCCCGCGAGGCGCAGAAGGCCTACTTCGAGAAGTACCCCGCCATCGATTTCTTCATCTTCAGCGAGGCCGAGCTGGCGTTCGTCGAGCTCTACAACAAGCTCGAGGCGGTCGACTTTGACGTCGCCAAGTTCAAGGCGGCGCGCACGGTGTCGGGCAACGTCTACTACCTCGTCGACGGAGAGGTGGTGGCCTCGCCCATCCTCCCCCGCATCCAAAATCTCGACATCGTCCCCTCCACCTACGAGAACGGCCTCTCCGACAAGTTCTTCGATGGCCTGCTCACCCCGATGGTCGAGAGCGCTCGCGGCTGCCCCTACTCCTGCACGTTCTGCACGGACGGCCACCTCTACTCGAACCTGACCAAGCGCTTCTCTCAGGAAAGGATCAAATGGGAGCTCGAGTACATCGCCAAGCGCGCCAACGTGGCCGAGCTGATCATCACGGACTTGAACTTCGGCTTGTTCAAGGAGGATCTCGAGATTTCCCATTACCTGGCTCATCTTCAGCAGGAATACCGTTATCCGAAGTACCTCGTGCAGGCCACGGCGAAGAACCAGAAGGACCGCATCATCGAGATCTCGAACATCCTCAAGGGCTCTTTGGCGCCGGGCGCCTCGGTGCAGAGCACGTCCCCCGAGGTGCTCAAGGCCATCAAGAGGACCAATCTCCCCATGGCCGACCTCTTGGAGGTCTCCAAGACCCGCGAGAAGGACGACGCCAGCAGCTTGTCCGAGATCATCATGTGCCTGCCGGGCGACAGCAAGGCGCACCACTTCAAATCCATCTTCGACATGATCGACGCCGGCGTGACCTTGCTGCGCAACCATCAGTTCATGCTGCTGAAGGGCACCGAGGCGGAGAGCGCGCCCAGCCGCGCCAAGTACCGGATGCGCTCCGCGTTCCGCGCCCAGCCGCGCTGCTTCGGCACCTACGAGCTTTGGGGCAAGGAGTTCTCGATCGTGGAGATCGAGGAGATCTGCATCGCCAACAGCACGATGACCTACGAGGATTACCAGGAATGCCGCTACCTGAACCTCACCGTCGAGATATTCCTGAACGACGCCATCTTCTACGACGTGTTCCGCTTCGCGGGCCGCTACGGCGTCTCGCGCTCCGCCTTCATTAAGCGCATCCATGAGGTCGTCATGGCCGACGGCGGCCCTGTCTCCAAGCTTTACGCCTCCTTCAACGCCGAGGAGAAGGGCAACCTGTGGCACTCCCGCGAGGAGTTCGCGAAGTATCTCTCCGATCCGGAGATCGTCAAGCGCTACGTGGCCGGCGAGCTGGGCAGCAACGAGATCTACAAGCACCGCGTGCTGGCCGTCTTCCGCCACATGAAGGAGCTGCACCGCATCGTCTACGGCGTGGCGCGGGAGCTCCTGGGCGGCAAGCTCGACTCCGATCCGATCATGGCGTTGTACTTCAAGGAGCTTTCCGAGTTCAGCCAGCTGCGCAAGACGGACTTCCTGAACTACGAGCAGGCCGAGAGGCGGACGTTCCACTTCGACTTCGTGGCCCTGGCCGAGAAGAACTTCACTCTCGACCCGGAGACTTTGCACGCGCCCGAGGGCGTGGAGATCGAGGTCCTGCACTCCGACTATCAGCGGGAGACGATCCGCGAGTGGATCCAGCAGCACGGGACCGACGTCAACGGCCTGGGCCGCCTGGTCAGCCGCGCCCAGGTCAGCCAGTTGTACCGGCAGGCCAAGTACGTCCGCCAGCCCGTCGCGGCTTAGGCCCGATGAAGCTTCTCGACACCACGCTGCGCGACGGCAGCTACGCCATCAACTTCCAGTTCACGGCCCGGGACACCGCCGTCATCGGCGCGGAGCTGGAGAAAGCGGGCCTGGAGCTCATTGAGATCGGCCACGGCGTGGGCCTGCGCGCCTCCGAGCTCGGCATGGGCCGGGCGGCGGAGACCGACGAGGCCTACCTTAAGGCGGCGGCCGACTCCATCAAGAAGGCCAAATGGGGGATGTTCTGCATCCCCGGCATCGCCAAGCTCGAGGACGTCGATCTGGCGGCCGAGTACAAGATGGGCTTCATCCGCATCGGCACCAACGTCGGCGAGGTGGAGAAGTCCGAGGCCTTCATCGCCCGCGCCAAGAAGCATGGCATGTACGTCTGCTCGAACTTCATGAAGTCCTACACGCTGGAGCCCAAGAAGTTCGCCGAGCAGGCGAAGCTGTCCCGGACATACGGCGCGGACCTCGTGTGCGTGGTGGATTCGGCCGGCGGCATGCTGCAAGGCGAGCTGGAGAGCTACTTCCGGGCCGTGCAGGCGGTCTGCGACGTGCCCCTGGGCTTCCACGGCCACGACAATCTGGGCCTGGCGGTCGCCAACTCCCTGCGGGCCGTCGAGCTGGGCGCCGCCGTCGTCGATTCCTCCCTGCAGGGCATGGGCCGCAGCGCCGGCAACGCCGCCACCGAGAACCTGGTGGCCGCGCTCAAGCGCTCCGGCCGGGACGCGGGCGTGGACCTGCTCAAGGTCCTCGACATCGGCGAGAAGTACATCAAGCCCTTGATCCGCCGGCGCGGTCTCGGCTCCCTGGACGTGATCGCGGGCTACGCCCTGTTTCACTCGAGCTACATGGGCCTCATCCGCCGATTCTCCAGCAAGTACCGCGTCGACCCGCGCAAGCTCATCATCGAGGTTTGCGCCGTGGACTTGGTCAGCCCGTCCGCCGAGCTCGTGGAAAGCGTGGCCAAGAAGCTCAAGCCGGAGACCGACGAGGTCTACACGGCGAAGTACGACTTCGACGAGTATTACGGGGAAGAGCAGCTCAAGAAGCCGGCTTAGGCCAGAGTCAGGCTCTGGTCGGCGAGGGAAAGCAGCGCCTGCCGGTGCGTTACGGCCACGATGGTCATCTGGCCCTTGAGGCGCTGCAAAGTCTCCGCGAGCTTGGCCTCCGTCTCGACGTCGAGGTTCGAGGTGGCCTCGTCGAGGATCAGCGCGCGCGGGCGGCGCAGCAGCGCGCGCGCCAAGGACAGGCGCTGCTTCTGCCCGGCGGACAGGCCCTGGCCCTGCTCGGTGAGCCGATGGTCGAGGCCGCGCGGCAGGTCCGCGAGGAAGCCGCACTCGGCCTTGTCGAGGGCGGCGGCGATCTCGTCGGCGCCGGGCTCGTGCTCAAGCCCGTAGCGCAGATTCTCGCGCACCGTGCCCTCGATGAGGAAGCTCTCCGGGCCGACGTAGCCGATGCCGCGCAGAAGTTCGGCGCGCCGCGGCTCCAACGGCACCGGCGTCTTGGCGTCGAAGAGCAGCTCGACCGCGCCTTTTTGCGGCTTCACGAGCCCGAGCATCAGCGAGAGCAAGGTGCTCTTGCCGGCGCCCGAAGGTCCCACGATGACCAAGGTCCGGCCGGGCGGGACGGTCAAGGAAAGGTCCTCGAACACGGGCTTGTCGGCGTGCGGGTAGGTGAAGGCGAGGCTCGACAGCTTCCAGCCGATCGGCTCTTGGGCCCGCCGGCCGACTGGGGCCGGGAAAGGCTTCGGAGGCGTGAATTCATCCGGGGAATTCCTTTCGAACCAGTCGATGAGGCCCTTGGTGTTGGGCCAGTTCATGAGCACGGCCGCGATGTTCTGGTTGAGGCCGGAGAACATCATGATCAGCCGCAACAGCAGGTAGAAGTAGGACACCAGCAGGCCCGCGGGCATGACGTCGTAGGAGGTGGAGGCGAGCGCGATGAGGCAGATCAGCGCCACGCCGAAGATCTGCGGCACGGCGTACTTGAGGGCCGCGATCCAGAAGTAGGAGACGACGTGGCCGCGGAACTCGGAGAGCCCTTCCTGGGCGGCCGCCTCCTCGCGGCCCTGCGTTCCCAGGATCTGCAGGAGCAGCAGGTTTTTAAGGCTCATGATCAGGCGCGAGCTCGTCTTCTCCATGCCGGCGGCGAGGCCGCGGCCCGCCTCCAGGGCGCGGCGGTCGGTATGGCGCAGGGCCAGGGCGATGAGGCCGAGCCCCGCTCCCGCGGCCAAGGTGACGTAAGGGGCCATGCGCAGCAGGCCCAGACCCAAGAGCAGGCCCGAGGTCAGCTGGATGGCCAGGGCCTGGAGGTTGCCCATGAGCACGCCCGCGGCGGCGGTGCGCGCGTTGAAAAGAGTCAGCGCTTCGGCCGTGCCGGCGGATTCGCTCCACAGGGCCCAGCGGACCAGGAACCGGCGCTGGCGGCAGTTGAGCTCCTCGTTGGCCACGCCCTGCAGGTAGATCTGCGCCGCGTTGAAGAGGGCGCGCAGCGCGCCGATGACGATGATCATCGCGAGGACGGCGGCCAGGCTCGCCTGCGGCAGCCAGGCGGGCAGGCGCGCGGTGCGGGCGTCGAGCGCGCCGATGGCGATCAGGAAGGCCTGGAGGCCGAAGGCGAAGGCCAGCTCGATGGCGAAGAGGCTGATGCCGATGAGCAGGCCCAGGCCGAGGTAGGAGAGCACCTTCGCCCCCAGGAAGCGCTTGGCTCGGGCGATCATATCTTAAGAGAGAAGCTCCCGGTTCGCCCGGAGAAAATGCGCGCCGACGCGCGAAGGCGAGGCGTGGAGCTTGTGGCCGGGGGGGAACAGGGAGAAGTAGCGCTTCTGCAGCTCCTCGTCCTCCGGTCCGGGCGTCCAGGTCCCGTCGATGCGCGCGTTCATCTCCTCGGCCAGGCCGGCGATCTCCTCGGGCGTGTTCTCGACGACGCCGATGCCGGCGTCGCGGAACTTGTCGGAGGAGAGGAAATGGTCGGCGCCGGCGGCGACGACCTCGCTGAAGCGCATGAGGCGGTTCTCGCGCAGGTCGAGGTGCTTCTTGACGATGTAGATGTCCTTCGGCGCGGGCAAGGCCCACGCGATCGGAACCATGTTGGCCCCGCAGGTCGGCACGTTGAAGCAGCCCGGCACGGCCGTGAAGCCCGCTTCGCTGCCGAGAAAGAACTTGCAGCGCGCCGTGAGGTAGATGTCCCCGAAGTCCGAGCGATGAAGGGAGGCGTAGTCGATGATCTTATCCCCGGCGCGCGGCAGCGGCTTTTCCACCGCGGCGCCCATGCGCAGGGAGTAGATGCCTTTCTCCGCCAGCCGCTCGGCGGCCAGGAGGAAGTTCTCCGCGGAGCAGTTGCGGTAATCGTGGTAGGACCACTGCGCGCGCGTCTTGTGGGGGTGGAACTTGTCGAGGTAGGCCGTGTCGCGGGCCATGAAGCAGATGAAGGGAGCGCCCTCCGGAACGCCCATCGACGCGAGCAGCCGGCGCCCGCGCTCCTCTTCCTGGGCGGTGAAGACGAACTGCGGCGGCGCGGAGTTCCAGAAAGGGGATTGGTACCCCAGGAAAACCTCGAAGTCCTCGTGAAAGCGGCCGCCCGAGATCAGAGGCAGGAGCCCGTGCAGGAAAATCTGCCGGGCCCAGGGCGACTTGTTGATGCAGACCTTGCGAGCCGCCATGTCGAGCAGCTGCTGGTTGGCCGGCGGGCCCGCCAGGAAGACGGGCAGGACCCGCGCCTGGCTCGGATCCGAGGCCAGGCGCCGCAGGACGATCTCGAGGTTGATCGATTGGTGCCCGATCCGCTCGAAAGGAAGCATGCCCACGCGGACGCGCCTCCACGGCTCGAGGAGGCGGATGAGGACGTAGGCCAGCAGGCCCGCCGCCGCGAAGAGCGGCTTGAGCGCTTGGATCGCCGCTTGCCGCGCGTCCGCGCGGCGCTTGACGACGTGGCTTGATGGGGCGGTCAAGGTCGCGCTCATGCGCTCCTAGGCGCCGAGCGTGAAGTAGCGGTGCAGCACGGCGCCGGTCTTGGCCCCCTCGACCGCCGTGGACGACCGGTAAAGCCGGTTCATGTTCGCGCGCAGCACGATGCGGGAGAGGCCGATGATGTCGGAGCCGTACTGGTTGTAGTACTGCTGGATCATGTCCTTCTGCGCCTGGGTGTGGAAGAGCTTGATGGTCATCGGCTCCTTGAGCCGGAGATCGAACGGGTTGCGCAGGAAGTGGCTCTCCTGGAGCTTGACGAAGTCGAAGTGGAACCGTCCCTCGGCCACCTTGTCGCGGTTGAGCGGGTCGAGCTTGCGCAGTAGGCTGAACTCGTAGAGCTCGTCGAGGTAGAAGACGTCGTCCTCGGCGAGCGTGCCGTTGGCCTTCATGAGCTGCTTGGCGACGGAGTACGCGAGCCTGTGGATCGCCTCGAGGTGATGGAACGTCGCGACGACGCGGTACTTGTAGAGCTCGTTGGTGCCGTACTCGGCGCTGATGTATTTTTGGATGACTCCGGGCTCCATCGTGAACGCGGCCACCTCGGCCGGGTCATCCCACATGTTCTTCTTTTCCTCGGCCTTGTAGTCCTCGACGATTTTGGACAGGACGGGATCGGCCTTGAACTTCTCGAGGATGGCCGAGATGAAGGCCGGCCGCGACACGCCCTTGAAGCGCAGGAAGTTGGAGAGATCGGCGAAGATGGAGTCGTTGTTGAAGATTTCGACCATCAGATGGAGGACGCGGCAGGTCTGGTAGTCCTCATAGGGCATCGTCTTGTGCTCGATGACGATCTCCTCGATCTCGGCGGCGGGGAAGCTCTCTGCCCGGAAGCGGTACAGGCCGAAGCAGCGGGGCAGGACGCGGTAGCGCGTGCGGAAGCCGTACTTCTCGCGCGAGGCCTTGCCGGCCGACTGCGTGCCCGGCAGCATCATGAACTGGTACATGCGGATGAAGGTCATGTTGGCGCCGAGCATGTCCATGACGGTCTTGAAGTGCTTCTCTTTCGTGTCGCCCTCGAGGCAGAGGATGAGCTCGGCCTCGGTCTGGCCGCCGACCTTCTCCACGGCCTTGGCCAGCATCTCGAGGACCGGCATGGGGACGTTCTTGCGCCCGATGTTGGCCAGCACCTGCTCGTCGGTGGACTGCACCGCGGCGGTGGGGGGCATGGTGTTGCCCAGCATGTTGACGATCTCGACGGTGCGCTCCTTGTGGTTCTTGGCGGTGGCCACCAGGACGGTCTGGGGCCAGCCCTTCGCGTCCTGCAGCCGCTTGATCTCCTTGGCGGTGTCGATGTCGCCCGGGAACATGCCGAAATTGGCGTCGGCGAACAGGAGGTCGGGAACCTTGACGCGGTCGGAGATGTAGTTCATGTCCGCGTAGATGCGCTCCTGGGAGAGCCGCGAGACGCGCTGGAAGTAGTCCCCGCCTTCCCAACAGAAAGCGCAGGAATAGGGGCAGCCGCGCGTGGACTGGAGCAGGGGGATGAGCTTGTCGTCGAAGAACTTGTCCATCAGCCCCATTTGATAGGGGGAGGGAAGCTCGTTGAGATCCTTCGTCTTGTCGCCCATGTCGCAGAGGACGAACTCGCCGTCCGCCAGGTAGCGGAGGTTGGGGGTCTTGAGCCGGCGCCGCTTGAACTCGGTCCAATCGAAATCGAGCTCCTGGAGGGCGAGGTACAGGGCGTGGAAGCTCTTCTCGCCCTCGAACTCGATATAGCCGTCGATCGCGGGAAACGATTCCAGGAACTCCTTCTGCTCCTCCGCGCTCCCCGGGAAGTTGGGACCGCCGAAGACGACGACGGTTTTGGGGCTGACCTGCTGGATGCGCTTGGCGAACTCGTGGCCGAGGCGGACGTTCCAGGCGAAGGCGGAGAAGCAGGCGATGGCCGGCATGTCGCCGTCGAGATAGTTCGAGAGGTCCTCGGGGTACTTGAAGATCTGCATGTCGACGCCGGCGCCTTCCTTCGACTTGAGATAGGCCGCGACCATGGAGATGCCGAAGGGGAAGGTGTTGGCGGCAACGATCTGGCCGGTGTGGGTCAGGTCGGCGAAGCTGATCTTGGTCGCCATCGCTTAGAGCTCCTTGAGTTCAGGGACGGGCACGATGAAGCGGCCGCCTTGCTTGAGATAGGCGGCGTTCTTCTTGATGATGGGCTCGGCGTAGCGCCAGGCCACGATGAGAACGTAGTCGGGCTTGCGCTCGTGGAGCGCCGTGGACGGCAGCACTGGAATGTGGTGGCCCGGGCTGAAGGTGTTCTGCTTCAGCCTGTAATCGTCGACGAAAAAGTCGAGCAGCGCGCCGATGCCGAAGTGATAGACGAAGGTGGTGCTGGTCGCCGACGCGCCGTAGGCCGCGATGGTCTTGCCCTGGGCCTTGAGCCCCTTGAGGCGGCCGACGACCCGCTTCTTTAAATCCTCGATCTTGGCCGCGAAAGCCCTGTAGGTGGCGGCGGCGTGCAGGCCGCCCCTCTCTTCCCGCGCGAGCAGCTCCTGGACCGCCGGGGAGACCTTGCGCGGGCCGCCCATCCGCTGCATCGTGTAGCGCATCGAGCCGCCCTTGGTGGGCACGCGCTGGACGTCGATGATTTCCATGCCTTTCGCGCGGAAGAAAAGGTCCAGGGGCTTGAGCGAAAAGTAGGTCAGGTGCTCGTGGTAGATGAAGTCGAAGACCATGTTGTCGATGAGGTCTCCGACGTAGGAGGACTCGAGCACGTAGACGCCGTCGTCGGCGAGGAGGCCGCGGATGGCCTCGGTGATCTCATGGAGGTCGTCGACGTTGGCGTAGATGTTGTTGGTCGTGATGACCGAGGCCGGGCCGTATTTCCGGCGGACTTCCTTCGAGGTCTCGCGCGTGAAGAACAGGGGCAAGGTCTCGACGCCCTCCCGGGTGGCGCGCTCGGCGATCGTGCGCGCCGGGTCGATTCCCAGGACCTTCATGCCGCGCTTCTGGAAGGATTTCAGCAGGGTGCCGTCGTTGCTGCCGACGTCGACGACGAGAGAGCCCTTCTTCAGCGCGCGGCGCTCGATTGCGTCCGCGGCGTAGGCGTCGAAGTGCTCCACGAGCCCCAAAGAGCTCACGGTCTCGTAGATGTAGTCGGGGTAGATCAGCTCGGGGTCGACGACGTCCAGTAATTGGGTCAGGCCGCAGTCGTTGCACAGGAACAGGTCGAGCGGGTAGGAGGGCTGAGGGAGGTGGGCTTTTTCCTTGGGCACGTAAGCGTCGACGAGCGGCGCCGGGGCCAGAGGCAGCACGAGCTCGAGGTTCTTGCCCAGGCACAGGCGGCAGTCCCGGCGCCGGACGACGGCGGGGCGGGCGGCGGGGGCGGAAGCGGTCTTCATCGGACGCCTCGGGCCAGTTTCGGACCCATGGCCTTTAGGGCCGCGACGGTGCGCTCGGCGGCTTCCATGGGCAGGTCCGGTCCGCTCGGCAGGAACAGGCCGCGCTGGGCGAAGCGTTCGGAGTTCGGGAATCGCGCGCCTTGCTCCCCGAGGTACGCGGAGTCGCTCAGGTTCGGCAGGTAGGGCCGCGACTGGATCTTCTCCTCGGCGAGGAGCTTGATCACGTTTGCGCGGTCGTCGACGAGAGCTTCCACCCACAACGGGAGGTTGCCCAGCGATTCCTTGACCGGCAGGACCTCGACGTGGTCCAAGCCCTTCAGCGCGGCGCAGTAGTAATGGTGGAGCGCCAGATGGGCCTTCTTCTTGGCCTCGAGCTTGCCGAGCTGGACGAGCGCCACCGCGGCGGCGATATCGTTGAACTTGAAGTTGAAGCCGAAGCGTTCGTATTTCGCCTCGAAGGTGTCCTTGACGCCGTGGCCGCGCAGAAGAAGCAGGCGCTCGTAGATCTCCTTCTTGCGCGTGACGACGCAGCCGCCCTGGCCGCAGGTGATGAGCTTGGTCACGCCGAGGGAAAAGCAGCCGATGTCGGACTGCGTGCCCAGGAAGCCGTTTTTATCTTTGGAGTAGAAGGCCTGGGCCGCGTCTTCGATCACCATGAGGCCGTGCTTGTCGGCGATCTTGCGGACCTTGACCATGTCCACGGAGTTGCCGTTGAGATGGACGACGATGACGGCCTTGGTCTTCTTGGTGATCCGGGCCTCGATGGCGTCCTCGTCGATCAAGGTGCAGTCCGCGCGGGTGTCCACGAGGCGCACCGAGCCGCCCGCGAGCAGGACGGCGTGGGCCGTGGCCATGAAGGTGCGGTTGGGCAGAAGCGCCTCGGTCCCGGGTCCCAGCCCCGCCGCGGCCGCGCCCAGATAGAGCGCCGCGCTGCCGCTTGTCGTGCAGACCACATAGGGTACGCCCAGGAGTTCGGCCAGCCGCCGCTCGAGCTCCTCGGTGACCTTGCCCATGCTCAGCCGGCCTTCGAGGATGGCCTGGCCGGCGCTTCGGGCCTCGGCGTCGCCGAGGGTGGTTTTCCAGAACGGGACGAACGTTTTCTCGACGGACTTGGTCGGTGCCATGGGCCGCGATTATACCAAATTCAAAGGTTCGTTCAAAGAGTGAACATCATTGGATCCTTCGTTTATGGAAAAATTACCGCTGTTTTTCCAGCCTATTTCGCATCTCGCGCGAGATGCGGAAAGAACTTATTATTTAATCATTATTTTTTAATTTTTGAAGGATAGTCACGGAACAATTTGACCGTCTTATTCGTATGGAGAGTATGGAAAATCCACTGATGAATTTGAAGGACGAGGAGCTTCTGCGCTCGCTGAAGCTGCTCGTGGGCGAGGAGAGGGGGCGCGCGGTTGTCGTTCTCAGGCATTTGCA
>JACQJQ010000123.1 GCA_016204945.1 Elusimicrobiota bacterium
GCGGCGCGCCGGGCTCAGCCGAGGCGGCCGGCCGCGCGGCGGGTTCGGGAGATTTCGACATAGCTGCCTTCCTGTTCGGGCGAGCCGCCCGTGAATTGCGCGAACGCCTGGTCGAGGGTGGCGCCCGGGCCGATGCGTGCCTTGAGCCCCTCGGGTGTATCCACGATCGCCATCGCTCCGCGATGCAGGATTGCCAGCCGATCGCAAAGCGCCTCGGCTTCCTCCATGTAGTGGGTGGTGACCACGATCGTGGTGCCGAATTCGATATTCAGGCGCGCGACGTGCTCCCAGACGGTATGCCGCGCGAGGGGATCGAGCCCGACGGTAGGCTCATCGAGGAACAAGACCTTGGGACGGTGCAGCGTGGACTGGGCGATCTCCAGGCGACGGATCATGCCGCCCGAGTAGGACTGGACCAGCCGGGGAGCGGCGTCGGTCAGATCCATGAAGCGCAGCGCGTCCTCGATCCGCCCGCGCCGCTCCGAGCGCGGAATGTCGAACAGGCGCGCGAACACGAGCAGATTCTCGTAGCCGGTCAGCTCGCCGTCGGCCGAGAGCGCCTGCGGCACGTAGCCGATGACGCGCCTGACCCGGGCCGCTTGCGATACCACATCGTAGCCGGCCACGGTCGCGGTACCGGCGCTCGGCGGCAGCAGGGTCGTCAGCATCTTGATGACCGTGGTCTTTCCGGCGCCGTTGCGGCCGACCAGGCCGAAGACCTCCCCCGCCTCGATATCGAGATCGAGGCCGTCGACGGCGCAGATTTCTCCGAAACGCCGCGTGAGCGCTCGGGTGCAGATCATGCTCATTGGCGGTTCCCTCGGTAAAACGCGACCTTGGCGAGCTCCGTCGTCACGATATACGCGACGGCGACGAGCAGCGAAGCGAGCACGAGCGGCCAGGCCAACGGCACGAAGCCGAAGATGTTCGCGAGGGGCCCGGTGTAGGGAATGACAAGCGCCAGCATGCCGACGGCCATCGTCGTCCACAGCAGCAGCCGGCTCGGCACGCTGCGAATCGCCGGACGATGAGTCCGGAGCACCAGCACGACGGCGAGTTCGGTGAGCAGCGAGACGATGAACCATGCGGTCTGGAAAGTCCTCTCGTCCGATTCGAACACCTGCAGCAGCAGGGCGAAGGTCAGCAGGTCGAAGACCGTGCTGATCAGCCCGAACACGATCATGAAGCGCCGCACCTCGTTCACGTTCCAGCGCTGCGCGCGCGCGGTGTGCCCGGCGTCCACGTTGTCGGTCGAGATGGCGATCGAGGGCAGGTCCGACAGGAAATTGTTGAGCAGGATCTGCTTGGCGGCGAGCGGCAGGAACGGCAGCAGCGGCGTCGCGAGCGCCATGCTCACCATGTTGCCGAAATTGGCGCTCGTCGTGATGCTGATGTACTTGAGGGTGTTGGCGAAAGTCGCGCGGCCGTCCTCCACGCCGCGCCGGAGCACGTCGAGGTCGTGCTGCAGGAGGATCACGTCGGCGCTCTCGCGCGCGACGTCCACCGCTTTCTCGACCGAGATGCCGACGTCGGCGGCATGGAGGGAGGGCGCGTCGTTGATCCCGTCCCCCAGGTAGCCCACGGCGTGCCCGATGCGTTGGAGCGCCCGGACGATGCGCTCCTTCTGCTGCGGGTCCACCTCGACGAAGAGGTCGGTGCGCTCCGCGAGGTGCCAGAGCGACTCGTCCCGCAGCCTGGCGATCTCCTCGCCGGTAAGCATGGCCTTGGGATCGAGGCCGATGGCGTCGGCGACGTGCGCCGCGACGTAGCGATTGTCGCCGGTGATCACCTTGATCCGGATGCCGAGGGCAGCGAGCTCGCGGATGGTCTTCTCGGCGTCGGCCTTGGGCGGATCGAAGAACAGCAGAAATCCCGCGAACGACATGTCGTACTCGTCTTCACGGTGGTAGCGCTCCCGGGCCGCGACGCGCTTGGTAGCCACCGCCAGCACGCGGTAGCCCTCGGTGCCCTTCTGACGGTAGTACACCTCGAGACGCGCGCGCAGCGCGGCGTCCACCGGGCAGGCGGCGAGCACGTTGGCGAAAGCGCCTTTCGTGATGATCAGGTGCTCGGCCGCCTCGTCCTCCCGGGCGACGACGATCGTCAGGCGCTTGCGGATGAAATCGTAGGGGATCTCATCGATCTTGCCGTGGCCTGCAGTCGCCAGGCCGGCGCGCTCTCCGGCCGCGACAATCGCCGCGTCGAGGGGATTCTCGATTCCGGTCTCGAACGCGGCGTTGAGATACGCAAGGCTGAGCACTTCGGCGGAGGCTTGGCCTTCCGGGTCCACCGCGGCGTCGAGCGCGATCACGC
>JACQJQ010000124.1 GCA_016204945.1 Elusimicrobiota bacterium
CGCAGCCGGCGCGGCGCGCGCATTCGATGTCCGAGGTCTTGTCGCCGATCAAGTAGGACGCCTTCAAGTCCAGGCCGAACCTCCGCCGCGCGGCGCGCAGCATGCCCGTCCCGGGTTTGCGCCATGGGTGCCTGCTCCCGGGGCCGTGCGGCGAGACGTAGAGCGCGTCCCAACGGGCGCCGGAGCGCGCGAGGCGGCGGCGGAGCTCGCCGTGGATCCTGCGCACGGTGTTGAGCGTGAAATAGCCGCGGGCCACGCCCGACTGGTTCGTGACGACGATGACCCGGAAGCCGGCCCCGCGCAGAAGCCTGAGCGCCCGGGGAGCGCCCTTGTAGATCTCGATGCCCTCGATCGAATCCAGGTGATCCGCGTCGCGGATCAGGACGCCATCGCGGTCCAAGAAGACGGCGCGCGCGCGCTTCCTCACGCGACAAGTTTAACTTATTGAGTAGAATCAGGCGGTGGGGGAAATCCTGCGGAAAGCGAAATTGCTCTTGTCCTCGGCGATCTTCGCCGCCGGCTCCGCCCTGTCCGAGAAACATGAGGTGAACTTGATGCAAGCCGAAAAAATGAAGGGCCGCATCTACGAATTTGAGATGACCGATATCAACGGCAAGCCGGTGAAGCTGTCGAAATATCGCGGCCATCCGCTTCTTATCGTCAACACCGCGTCGCTGTGCGGCTTCACTCCGCAATACGCGGATCTTGAGACGCTGTACCGAAAACATAAGGACAAAGGCCTGCGCATCGCGGCGTTCCCGGCCAACGAGTTCGGCGCCCAGGAACCGGGGAGCGACGCCGACATCAAGAGTTTCTGCTTGACGAAATTCGCCGTGTCGTTCGATCTTTATTCGAAAATCAGCGTGAAAGGCCCCGCGATCCATCCCCTGTACAAGCACCTGACGACGGAAGCGGGCTTCAACGGCGACATATCCTGGAATTTCTCCAAATTCATCGTGGATCGGGAGGGCATGGTGGTCGCCCGCTTCGGTCCCGACGCCGATCCCGTCGGCAAGGAGATTTCCGCGAAGATCGAGTCCTTGCTGCCCAAGTGAAGGAACCGCTTTTCTCCATCGTTCTGCCGACTTACAATCGGGCCCACATGCTGCCCGGCGCCCTCTCCACCGTCCTGCGCCAGACCTGCGGCGACTACGAGGTCCTGATCGTCGACGACGGGTCCACGGACGACACTCCGGAGATGATCAAGGAGTGGACAAAGGACGAGCGCTTCAAGTACACGCGCGTGCCGAAGAACATCGGGAACATGGCCTGCCGCAACATGGCGCTCGAAATGGCCTCGGGAACGTGGATCACGAACATCGACTCGGACGACTTCTGGACCCTGGACCGCTTGCAGAAGTTCGCGGACTTCTTCCGCGAACGCCCGGCCGCCGGATTCGTCTTCTCCAACGGCTGGCTGCACCGCTACGACCGCCTGATCGGGTCCGCCTTCCCGTCCGGCATGAGAATCCGCGAGGGAAAGGTCCCGGGCCACTACGCCGTCGGCGAGGAATTTCTGCCCTATCTCACGACGAACCTGGCCATTCCCCGCGCCCTCTACAAGAAATACGGCCACTATCGATCGGATATGATCATCCTCGACAACGAACTGTACGCGCGCATGCTCGCCGACGGCGTCGAAGTCGGCGTGATCTACGAGCGCCTGGCGATACGCCGCATCCACGAGGGCCAGGTCACGCACAAGTGGCTGGAGGAGTATCCGGAGGGCGTCGCGGCGCTCGTCGCGGGCGGCACGCCGCCGGACGTCATCGAGACGGAAAAGAAGAAGCTCGTCCGAGAGATCGCGATCTATCTCATCAAGAATTTGCAGCCTCTCAAGGCCCGCGAATTCATGTTGAAGGAGCTCGGGGGTGGGGCCAAAAAGGACCGTCTGTACGCCGCGACGATGATCCCGCGGCCGGTGCTCGCGGCCGCGAGAGAGGCGCGCAAGGCTTGGCTCAAGCTCCGCCGTCACCCCGCCTTCGCAAGCGCGGAAGAGCGCGCCGTCTATGAACTGATCACGCCGCTCATCAACGACGAAAACAAGCGCGCCGCGGCCCGCCCTCCCCGTCCATAGCCGCCGGAATCACTTCTTCGGAACGATGATCCACCCCGTCGGGATCGGCGCGCCGGGGACGACGGCGGCCCCGGGCTCCACCTTCACGGGCTTCAGGCGACCCTCCGCTTGGGCGCGGTGGTAGGTGACCTCCAGGTTTTTCTTCGCCATCTCGAAGGCCGGATCGTAAGAGAGCGCCGTGCGGTAGGCCCGCTCGGCCTCTTCAAAACGGTTCCCCATGAACAGGGCGTTGGCCATGCTCGTGTAAACCTCGGCGGATTCGCGCGTCTGCCCCCCGCCGGGATGACGGTGGGTCCATTGGCCGTCCACCAGGGCATAATGCTGGTAGGAGAGGATGCTGTTGCGCATCCAGGTTTTCGCGAGCAAAGACGGGTCCGCGGCGCAGCGATCGGCGTCGATGAAGGCCTGGTAGGTCTTCGCCGCGAGGTCGTACTGCTTGCGGATCATGTAGATCTGCGCCATCCGGTAGTAATTCGGGGCGAAGACCGGGTCGATCTGGTAATAGAGCTTGAAGCGGATCAGGGCCATGTCGAGGTACTTTTGCGCCTCCTCGGGACGGCCGTTGTTGGTCGCCCACTCGGCGCGGCGCAGATGCAGGTTGCCGATCTGATGGTGCATCTGCACGTAGTTCGGCGCGAGCTTGCGGACCTCGTCATACCAATACATCGCGCGCTCGTAGTCGTCGCGCGGAACGTTGTCCGTGTCGCCCCAGTTCGGCAGGTACGCCTTCGTCATGTTGAAGCGGTCGTTGAAGACGTTGCCCAGGAAATACTTGGACATCACGAAGTCGGGGTTGAGCTTATTGAAGATCAGATAGTTGCCGACGGCCGGCTCCCACTGGCGCTCCTTCGAAAAATAGATCGCGACGTTGTGGTGGATGTCGGCCTTGAAGTAGCCCCAGAACTGGTACAGGGGCGGGAGCATCGCGAGCACGAGCGCCGGCACGACGGGATTTCCTGAAAGCAGGCATAGGCGGATCATGACCCAGCCGAGCCACAGCATGCAGCCCGTGAAGACGCCCCAGGCGAGCCACCACTGCAGAAGCTCGCCGCCTCCCGGCACGCGGGCCAGCGGGCCCTGAAGCAGGCTGAACTCGCCGAACATGCCGCCGAACGGAACCTGGCGGAATCCCGCCCAACCCTTGAAAAACGCGAGGTACAGGATGCCGCCGATCGCGGCCAGGCGCAGGGGCCAGATCAGCATCTCCGAGAAGGTCGTCCACGGAGACGCCGTTTCGGGAGAGCCGGCGGCCGGAAGGGCCGGGCGCGCATGAAGCTCGTACAGCGCCCGGCCGCGGGCGACGTTGACGATGAAGCCGGACAACAGGCCGAGGTAGACGCCGGACGAGACGAAGCGCAGGCTCACGTCGAAACAGTTGTGGCCGAGCATGCCCATGAAGGAGACGAGGATGCCGATCAGGTCGAAGGCGCGGGGCGGGGGCCGGCCGTCCTTGAGCATGGCCGTGGCCGTCAACTGCCCCAGCGAGCGGAAACCCACGACCAAGGTGCTGATGATGAGCCAGAGGAAGATGCCGAAGCCCAGGATGCCGTTGTCGAAGAACTGCTCGAGATACTCATTCTCGGCATGGTCGGTCTCGGTGTTGTGCTTGCCCTCGATATGAAAGATCGCGGGACGGCGGAAGGCCGGATAGATCGGGGGAAAGGAGCCGATGCCCGTTCCGGTCCACGGCTGGGTGCGGATCATCTCCCACGTCGCCTCCCACGTGAACAGTCGGAAGTTGATCGAGACGACGCGGCTGGTCAGGTCCTTGGCCGTGTAGCCGGCGAAGCCCAGCACGAGGCCCCCGACGACGCCGATCAGCCGCTTGCGATAAGGCCTGCTCTGCTCGGGAAAGAAAACGAGGGCGATGACGCCGAAGACGAAACAGACCATGGCGAAGCCGAGCCAGGCGCCCTTCGTGCCGGTCTTGACGAGGCTGAGCAGAAGCAGGCCGATCAGGACGACCAGGCTCCAGCGCCTGGTCTTGAACCACTGCGTGACGAGAATCGGGAACATGATGACGAGGAAGTCCCCGTAAAAGTTCGGGTTTCCGTAGGTCGAAAAGACGCGGGTTCCGAAGGCGCCGCGCCAAACGAAGGGATCTATGCCCTTATTCACGCCGGGCGGGAAGGCCGTGTTGTCCACGAACTGCAGCGCGCCGTAGCCGATCGCGATCCAGGCGGTCCAGATCAGCACCTTGAAGAGACGCGCGATGGCGGCCTCGTCGAACTCATAGATCGTGATCAGGGCCGCGATCATGTAGAAAAGATGCCGCAGGAAGAAGTCGGTGGACGCCATATGATACGGCGCCTTCAGGTAGGAGAACACGCCCCAAAACAGGTAGGCGAGAAAAGGCGACAGACAGACGAGATCATCCTTATTGAGGGCATGGCGCCCGGCGATGGCCAGGCGCGCGAGCCACATCGTCAGCAGCCCGAGGCCCCCCATCTGCATCATCGAGATCTTCACCTGGGCCGAATCATAGGTGCGCAGGAAGAAAAGCGAGGAAATCAGCAGATAGAGCAGGGGCAGCCAGGCGATGATCGCCCGGTGGGCGTAGGTCTCCGCGTCGGTGCGCTGGTCGCGGCGCTGGTCAGCCATGTCCCCTCATTGTATATAAACGGACGAAGCTCCGGTTTTTTGCAGGCCGCGGCCGAGAAACAGCTCGCGCAAGAGCGTTTTGACGAAAACCACGCCCGTGGGCCAGGAGTGAGCCGTGCTTTGGCCGCCGAGGCGGGGATACTCGTGCGTCGGGATTTCTCCGATTGAAAAACCGAGCTTCATCATCCGGATGGACATCTGGTACTCGATCGGGAAGCCGTCGGCGTCGCACGCGCAGCGCCGCAGGGAGTCGGCGCGCACGGCGCGGAAGCCGTTGATCGTGTCCTCGACGTAGGGGCCGCGGTTCCAGAGCAGATTGGCCGCCAGCGTGAAGAGCTGGTTGACCCATTTGCGCGGCCGCCACCAATGGACGTCCTCCTCGTTATAGGCTCCTTTCATCATGCGCGAGGCGACGACGAGATCCAGGCCTCCCGCCTCCAGCTTTTCGAAAATCCGCGGGATGTCGTCGGGATCTTCGTTGCCGTCGGGGCTGTAATAGCAGATGGTTTCCGCGTCCGTCAGCTCGAGGGCCAAGCGGAAGGCCACGCCCCGTCCGCGGCGCGGCTGGGCCTCCACCCTCAGGCCCTTCCGCCGGAGGAATTCGACCGTGCCGTCCGTCGACCCGCCGTCGACGGCGAGGACGTCGTCGGCCGCGGACAGGGGGAGGCGGTCGAATATTTTCGGCAGGGCCTCGGCCTCGTTGAAAGTCAGCAGGACCAAAAGCCTTTTGCCCCTCACAGAAGGTTCTCTCGATACCAAGCGACGGTGCGTCTGAGCCCCTCGTCCAGGGATACTTTCGCCGTGAAATCGAGGACCCTGCGCGACTTCGCCGTGTCGCAGGCTCTCCGCGGCTGACCCGCGGGCTTGGACGGGTCGAAAACGAGCCTGGCGTCGCGCCCGGCGGCCCGCAGAACGGCCTTGGCCAAGTCCTTGATCGTGACCTCCTTCGAGGATCCGATGTTGACCGGATCGGCCTTTGGATACTTCTCGGCGACGTCAAGAAGGCCCCGGGCGAAGTCCTCGACGTACAAGAAGGCGCGGGTCACCTTGCCGTCGCCCCAGACCTTGAGCGGATTCTCGCCGCGGCAGACTCGGCGCACGAGCGCCGCGATGACGTGGGATTTCTCCGGCTCGAAGTGATCGCGCGGGCCGTACGCGTTGTACGGCCTGGCGATGGCTATGCTCATGCCGTACTCCCGCGCGTACGCCCGGCCGGCGTATTCGCCCATGCGTTTGGCCCAGCCGTAGCCCCTGTTCATCGGCTCCGGCTCGTCGAGAAAGCCCTCCGTCTCCGGCGTTGGGATCGTGCAGACGCGCGGGTATACGCAGGCCGTGCTGACGACGAGAACGCGCGCGGCGCGCTCAAGCCGCGCCGCCTCGAGCACGTTCAACTGCAGGGTCATGTTGTCGCGAAACAAGCTTCCGTGATGGCGGCTGTTGTAGCCGACGCCTCCGACGACTCCCGCGAGGTTGAGAACGATATCCTGGCCCCGGCAGGCGCGGCGGCAGGCCGCGAGATCGCGCAGATCGGCCCTCACGACGCGGATTTTACCGATGACGGCCGCGAGATTGCGCTTGTTCTCCGGCGTCATGCGCGCGGCCACGGTCACGCGGACGTCGCGGCGCCCCAAGACGAGCCGCTCGACGACGTGGCTTCCGATGAAGCCGCCTCCCCCGGTGACGAGGACCTTCTTGCGGTCCCAGAAGCTCACTCGGCCTCCTTTCGCGCCGGAAGGTGAGCGAACGCGCCGAGCGCGATCGCCAGCGAGACGAACACCGCGCCGCAGATGACGGCAAGCGCCCCGACGAGGACCCAGCCCCAATGGCGGGTGATGTGCCCGGTCGCCGCGTACTCGACCGCGGTCGGCCAATTGACGCCGGCGCCGAACAGCCAAAGGACGCCCCCGGCCAAGCCCGCCGTCTCGCGCACGGCCGGGCGGTCGAGCCACGAGACGGGGCGCCCGAGGGCGGCGTTCGAGGCCTTCTGCGCGAGCAGGCCGATCGCCGCGAAGATCGAGCCGCACACGGAGAGGGTCAGGACGGTCAGCAGGCGGTAGATCATCCAATCCCCGATCGTCGAGGCGCGCAGATAGAAGCGCACCGGCATCAGGGCGAGGCTCGCCGCCCCAAGGAGGAACAGGGCCGACAGCGGACCGAACACGCGCATCGGGAAATAGGCGAACACCGTGCCGAGGATCACCCCCAGAAAGCGCGCCCCGTCGCGCAGGACGGAAAGCTTCGATTGCCCGACGCGCTCGGAGTACGGAATCGGGCTCTCGATGAGGCGCGCGCCCATGCAGGCGACGCGCGCGGTCATCGCCGGGGTGAAGTGAAGGCCCGTCGGCAGCGGCGCCAGACGCGCCAGGAGCGCGCGCCTGAACACGCGCATGCCGCTGGCCGTGTCCGTGATGCGCGCGCCGGTCAGGCTGCGCAGAAGCAGGGCATAGAGGCGGTTGCCGAAAGCGCGGACGGCCGGCATTTCGGAGCCGGCATGGAGCCGCGCGCCCACGGCCATGTCCGCCTCGTTCTCGCGCAGGGTCAGGATCAAGGCCTTGAAGGCCAGGGGATCGCACGTTCCGTCCGCGTCGAGAAACGACAGCAGATCGCCGGAGGCGGCGCGGAAGCCGGTCATCAGCGCGGCGCCGTAGCCTTTGTTCTTCTCATGGACGATCAGCTTCGCCTCGCCCCAACGGCGGGCTTTTTCCCGCGTCTTGTCCCGGGAGCCGTCATCGACGATGATGACTTCGACGGAAGAAAGTCCGGCGTCGCGCATGAGCGCGGCGCGGGCGTCGAGACAGCGCTTTAAAATATCGTCGACCGCGTCCTCCTCGTTGTAGGCGGGAATGACGATCGACAGGGTCTCGCTCACGGCCTGGGTCCGGCCTCCAAGGAATTCATCCGCACGATGGTATCAAAGACGCGTCGTCTCGGGGAATCGGCCGGGCGTCAAGTGCGTCTCCGGGCGCGGAGCCTGAGAAGCATGCGGATATAGGCCGGAGCCAGGCGCAGGGCCGAGGCCTTCGAGGCGCCGTGCAGACGGGGCTCGTAACGGAAGGGAATCTCGACGACTCTGCCGCCGCGCGCCAAGATCGAGACGAGAAGCTCCTGCTGCACGGTGAAATCATCCGCGGTGGAGTCCCCGCACGCGGCGCGGGCGAACTCGGCGCTGTACAGGCGGAAGCCGCCCGAAGAATCGCGAACCGGAAGAGCCAAGACCAGGCGCGCGACCGCGTTGAGCGAGCGGCTCAAAAACTGGCGCGAAAGGCTCATCACGGCGGAGCCGCCCGAAATGTAGCGCGACGCGATCACGAGATCCTGATCCGCGCGCCGCGCCCACATATCGGGAAGAATCTCGGGAGGATGGGAGCCGTCGGCGTCCACCACGGCCACCCAGGGAGCCTTCGCGGCCGACAAGCCCTCGCGCAAGGCTCCGCCGAGACCGCGGCCGCCCTGCACGAACACGCGCGCGCCGCCGGCTTCGGCGACGGAAACGGACCCGTCGCTCGAATGGCCGTCGACGACGATAATCTCGCCCCGCACGCCGAGACGATCAAAGACGGCCCGCAGACGCGGCAGGATCCGGCGCAAGGAACCTTCCTCGTTGAGCGCGGGCACCACGACGGTCAGATCGAATGACTCGCTCATGGCCGGGAGTACAGGCCGTAAAGCGCCAAATACAGCGAGGGCGAGAGCACGGCCAGGGCCGTGGTCACAGCGCGGAAGCGGGCGCGCCGCGTTTTCGGCAGGCCGCGCAGGCCCTCGGCCCAAACGCGCGCGGCCTCGAGCGGGCGGGCGCGCAGGGACTCGAGCAGGATTCTCCGGCGCCACAGGTCCAGACGCTCGGCCTCGACGGCCTCCGGCGCGCGCTCCACCCCCCTCTCGGCCAGCCAGCGATCCCGACGCGACGCGTAGAGGGCCCGGTCCAGGAAGTCGCGTTCGATCTTATTCGGGTCGTCAAGCCCGCCCGCGCACCAATTCGCGCCGTGAACGCGGTGCAGGCCGAGGACCCGCGGGATGTTCGCGATCTCCCCGAAAAAGAGGGAACGCGCGGCCAGGAAATCGTCGAGATAGAAGAACAGGTCCCGGGGAATCGGCAGGAGTTCGCGCAGCGTCTCGCGCCGGAACGCGAGGCCCGAGGTCGCGGTGAACTGCGTCCGCCCGCCGGCGTAGTCGTCCAGGACGTAGCGGGCGGGCCAGGCGGGAAATCGGCGCGGCAAGGGAGCGAGAAGGACGTCGGCGTCGTTCAGGAGGTGCTGGACGCAGGCGACCCCGGGGTCCCTGAACGCCTCGACCACGGACGCCAACTTCCCGGGGAGAAAGACGTCGTCGGAGTCGAGAAGGCAGACGATGTCGCCCCGCGCGGCCGCCAGGCCTCTGTTGAACGCCGTCGCCTGCCCCTGACGCTCCTGCGGCAGCGTCTTCACCCGCGGCGCGTAGGACGCCAAGATCGCCCGCGAGTCGTCCGTGGACCCGTCATCGACGACCAAGACCTCCGTCTCGCCGCCGCCGAGCTCCTGCAAGAGCACTGAGTCGAGCGCCTGCCGCAAGAATCGCCCGTAATTATGATTTCCCATGACGACGCTGACTTTGGGAGCCATCAACAGGAGTTCTTCTGGAAGAAAGAGCGGAACTGTTCGATCACGTAGTCCGCGTCATCCTCCGTCATATACTGGTGGCAGCCGATGTAGAACGCGGACCGGTTCAGGCTCTTCGCGACCGGATATTTCCGCTCGAGGTCGCCGAACATTTTCCGATACACCGGCTGATTGAGCAGCGGAAGCATGTCGCGCGTCTCGATGCCCTTGTCCTCGAGAAAATTGACGAGCGGCGTCTTGTCCTGATCGCGCAGGACGAGGCCGTACATCATGAACGCATGCTCCCGATCGGGGGGGCAGGAGGGCAGCTGCAGCCTGTCCTCGAACCTCCTCAAGCCCTCGCTTAAGCGCTTGGCCATGCCCGTGCGCGCGGCGTAGATGGCGTTTTTCTCCTCGAGTTGGGCCAGGCCCAGGGCCGCCTCGAGCTCGGTGGCCCGGAAACTGTGGCCGACGGACACGAATTGGAAGCGCTTGGCCACGATCTCGTGGAGCTTGTCTCCAGTCGCTCCGTCGTCGTCGTCGACGGAAAGGTATATCGAATCGCGGCCGTGGTTCATCAGGCTGCGCAAGCGCACGCGCAAGTCGGGATCGCTCGTCGTCGCGATGCCGCCCGCGCCGGTGACGATATAATGCGCGACATAGGTTGAAAAGCAGCCGATATCGCCCAGGGAACCGACCTTGCGCCCCTTGTAACGCGCGAACATCGTTTCCGCCGAGTCTTCCAAGATGCGCAGGGCCGACCGCCGGGCGATGGAGGCGATCGGGTCCATGTCGGCCGGAAGGCCCAGCAGGTGGACCGGGATGACGGCGCGCGTCCTGGGGCCGATCGCCGCCTCGAGCTTCGCCGGATCAAGCGTGTACGTCGTCGGGTCCACATCGACGAACACCGGCACCATGCGATTGTGAAGGACGATGTTGGAGGTCGCGACGAAGGTGATCGACGGAACGATCACCTCGTCGCCGTCGGCCCAGCCGTGCTTTTCCTTAAGGGCCTGCAGGGCGATCTGCAGGGCGCTCGTGCCCGAGTTGCAGAACACGGCGTATTTCGAGTCGTGCTCCGCGGCGAAGGCCGCCTCGAAACGGCGATGGAACGGGCCGTAGGAGAGGCGGTTTGAATCGAGAACCTCGTTGACGTAGCGCCGCGCCAGCGGGCTGGTGGAAAAACCGCCAACGCCGATTGCGCGCTCCATTGGGACAGATTGTAGTCAATTATTCGTAGAATGGCATCAGCTCATGCCCCCCGAAAACACCATTCGCCGGCTGGCCTGGGCCGCCTTCGCCGCGGCCGCCGCCGTGCGCTTGCTCGGCATCGATTGGGGCCTGCCGCACACCTACAACGCCGATGAGCCGCACCTCATCCACCTCGCCGTCTCCTTCGGGGGAGGAAGCCTCAAGCCGTACGCCTTCAAGTATCCGACGCTTTGGCCCTACCTGCTCTCGGCCTGCTACGGCCTTTATTTCCTGCTCTGGTCCGGTTTCGGGCTCTGGCGCTCCATTTCCGATTTTATCGGCCTCTACGCCTGGCACCCCACGGGCTTCTACCTCATCGGCCGCCTCCTGTCGGCCGGCCTGTCCTTGCTCGCCGCCGCCGCGATTTGGCGCGCCGAGCGGCGCCTGCGCCCGAACGGGGTCCCCTGGGCGGCGCTTCTGCTGCTCTTCTCGCCCATCATCGTCACGACGGCCCAGTCCGCCAAGCCGGACTGCCTCATGCTCTTTTTCGCCTGCTCCGGCTGGGCCCTGGCGCTGGAGGTCTACCGCAACGCGGAGCGCCGCCTCCATTGGCTGTGCGGGGCGGCCTTCGGCCTGGCCATGTCCAGCCAATACACGGCCCTGCCCGTCGCCCTCGCCCTGCCGCTGGCCCATTTCTTCTCCCCTCGGCGCCGGCCGCCGTCCTGGCTCGCGGAGGGCCTGGCCGCCTGCGCCGCCGGCTTCTTCGCCGGCGCCCCTTACGTGCTCCTCGACTTCCCTAATTTCCGGGCCGCCGTGACCGATCTCGGTCAAATGCCGGCCGCCGCCAAGCCCGGCGGGATGCTCCTGGCCCTGGTCGGCAACATCGGGAGCTTCGCCGCGCTGGGACCGCTCGCCGGATTGGCCATCGCGGCGGGCTCGGCGCGGCTTTGGCGCCGCGAACGCGGCCTGGCCGCCGTTCTGCTGGGCCCGCTGCTCGCCTATCTTCTGCTCCTCAGCCTCAGCCCCATCAATAACGCCCGCTATCTCTTGGGCGGATACCCCGCTCTGGCCCTGCTGGCGGCCGAAGGGCTGTCCTGGATCGAGCGTCCTCGCCGGCCGCTCGCGGCTCTTCTGGCGGGAGCCCTGGCCCTGGGACCCGGCGCCTGGCTCTCGCTTTCCCACAGCTTGGAGCTGATCCTGCCCGATACCCGGGCGCAGGCCGAGGCCTGGATCGTCGAAAATATCCCGTCCGGAACGACCGTGCTGCTCGACACGGCGCATGCCGCGCCGAACTTGAGGATGGTGCGGGAGCAGGCCCTGGAGCTGGCGCAGCGCACGCGCCTGCTCGGCACTCCGCGCTGGCGCCTCTACCAAGGCATGGCGGACACGCATCCGGGCGGCGGCTACCGCCTCTACCGCATACGGCTTTCCGCCGAGGACCTCGGCTCGGAGCCGCGCCATACGCTTCGCTCCCAGGCCGAAACCGCGACCGCCGACGTGCGGGCCGGCCTCGGCGCCGCCCGCGCGCTGAAGGTCGATTACGTCGTCGCTTCCAGCATCGGCGCCGAACGCTCCCCGGAGCTGCAAACGTTTTTCGCGCAGCTGGCCGCCTCGGGCCGCCTGCTGAGGACTTTCTCCCCTTCCCCTGGAAAGATCGGCGGCCCGACGATCCGGATTTACGCGCTTCGCCCGGACGCCGCGGATTAGATATCCTGCTTCGATGAGCGCGAAAAAGCCCGTCAACACGGAGAGCTGGAACGCGGATTTCGCCGTCTTGATGGAGAGCCGCCTGGGCTCGCTTTACAGAAGGATGATGCTGCGCCGCTCGCGCTTCTCCGAGCTCCTCGCCGACAAGGAAAAGCGGATCATCGACATCGGCTGCGGGTACGGCGCCGGCCTGGCCTACTTCCGCTCCCAAGGCTACCGGAATCTGGCGGCCATCGAGCCTGACGCCCAGCTGACGAGGGATATCCCGGCGAGCATGAGCGTCGAGCTGCGTCATTGCCGGGCCGAAAAAATCGCTTTTCCGGACCGCAGTTTCGACGCCGTTTTCGTCTATGGGATCCTGCACCATCTGAGCGGGTTCGACGCCTATTGGGCGGCCTGCGACGAGATAGACCGCATCCTCAAGCCCGGGGGCTTCGTTTTTATCATCGAGCCCGGACGCTACTGGGTCATCTTGCTGCTGGAGCCGATTTTCAAGGCCCTGGGGCTGTTCTCGAGGACCTTCAAGGCGTACGGCCGAACGATGGACGAGGAGCGGACGGAGCAGCACTTTTTCCTCAAAAACCACGGCAAGGTGCGGGAGTACCTCCTGAAGAAGGGATTTCGGGTCCGCGTCGACGACTATCTCGTCTACACGTGGCTGTTCACGATCCAAAAGCCGGCGGAAAAAGGCTGACGAGCGCCCGCGCTCAGCGGGAAGCGCCGGACTTGGCCGAGGCGTGAAACTTGACCGTGAACTCGTGAAGGACGCGATCCACCTTGGTTTCCTGGCGGCCGCGCGCGGCGTTTCCCAGCAAGCGCCAAAGCCGGCCCGGATGGCACAGGTAGGAGAGGGCGTAGAACTGAAAGAAGGCGCAGAGCTTCAGCCACAACAGCCGGCGATCGCTGAACCGGGGATTCCAGGAGCGCACGGTCCAAAGGCTCGTCGCCGCCGCCATCCAGTGGCAATACTCGTCGTCGATGACGATGGGGACGATCTTCCCCGTCTCGTCGAAAAGCTGCGTCCCGGGCAGCGGCACGAACGTGGAGACGGCCACCTCGTGCACGCCGAGCCTGGCCATGCGCCGAAGGAAGCGAAACGTCTTCCTGATGTCCTCGAGGCTCTCCTGCGGAAAGCCGATGATCAGAAACAGGCAGACCTTCATGCCGGCGGCCAGCGAATCCCGAGTCGAGCGCTCCAAGTGGTCGAGATGGACCTTCTTTTCGATGGACTTTAGGATCCCCTCGCTGCCGCTCTCGGGAGCATAGGTGACGTGGTGGCAGCCGGAGGCCATGAGCAGCGCCGGCACCTCGCCGTCGATGGCCTCCGAGCGCGTACCCACCGGCAGGGACCACGTGATGTCGAGCTTGCGTTCGATCAGCTCCCGGCAGAACGAGATGATCCAGTCCTTGCGCACGATGGCGGTCAAGTCCTGAAACTGGAAATCATTGGCGCCGTACGCCTTCATGTACCGCTCCATCTCGTCGATCACCTTCGTCGGGCTCCTGGCCTTCCATACCTGGGTCCACATCTGGGGCGACGAGCAGAACGTGCACCGGAAGGGACAGCCGCGCGTGGCCAGCATCGGCATGCTGCGCCCGGCCTGCGGGCCCATGAAGCTCTGACCCTCCTGGTAGGCCATCGGATTGAGCAGGTCCCAGGCCGGCCAGGGCAGAATGTCCGGATCGCCGATGCGCGCGCGCTTGGCCGTCTTGACGGCCCGGCCGTCCGGCCCGCGCACGGCCAGGCCGGGAACGGCGGCGAAGTCTCCGCGCGCCTCCATGATGCCCGCCAGCTCGACGAGCGTGAGCTCCCCCTCGCCGAGCACGCAGGCCTCCACCGGGGTCTCGGCCAGGACCGTGGCGTGCATGGAGGTCACATGCTCGCCGCCGGCGATCAAGCGCGCCTCGGGGAACGCGCGCGCCAGCTCCCGGATCAGCTCGCGGACCATCGGCCAGGCATGGGTGACCATGCATGAAACGCACAGAAGCTCGGTGTCCTTCGGCACGCGCTCGATGATCTCGGGAAAGGAGAGGCCCTGGAGCAGCCTCTTCTCGCGCAGGGGCCACGGCCGAATGCGCGTCACGGCCTCTCCCACGGCGTCGACCACGGCGACCTTGTGGCCGTGCTGTCGGGCGTAGGCGGCCAGATACGCGATGCCCAGGGGGGGCTGCGTGATCGTGGAGTAGTTGTCGACCGCCATGAGGCCGGGCGGCTGGACAAAGGTGATCTTCATGGAAGGCCCCAGAAGGATAACACCCGCGCGCCCCTATTTCAAGCCTGAGACTTGTCCAGCACGGAATGAGCCTGAGCGGGGCTTGCCTCGGCCCGGGCCGAGATGTCAACAAAACTCAGCCCGGAAATGCTACAACGCCGACTGGAGGCCCCAGAATGGGGAAATGTCACCCGGCATGAGATTCCGATATCTTTTCTCTAGCACTTTGGTTCTGATTGTGCTCGCGATGGGATGGAGGAATGGGAGCATTCATTTCCAGAGCGACCTCCAGTTTCCAATGCGATCGGGGACGAATGTCCAAATCCCGGCTCATTTTGTTGATCGAACGGAACTATTGGGAATAACGGGCTTCAAACGGGCGCGCTTTCGCATTTCTCCAATCCCACCGGCGAATCCGATCGTTTTCGATTTCAATAATGATGGCTGGGAGGATATTCTTCTCCTTTACGACGGCCCGGACGGGAAGTCCACCCTTAAACTGCTTAAGAACGTCAAGGGGCGGTATTTCAGGAAGATGGAGCTGTCAAGCGAGATGATGCGCTCCGTGCGGGACATCCCCGTTATAGGCGCCGGTGCGGCTGATTTTGACAACGACGGATGGGACGATCTCGTTTTTATTTCCCGAACCCCTAATGCCCGCGCCCGATTTTACACGAACCATAAAGGCCAATTTCGGAGGCAGAAGACATGGTCCACGGAATTGGAGGGTGGGGACGGGCGAGGTGTTCACTTCTTGGATTTCGACAACGACGGGTTCGTGGACATCTACTTGACCAGCTATTCCGCCGGGAAGAACGAAGACTCCAAGCTTGAGCTGTCATTCCTGTCCACTTCCGGCGGGAAAAACTTCTTGCTGAGGAATAAGGGCGGCCACGGGTTCGTCGAAGTGGGTCGCGAAAGCGGCGCCGACAACACGGAACACACGTGGGCGGCGGGAATTTCCGATTTTGACGGCAATGGATTTCCGGATATTTTTTTGGCGAATGAGTTCGGCCTGGATCGGCTGCTCATGAACCGGTCTGGAAAATTTTTTGACGCGACCAAAAACCTGCTGGGACCACGCAGGGCCAAATTCTCGGCGTCCGCGGAAACCGGGGATATAAACAATGACGGCCGCACCGATATTTATGCCTCCAATCAGCAGAAAAAGGGGCTTCTGCGGGGACTCAATTCTTTCTGGGAGAACACGCCGGCGGGTCCAGGTGAAATCCGGTTTACGGACAAGGCCGCGGATTACGGAATCGACCAGTGCGGCTCGAACTGGGGCTCCAAGTTCGTTGATATTGATCGCAATGGCTTCCTGGATATCGTTGCAGTCAATGCGCCGCATCGGGATCGCAATTTGGTGGCCAACTCCA
>JACQJQ010000126.1 GCA_016204945.1 Elusimicrobiota bacterium
CCTCGCCTTCATGGGCGGGCTCATCCCGGGACCCCGCAAGCCTCGGGCACCCGTGGCGGCGCTGGAGCCGGTCGCGCCTCCGCCGCCGCCCGAGCCGGCGCCCGTCGCCGCTCCCGATCCACGGGAGCTCGCCATCCAGTTCGTGAAGGCGTGGACTACGCCCAAGGGGCGCGTCCTCGGGCGCGCGCTCGAGGAGTTGGCGCCGTCCGCCGGCAATCTTTCGCCTTGGATGGCGGATCCGCTCGCCGGCGGCCGCGTGCAGGTCAACTACTTCGCCCGCAGCTCGGCCCCCGGCGCCCCGACGATCGCCTATGAGTTCGAGGTCGACCTCGGCGAGAAGACTCTGGTCGGCCGCAACGCCGCGGCCAAGTCCGTGCTGAGCGGCAAGGCCACCGCGCCGCCGAAGCCTCCGAAGTCCAGGCCGGTGAGGGTCAAGCCGAAGCCCTCCGCCGCCAAGAGAGCGCCGGAGGGAGATGCGCTGGACGCGATGCTCGGCGGCGTTCCCGCCGGCTCCGCCGCGCAAGGCGCCGATCAGGAGCCGACGATGCCCGGCGTCGACGCGCCGCCGGCGGCGCCCGTTCCGGCGCGCCGGGCGGCCAAGGCGCGGGGCGAAGCCCAGGCCGACGACGAGACTCTTCTCGACGACCTGCTGAAAGAGTGACATGGACCTGGTCCTCGGACTCAAGCAGCTCGAAGGCCGGCTCGCGCTGATGGCGGACCGCGTCGCCGCCGTCAAGGGCAAGCTCGAGGACCTTCTTTTCCGCGCCCACAGGATAGCCAACGCGGCGAAGAACAACATGAAGGACAACGACACCATGTACGGCTACGATCTCCAGAACTTCCGCCGCGACCTGCGGCCCTTCGGCATGGACGTCGCGGCCCTGCCGGGGCTCCTGGCCTCCCTGGAGCGCCAGGCCGCGTACGATCCGAGCGCGGCGAAGCTCGCGGCCGGCGTCATGCGCGGCGCTTCCCGCGTGGCCAACGCGCTCAAGACCCTGCACGACGCCTCCTTGCTCGCCCATCAGCACATCCGCGCCGCCGATCATAAAATTCTCGCGTGGTACATCGCCCAGGAGATCGAGGAGATGGCGCAGAAAGGAACGAGCCTGCCGTCGGCCGCGAACAAAATCGTCATCGCCTGCACGACGGCGCCCGCCGGCTCGCCTGATGAGGACGCGCGGCCTCCCCGGACCGGATGAGCGTTCCATGGATCTCCTGCTTCGCCTGCTCGAACGCCGCCTCGTCCTCGGGATCGCGGCCGCGTTGGCCGCGATTTGGGCGGGAGAGCGCTGGGGAGGTTGGGCGCGGGATCGCATCGAGCAGGCGCTGCAGCCGCCGGCCGAGACGGCTTCGCCGCTTGCCGGCGACATCAAAAAGGACGTCGAGGTTCGAGAATCGGCCAAGCTCCGCGGCCTGCATCGCGCCGTCAGCGCGGAGATCGCCGCCGCCGCGGCCAACGGCTTCGAGGTGGGCATGCTCCAACGTCTAGCGGACAACGCGCTCGACCTCGATACGCCGGCGTACCGCTCCGCGGCCGTCGAACGCCTCAATAAGCTGCGTTTGGCCGTTCCGCGGAAAAAAGAAGCCTTCAGGACGGCCGCGGCCTCCGACCTCAATGCCGATGCGTCCGACTCTCCGCGGCCGAAGGGCAAGGCCGTGCGCCGATGAAACGAAGGGCCGGTCTCCTCCTCGCGCTCTCGGGCGCCCTTCTCGCTGCGCCGCGGGCGCGCGCGGTCGCCGACGCCGACGAGGCCTTGGCCGCCGCGCGCGCCGCTTTCCTCGCGGGCCGCTACGACGACGCCGCCGGCTCATGGCGCTACCTCTCGGAACTGGGCGTCGCGGCGCCCGAGCCCGAAGGCAACCTCGCCCTGACCTTGCGCGACCAGGGCCGGCACGAAGAGGCCGCCGCCCAATGGCTGAAAGCCTCGCTATCGGAGGGCGCCGACGGCTTCATCTGGAATCAACGGGCCTGGTCGTATCTGGCGACGGGGCGTCAGCGCGAGGCGCGCGAGGCGTTCACGCGCGCGCTTGACCGCTCCTCGACGACGGCCACGCAGGCCGAAGCGAACGTCGGGCTCGGGCTTTCCTTCATAATCGACGCTAAGCCGAAGGCCGCCGACGCTCCCCTGCGCCGCGCCGGGATTTCCGGTCCCTACGCGATCTCCGTTTCCGCGCAGCTCAGCGCCGAGGCGGCGCTCATCGCCGGGGATAAGCAGACGGCGCTGGCTTATCTGCGCCAGGCCGTCGAGGTCGACCCGGCCAACCATGAGGCCCTGCGCGGCCTGGCCAAGGCGCTCGCGGACGCGGGCGACAACCGCGCGGCCTGGCGCGCGTACAAGAAAATACTGTCGCTGAATCCGCACGACGCCGGAGCGCGCAAGCTCTATGAAAAGACCGCGCGATTCGTCACCGGAGACCTGGACGCCGCCGCGGGCGTGCGCCGCGTCGCGCGCCCGGTGCTCGATGCGCAGGCTTCCGACGCGCCCCTGCCGGTCTCGACCCGCTCGATCCGCGTCGGCCTCTACGGCGCTCCCGACGGACGCCCGGCCCTGTTGACGCGCGCGTACGTCATGATGAACAGTCCCTTCAAGGTCGCCTCCGTTTCTCACGGCATTCTGCGCGACAACGGACGCGCGTTCGACCAGTGGGAGATCGATTTCCGCTCGGAGAACGGCCTCGTCGAGGTCCGCGACGCCGCGCGCAACATCCTCTTCACCTCCAAGACGCCGTTCTCCTTCGTCCCGGACGCGGCGCGCGGGTCGGTGCTGATCAAGAGCGCGGCGATCGCCGACCAGATCGGCGTCGACCCCGGAGACCGGGAGGTCCGCGGCGCCGTCGAGGTCGTTCCCAATCCGTGGGGCTTCCGTCTCGTGCAGGCGGCGTCGGTCGAGCAGTATCTGATCGGCGCCGTTTCGCTGGCGCTGCCGATCGACAGCCCTCCGCAGGCGCTGCGGGCGCAGGCGGTGGTCTCGCGCACCGCGGCGTACTGGGCCGCGGAAAACCGCCCGGAGACGCTGGAGCGCTGCGATCTTCTCGACGACGATTCGACCCAGCGCACGATCGGCGTCAGCGGCGAGATGCGCTCCGCGGCCGAGGCCGTGGCGGACACCGAGGGGCTGGCGCTCGCGCTCAACGGCCGCGCCGCCCGCGTGCTGCAGCACGCCGACAGCGGGGGCACGACCGAGGACGGCTCCGAGACGGGGGAGCCCGGCCTCGAGCATCTCGTTTCGGTGCAGGACTCCGCCGCGCCGCGCGTCCCTTGGCGGACCGCGCTCGATCTCGAGCGCCACGCGCACGAGGCTCCGCCCGAGGGCCTGTTCAGCGAGGCCGCGGCCGTCGAGACTCCGAACTCCGCGCGCTGGATGCGCGTCCTGGACGCGCGCGACCTGCGCGCGCGGATCGAACGGCGGAAGGATCTCGGCGCGATCCGGCGCCTGCGCGTGGCGGGACGCACGCCGACGGGACGCGTGCGGGCCGTGGAGGTGATCGGAGCCGACGGGTCCGCGCTCTACTCCGGCCGGGGCGAGATCGAGGAGCTCCTCGGTCCCGGCTCGCTGCGCTCGACGCTCTTCACCCTGCAGCCGCTCATGGACGGCAAAAACGTTTCCCGCATCGTTCTTTGGGGCGCGGGCACCGGCTCGGGCTTGGGCTTTTCCCGCTCGGGCGCCTTGGGCCAAGCGAGCCTCGGCATCGGTTGGCGCGAGATCATCCGGCGCTATTTCCCGCGCCTGGAGGTCAAGAACTTCCTCAAGCCGGCCGTCGAGAGGAGAACTCCGGCCGCCGTCGGTCCCTACAGGCGCACGCTCGATTTCCACAAGCGGAAGAAGGACAAGTAGTAGAATCGTCCCATGGCCGCCAAGGTCGTCCATCTCGTCACCCGCCTTGATCTCGGCGGGGCTCAGCAGAACACTCTGTACACGACCGGGCATTTGGACCGCGCGCGATACGAGCCGATCCTCGTGTGCGGGCCCGGCGGGCTGCTCGATGAGGAAGCGCGGAGCGATCCGGGGCTCCGGCTCGTCTTCGTCGACTCCCTGCGTCGAGACATCTCCCCGTTTTACGACCTGCTCGCGCTTCTCGAGCTCGCCAAGATCCTGCTCGCCGAACAACCGGACGTCCTCCACACGCACAGCTCCAAGGCGGGGATTTTGGGCCGCTTGGCCGCCGCGTTGGCGGGAGTCCCGGTCGTGGTGCATACGTACCACGGCTTCGGCTTCCACGATCGCCAGCCGGCCGCCGTCAGGAGTCTCTACGTCCTTCTCGAACGCCTCTGCGCCCGCTTCACGGCCGCGCTGGTTTTCGTGTCGCGCGCGAACGTCGTCTACGCGGCCGCGCACGGCCTGGTCGACCCGCGGGACGCCGTGCTGATCCGTTCCGGCGTCAAGCTCGCCGGTCTCCCCGCTCCGGTCGAGGCGGCGAAACTCAAGATGTCCGCCGGGATCGGCGCGCATAAGCTTCTCGTCGTCTCCGTGGGAAACTTGAAGCCGCAGAAAAACGCGGGCGATTTCGTCGAGGCGGCCGCGCAGATCCTCGCCGAGGTCCCGGAGGCCCGCTTCGCTTTCCTCGGGGACGGCCCGCAGCGCCGCGCTCTCGAGGCGCGCGCCTTCTCCCTCGGATTGGAGGGGAAGCTGTTTTTCCTCGGCTGGCGGCGCGACGCGGCGCAATGGCTTGCGGCGGCCGACGTGTTCGTCCTGACCTCGCTCTGGGAAGGCCTGCCGCGCGCCCTCGTCGAGGCGATGAAGAGCGGCCTGCCCGCGGTGTGCTACGCGACCGACGGAGTCACGGATCTGATCAAGGACGGGGAAAACGGCTTCATGGCGGAGCCCGGCGACAAGCGGACCCTGGCGGCGCGCGCGGCGGCGCTCCTCAAGGACGCGGCCCTGCGCCGGAAGCTCGGCGCGGCGGCGGCGGCGGCCATCGGCCCCGAGTTCGACATCGACGGCATGGTGCGTTCCCAGGAGGCGCTGTACGAGCGCCTGCTCGCGTGCCGGGCCCGCTAAAAATTGCTTTAATGGGCGCGCGTGGAGATATCGCGCCGTTCCTTCGTCAAGTGGATGATCGCCGGAGCCGCGTCCGCCTCTCCGTTCGGCTGCGCGCCGGCGGGTAAAGGCGCTTCCCCGCGTTCGCGGGCGGCCGCCCTCAGTTCCGAGGCCAACCAGGTCTGCCATGACCTGCGCGACGGCCTAATGAAGGCCTTCCCGCCTCCCTCCCGCGCGGTCGACGTCGTCGTCGTCGGCGGCGGCCCCTCCGGCCTGGCCGCGGCCGAGCGCTGCTTCGGCTCCGACTTCCTGCTGCTGGAAAAAGAGCCGAACGTCGGGGGCAACGCTTGGTCGGAGTCCTGGAACGGGCTCGACTACTGCACCGGCTCGGCCTGGCTGTCCCTCGACAACGACGAGGTCTGGGCGCTGTTTAAACGCTGGAACCTCGTCCCGCCCGTGATCCAGGGCAACGATTCGGCGCACTTCGACGGCAAATGGATCAAGGACTTTTGGAACAGCGACCCTGATTATCCGAGCTATGCCCAACTTCCGTACCCGAAATCCGTCTCCGACGATTTCCGCCGCTTCATCCGCGAGACGGCGAAGTTCGACCGCGTCAAGGACGCCGACAAGCTGGACGGCATGGCTTTCTCCGAGGTCTTCGCGGGCTACGATCCCCGCATCCGGCAGTACTGGGACTATTTCGGCCCGTCCAACTGGGGCGCGCGGACGCAGGACACCTCCGCGCTCGTGGGCCTGACCGCCGTCCATGAATGGGTTCCCTGCGAGCGCCGCACCTTCGAGGGCGGCCTGGGCACGGTCTCGCGCAGGCTCTTCGACGGCTTCCCGGAGTCGCAGAAGAAGCGCTTCATCACCGAGGCCGCGGTCTTCGGCGTCCGCCGCGACGGCAAGCGCGTCAACGTCTCCTTCCTCAAGGACGGCCGGCCCGAGACCGTTTCCGCGAAAGCCGCGATCCTGTGCGTTCCCAAGTACCTCGCGCGCTTCCTCCTGAGCGATCTCCCCGCGGACCAAGGCGCCGCCATGGCCAAGATGCGCTACGCGCCCTACCTTGTCTACAATTTCTGCTTCGACAGGGTCGTGTGGAATCTAAACTTCGACAACTGGGCGATCGGCGCCAGGCACTTCACCGATTTCGTCCCCGCCGATTGGATCACCCATGCCGACGGGGGGGACTTGAGCCGCAAGCAGATCATAACCGTCTACGCGCCGAAAACCGAGGCGGCGCGCGCCGATCTGCTCGACGACGAGGAGGTGCTCGAGGAAGCCCATGCGGCGGGCGACGAGCTGTGCGGCCGATTTTTCCCCAGCTGGGCGGACCACCTCGCGGAGGTCCGCGTCTACCGCCGCGGCCACGCGATGCCGATGTCTTCCCCCGGCTCGTTCACGCGCCTGCAGCCCGTCGCGCGCCGCGACAATCCCCCGATCTACCTGGCCCACAGCGACAATTCCGGCGCCGTTTCCGACATGTACGAGGCGGCTCTCGGCGCGATCAAAGCGGCCGAGAAAGCCTTGACCCACGTCTAGCGGCGTCTCATCAGAGAGGAACTCATGGCTCAATTCATCGTTCCCAAGAACGGCGCGAAGATCGGCTACGTCAACGGCAAGCTGTCCGTTCCTGATAACCCCGTCATTCCGTACTTCCCGGGCGACGGCACGGGGCTGGATTTGTGGAAGGCGACGCAGATCGTGCTGGACG
>JACQJQ010000018.1 GCA_016204945.1 Elusimicrobiota bacterium
CTGCCACTGGTGCCACGTGATGGAGCACGAGAGCTTCTCCGTGCCCGCCGTCGCGGAGGTGATGAACAAGCACTTCATTTGCGTGAAGCTCGATCGGGAGGAGCGCCCCGACGTCGATAAGATCTACATGAGCGCCGTGCAGGCGATCAGCGGGCAGGGCGGCTGGCCGCTCAACGTCTTCCTGACGCCGGCGCTCAAGCCTTTTTACGGCGGCACATATTTCCCTCCCGATTCCCGCTACGGACGGCCGAGCTGGACCGGATTGCTGGAGCGCTTGGCGCGGCTTTGGAGGGAGCGCCGCTCCGACGTCGAGAGCGACGCGGAGAGCCTGGCGCGGGCGGTGGCGGCGGGCGCCGCGGCCGGAGGAGAGGCGCGCGGAAGGCCGGAGGAGTCGGCGTGCGCGACGGCCGAGAAAAACCTGCGCGCGGCCTTTGATCCGGCGAACGGAGGCTTCGGCGAGGCGCCGAAGTTCCCGCTGCCGTCGAGTCTGCGCTTCCTGCTGCGCCGCCACGCGCGGACCGGGAGCAAGGACGCGAGGACGATGGCCGTGGAGACCCTGCGGGCGATGACGCGCGGCGGCCTCTTCGACCAGCTCGGGGGCGGGTACGCGCGCTACTCGACCGACCATGCGTGGCGCGTGCCGCATTTCGAGAAGATGCTGTATGACAACGCCCAATTGCTCGAGACGCTCGCGGACGCATGGACGCTGTCGCGCGATGAGGAGCTGAAAAGGGCCTTGGAAACGACGGCGGAGTATCTGCGGCGCGATTTGCGGGCGCCGGGCGGCGGATTTTTCTCGGCGGAGGATGCGGACAGCCAGCCGCATGACGAACCTCAAGGGCATAAGATGGAGGGGGCGTTCTACCTGTGGAGAAAATCGGAGATCCAGGCGATTCTCGGGAAGGAAGCGGCGGCGTTCTGCGCGAGATACGGCGTGGTCGAGGGAACGAACGCGTTTTCGGATCCGCAGGGGGAGTTCATCGGGAAGTGCGTGCTGTACGATGCGGACCCGAAGGCGATGGAGGAGTCGGCGGCGGCGAGGGCTCGGGCGCAATTGTTCGCCGAGCGCGCGAAGCGGCCGAGGCCCGCGCTGGACGACAAGGTCCTGACGTCGTGGAACGGGCTGGCGATCGCGGGGCTGGCGCGCGCCTTCGGCGCGACCGGAAACGGGGCATATCTCGAGCTCGCCGAGGGCGCCGCGGACTTCGTCCGCCGCGAGTTGGCGTCGTCCGACGGCAAGGCTTTGTGGCGCAGGTGGCGCGAGGGGTCTCGCGCCGTGCCCGGGATGGCGGACGATTACGCGTACATGTCGTACGGATTGTCGGCGCTGCACGAGGCTTGCTTCAAGCCGGAATATCTCGCGTGGTCGATGGAGTTGGCGCTGGAGGCCGTTCGCCGCTTCGCGGCGGAAGGCGGGGGACTGTATCAGACGGCCCGGGAAGACGGCGCTGAACTCTTCACCCGATCGATCGAGGATCATGACGGCGTGGAGCCCGCGCCGAGCTCGGTCTTGGCCGACGTCTGCCTGCGGCTGCACGCATTGACCGGCAAAGACGCGTTTCGCCGCTTCGCGGATGAGACGTTCGAGCGCTTCGGCCCGGAACTGTCCGCGCGGCCGTTGGCGATGCCCTTTCTTTTGGCCGCTTGGGACCGCGCCGTCGGCAAGACGGCGACCTTGCTGATCGCCGACGCGGACCTTCCCGGAGGGGCGGAACTTATCGGCGTCGCGCGCGAGAAGCTCCGGCCGGCGCTCGCGTTCGCCGCCTATCGGCGAGCGGATAAGGCGGCCTTCTCGCGCGTCGTTGCCGTCGTGAAGGATATCACCGACGCGCCGCGCGCCCGGGCGTATCTGTGCGTCGACCGCGCGTGCGGACTGCCGACGGAGGACCCCGCGGAGCTGCGCCGCAGGCTGGAATGAGAAACGTCGAGCGCACCGAGGAGGAGAAAGCCCGCTCCAAGCGCGTTCACGCGCTGGTGATGATCGTTCTCGGCGCGATCATGTCGCTGTGCGCCCTGGCCGCGGGCCTGATCGCGATGAGTCCGGGGACGTTCCCCTCGTGGATGACGGGAGGCTGGGGCCGGCGCGAGACGCCGGCGTATCGTGTTCCCGCGAAGGTCTTGGTGCCTTTCGTCGATTTCCATCCCGGCGCGCTCGCGCGCGCCGCGGCTCAGCGCAAGCTCGTGCTGCTTCATTTGGCGCCGTCCTGGTCGCGCGAGGCGCGGCTGATGGAGGAGACGACTTACGCGGACGCCGAGACCGCGGAGTGGATATCGAAAAACGTCGTCGCGACGCGGGCCGACGCCGACGAGCGCCCGGACCTGGCTTATCTGTACGGCGTGGGCGCGTGGCCGACGACGGCGCTGATCCATCCCGACGGGCGCCTGCTCGCCGCGGCCGCCCGGCTGACCCCGAAGCTTCTCCTGCCGTGGGCCGGGCTGATCGGGGAGACGTTGAGGGAACATCCGGACAAGGCGGACGGCCTCGCGGCCGACGCGCGCAGGAGGCTCTCGGCCGTGCGCCGGCGGCCGGAGCCGCCGCCGGGGCCCGACGACGCGGTTTGGGGCGGCGTCCATCACAGTCCGACGGAGCACGCCAAGACTCTCGCCGATCAGGCCTTGGTCGTCTTGTCGACGGACGCCGTCCGCGCGAAGGCCGCGCTGGGCTTCGTGGAGCGGTTCATGTCCCTGCCCGGGGGCGGCTACGCCTCTTCGGTGGTTGGAGAGCTATCCCTGCCCTCGGGCCTGATCGAGGAGGGCTCGTCCTATTTCGCCAAGGACGACGCCGGGCGCCGCGCCGCGGGGCTGCCGGCCGCGGATCGGCGCCTCTTCGCGGGGCCCAGCGCCGATATGGCTCGGGCCGTCCTGCTCTCGCCGGTCTCCTCTCGGGCGCAGAAGGAGCACGCGCGGCGCACGCTCGACTTGATCTGGACGCGCCTCGCGCGCGACGGGCGCGTCATGCGCGCGGAGGAGGGGCTGGCGGACTGGCCTCCGGATCAGTGGTCGGTCATCGAGGCCGAGCTCGCGGCGGGACGGCCCGGGCGCGCGCGCGCGGTGTTCGCGCGCCAGGACGGACCGGCGCTGCGCGCCCAGGGCCCGAATCCGTATCTCGACGCGCTGCGCCGCCGCCTGGCCGCGCCGCCTAAAAGTCGTCCTTAGACGGCCTGGCTCCGGGCGCCTTCTTGGGCGCGAGCGAGTAGAGGTACGCGACGACGGCGTCGATCTCGGCGGCGTCGAGCTTCTCGCCCCATTTCGGCATCTGCAGCATGGGCGCGGGCAGCCTCGAGTCGTTGGGAATCGGGACGGCGCCGCCCTTGATCTTCTCATGGAGCTCGTGCTTGCTGTAGCCCTCGGTGACCAAGGTCAGCGAGTTGATCAGGCCGCCGGCGACGTTGTTGTTCGGATAGCCGCCGTAGCCGTCCTTCCCATGGCAGGAGACGCAGCCGACCGAGTCGAAGATGATCCGGCCTCGTTCCGCGGCGGGAAGGGCGGCGGCCGACGGGGCGGCCCACGGCTTTTCCCGCCAGGCCTGCCCTTTCTGCGCGGAGAGATAGGCGACGAGATCGGCGCGCGTCGAGGCGTTGAGGTTGAAGTTGGGCATGACCGTCTTCGGGTTCCAGGCGTGAGGGTCCATGAGCCAGGAGTCGATCCAGGCCGGCGACTTGCGGAAGCCGAGCATGGTCAGGTCCGGCCCCCAGGCGCCGCCCGTGTCGCCGACTTTATGGCACTTCACGCAGCCGAGGCCGCCGAAATCGCGCTCTCCCCGGGCGACGGGGTCCTGTAGCGCGCTCTGCGGAGAGCAGGCGGTCACAGCGACGGCGAGAGCGGCGATGAGCCAGCGATTCATGTCAGACGCCTCCGAAGAGAAGCATGCCGAAGATGAGCGGAAGAAAAGCGAGCGAGGCCAAAAAGAGGCGGCGATTGTCGAGAACGGACATGGTCCAGCTCGCGCGCAGCCCGAGCAGGAGAAAGGAGCCGGACACCGCGAACGCGCCGAGCGCGTAGCCGGGCCGGGCCAGGCCCACGAGGGCCGGAGCGATCGTCGCGGGCAGCAAGGTGAAGGAGTGGATCGCGATCTGGACGGCGGTCGTGCCGCCGTCCGGGTGAACGACGGGCATCACCTTGAAGCCCGCGCGCGCGTAGTCCTCGCGGTAGATCCAGAACAGCGCCAGGAAATGCGGAATCTGCCAGAGGAATTGAATCGTGAACAGGGTCCAGGCGCGGGCGTCGAGCGCTCCCCCCGCGGCCGCCCAGCCGATCAGCGGGGGGAGGGCGCCGGCGGCGGCGCCGAACCAGGTGGTCTGGGGCGTGACTTTCTTCAAGGGCGTGTAGACGAGGACGTAGAGGACGATGGTGGCGATCGTCAGGGCTCCCGCGACTTTCCCGCCCGCCGCCCAAACGACGGCGGGACCGATCAGGGCGAGGGCCAGGCCGTAAAGCAAGGCGCCGCCAGGCGCGACGCGTCCCATCGGCAGAGGGCGATTCTTCGTGCGGCTCATGAGGCCGTCCTCGACACGCTCCAGGCTTTGGTTGAGCGCGCCGCAGGCGGCGGCGGACAGGGCGGTTCCGAGCAGGACGAAGAGCAGGGCGGGGGTCGCGGCCCCTCCGGCGAGGGCCCAGCCGAGCCAAGTCGTGAGGGCCGCCATCAGCGCGATGCGCGGCTTGGCGAGTTGGAGATAGTCCCTCACAGGGCCTCGGCCGTCCGGCGCGACTTCAGCGCGAGCAGGAGAAAGGAGGCCAGGACGAGCGCGCCTCCGGAGAGGTGCGCGGTGCGCCATAGCGCGGCCTCCCGGAAGCCCAGGATGACCGTCGAGTCCATGCGCATGCGCAGGGCGAAAAGCCCCAGGCCCAGCTGAAGGGGCAGGGCCGCCGCCAGCAGAAGGGCCGGCCCGCGCAAGGACCAGGCGCAGGCGCGCCAGGCCGTTCCGGCGGCAAGCGCTCCCAGGACCAGGACGGAGAGCGCCCACAGGACGTGCCAGTTCAGCCCCTGGCCGGTGTGGCGCGCCAGGGCGCCGAGCGCCAATTGCAGGTAGGCGGCGGCGAATCCGAGCGCGGCGAATCGGAAGACGCGCGAGTACCCGGGGCCGAAAACGGTTCCGGGGACGGCGAGAACCGCGCAGGCGAAGAGGACGCAGAAAACGCCCTGGCCGAGGCAGGCGTGGGAGATGGAAACGGCGGGGGGAAGCTTGAACAGGACGGTCAGCCCGCCGAGGAGGGCTTGAAGCAGTATCCCCGCCGCGGCGAGGGACGCCGCGGTCCGGGCCGGGGGAGGAACGCCGGGCCGGCGAGCGAGAACGACGAGAGCCAAGGTCAGCAGCGCGACGCCGCCCGCGAACAGGCGATGGCCGTGCTCGTAGAAGACGCCGCCGATCATCGGGGGATTGAGGGTGCCGAACGAGAGCGGCCAGTCGGGGACCGCGAGACCGGAGCCCGTGGAGGTCACCATCCCCCCCGCGAAGAGGAGAAAGAAGGCGGCGCCGGCCGCGGCCTTGGCCCAGGCGGAGAACAGGCGGTCGCCCGAGGGGCGAACGTTCAGGCGGGGAGGACGGGCGGCGGCGCTCATCCGCCGGCCCCCTTCTTGCGGCGGTCCTTTTCGACCCTGTACAGGAGCCAGGCGATGCCGCCCACCATGCTCAGCGTGACCGATAAAAGAAGGATGATGCCCCACCAGATGCCGTCGAGCAGGCCCTGATTTCCCGGCGCCTTGCCGAAGCACACCGCGCACGCCGCGGCGGAGCCGGGCAGAAGCGCGGGCAGGGCGGCCGGGAGCGCGGCCTTCACGCGGGCAGGCGCACCGAGCGCACGTGCCAGAAGAGGTAGCCGACGGCCGCGGCCGCGCCCGCGGCGCTGCCGTAGAGCAGCCAAGGCGTCACGAGGCCCGTGGGGTTGCGGCCCGAGGCCCACCAGCCGGTGAGGGCGAACAAGGCTAGGCACAGAACGATGAAGAAGCGGTGAAAGGCGCGCAGGGACATGTCAGTGCTCCTCGGCGTGCTCGCCGCTCGGGTGCTGGGACGCGACGTCGGGCGGGCTCGTGATCTTGTTGGCGACGAGCACGCAGTCGATCAGAGGCAGGATCAGGATCGCGGCGCCCCCGACGGTGATCCACAGGGCCCGGTGGATGAGCTTGCTCTCGCCCCACAGATGCATGAACAGCGCGCCCACGAGCCCCGCCTTGATCAAGGCGACGAAGAGGCCCAGGGCGATCGCCTGCGGGCGGGGCAGATGAAGCTTGGAGATCGCGACCGTGATGATCGTCAGGATCATGAGGGCCCCGAAAACCTTGACGTAGAGGCCGACGTCGGGCCGGTGCTCGTCGCGCTGCGCGTCGTCGTTCTTGGACATGGTCGTCTCCTAGAGCAGGTACAGCGCCGGGAACAGGAAGATCCAGACGATGTCGACGAAGTGCCAGTACAGCCCGGCGCCCTCGACGCGGCCGAGGAACAGCGGGTTGCGCCAGTGCTCTTCGCGCGCGCTCATGTACAGCAGGCCGCCGTTGACCGCGACGCCGCCGAGGATGTGGAGCCCGTGCAGGCCGGTCATCGTGAAGTAGATCGCGTAGAAGACGCTCGTGTGCGGCCCGATGCCGAGCGCGAACTCGTGGCCGTATTCGAAGGCCTTGACGACGAGGAACCCGAGCGAGAGCAGTATGGTCGCCGCCATCCACCGCTGGAAGCCGGACTTGTCCTTGTCGTAGGCCTTGGCGTACGCCATCACGATGGTGACCGACGAGGAGATCAGGATCACCGTGTTCAGCGTCGCGAGGGGGACGTTGAGCACGTCCCAGCCCCAGGGCCAGGAGGTCGAGCCCATGCGCAGGACGATGTAGCTCGTGAACAAGGTCGCGAACAGCATGATCTCGGAGGCGAGGAAGAGCCAGACGCCGAGCTTCGCGTTCGTGACGCCGCTGTGCGTGTCGGCGTTGCCCATGATTGCGGCGGGATTATAGGTTTGGCTCATGTTGTCAGCTCTTATCCGTCTGCATCCAGAAGTCGGTCTTGCGGCCGGGCACGGAGTACTCGTAGGGGCCGCGGTGCACCGTCGGCGTCTTCTCGAAGTTTCCATGCGGGGGCGGCGACGGGCAGGCCCATTCCAGGGTCGTCGCCTGCCAGGGGTTTTCCGGCGTCTTCTCGCCGGCCCACATGCTGTGGAAGAAGTTGTAGATGAAGGGCAGCTGGAACAGGGCCAATAGATAGGCCGAGTACGTGCTGACCACGTTCCAGCCCTGGACGGGGAGGTTGTGGAGCTGGGCCGTCGGATCGTACAGGCGGCGGGAGGCCCCGGCCATGCCCATGAACAGCATGGGCAGGAAGATGCCGACCATGGTGGCCGTCGTGCCCCAGAAGTGGACGAGACCCAGCGAGTCGTTCATCTTGCGCCCGTACCATTTCGGGAACCAGTGGTAGGTTCCGCCCATCAGGGCGATGATCGAGCCCGAAACCACCACGAAGTGGAAGTGGCCGATCACGTAGTAGGTGTCGTGCAGGTAGATGTCGGTCACGGTCAGGCCCAGCGGCAGGCCCGTCAGGCCGCCGACGGCGAACAGCGGGATGAAGGCCAGGGCGAAGAGCATCGGCACGCTGTAGCGGATCGAGCCGCCTTTGAGGCTGAAGACGAGGCAGGTCATCAGGGCCACCGACGGCACCGAGATGATCATCGTCGTGACCAGGAAGAAATTCCCGAGCGACGCGCTCATGCCGGAGATGAACATGTGGTGGGCCCAGACCATGAAGCTCATGACGCCGATGGCGATCATCGAGAACACCATCGTCTTGTACCCATGCAGCGGCTTGCGGGTGTTGTTGGCGATGATCTCGGCGACGATGCCCATGGGCGGCAGGACGAGCACGTAGACCTCGGGGTGGGCCAGGAACCAGAACAGGTGCTGCCACAGGAGCGGCTGGCCGCCGCCGGAGCCCTTGTATGCCTCGCCGAGGATGACGAGATCCTTGGGCATGTAGAAGCTCGTGTGGAACACGCGGTCCATCAACTGCAGCACCGAGGCGGCCTCCAGCGGAGGGAACGCCAGGAGCAGCAGGATCGCGGTCACGAACTGCGCCCAGACAAACACCGGCATGCGCCACAGGCTCATGCCCGGCGCGCGCATATTGATCGTCGTGACCAGGAAGTTGATCGCGCCCAGCAGGGACGAGGTGATCAGGATCACCATGGACAGCAGCCAGACCGTCTGTCCGGGATTGATGATCGACAGGGGCGGATAGGACGTCCAGCCGGACTGCGCCGCGCCTCCCGGCATCAGGAACGACGCCAGCATGATGACGCCGCCCGGGAGGTAGAGCCAGTACGACATCATGTTCATGCGCGGGAAGGCCATGTCCGGGGCGCCGATCTGCAGGGGCAGGACGTAGTTTCCGTACGCGCCGACCGCCAGCGGCACGACCCCCAAGAAGACCATGATCGTGCCGTGCATGGCTCCGAGCGCGTTGTAGAACTCGCCGCTCATCACGCCGTTGGGGGCCAGATCGGCCGGAAACAGGTGCCCGAACAACGGGATCGGCGTGCCCGGGAAGGCGAGCTGCCAGCGCATCAGCCCCATGAGCCCGAAGCCCACGAGCAGGAAGCAGAAGCTGGTGATCAGGTACTGCAGGCCGATGACTTTGTGGTCCACGGAAAAGACGTACTTTTCCCGGAACGAGAGCTCAGGGTGTCCGTGGGCCATGCTAGAAATCCTCCGCGGCGCTGCCGGGCTTGGCCGTCGCGGGCATCGTCGCGAGGCGGCCCTGATACCAGGCGTCGAACTCCTCCTGGGTCTGCACGAACACGTCGCCGCGCATCAGGCTGTGGGCGAATCCGCACAGCTGCGCGCAGGTGATCTCGAACTTCCCTGTCTTGGTCGGCTTGATCCACATGGGGATCTTCATGCCCGGCATCGCGTCCTGCTTGATGCGGAACTCGGGGATGAAGAGGCTGTGGATCACGTCCTTGGACAGGAGATCGATGAGGGCGGTCCTGTCCACGGGCAGGCGCATCTCGTTGCCCATGACCACGTCGTCGGCCGACTCCGCGGCGGCGCGGTCGAGGCCGATCGGGTTGCTGAAGTGCACCAGATCCTGCCTGCGCGGGCCGAGCTTCCCGTCCGGCCCCGCGTAATGGACGCTCCAGCCGAACTGCTCGCCGACGACCTCGAGACGCACGGGGTCCTTGACGTCGGGCGCGGACATCTTGATCCGGCTCCAGACGGGGATCGCGTAGAACACGATCAAGGCGATTTCAAACGACATGATGAAGGCGTCGGGGATCAACGACTTCAATTCCCCCATGCGGCCCGAGGCGGGGCCATGGTCCTCGCGCACCGCCTGGACGCCGGGGCGGGCGCGATACTTGACGAGCAGATAGATGAAGAAAGCGCCCCAAAGAACGAAAATTCCGAGCATCGCCGCGTGGATCAGCCAGATGCCGAAGTCGATGCTGCCGGCGTAGCTTGAAGCGGCGACCGGCAGCGACCAGCCGTATTTTCCCATGCGTTCCTCTCAGCGGAGATCAGCGGCCGGAGATTCTATCATACGCCGCCCGCGCGCGGCTACCAGTCCGACTTCTCGCCCTTCGCGGGTCTCAGCGTCAGCAGGTAGGAAGCGAGAGCGTCGAGCTCCCGCTCATCGAGCTTCTCGCCCCAGGCGGGCATCGCGATGAGGGGAGCCGGGCCCTCCGGGTCGGCCTTCTGCGGCCGGGGAACTCCCTTTTTGATCTTCGCGATGAGCTCGGCCTTCGTGTAGCCGTCCTGGACCTTGTCGAGCGCCGGGATCAGGCCGCCCGCGACGTTGTTGTTGGGGTAGCCGCCCGCGCCCCCGACTCCGTGGCAGCCGACGCAGCCGGCCCGAGCGTAGATCACGCGGCCGCGGGCGACGGCGTCCTTCATGAGCGAAGGCGCGTCCCAGGGACGCGCTCCGCGCTCCCAGTCCTGCCCTTCCAGCATGGCGAGGTAGTCCACGAGGGCTTTGCGCGCCTCGTCGGACATCCGTTTATTCGGCATCAGCGTGTTCTTCTTCCAGGCCTGGGGGTTCTTGATGAACAGGTCGAGCCATTGGGCCGAGTGCCGGAAGCCGACGAGGGTGAGGTCCGGGCCCACGGCGCTGCCGACGTCGCCGATCCTGTGGCAGGAGGCGCAGCCGGCCTGGGTGAAGTAGGCTTTTCCGGCGGCGGGGCCGACGGGAGCGTAGGATTCGGCTCCGCCGCACGCGGCGACGAGCAAAACGAGGGCGATCAGCGGGGGTTTCATGCCTCCTATTCTACTGTTTGTTTCGTTTTTGCGGAAGCGCTCTTGCGTTCGGCCGGGCCCGGTGTTAAGCTAGTTCCGTGAGGCGACTCGTCGGGGAACACGGGCTCATTCTTCCGGCCTCCCTGTTCCTTCTCGTCGCGGCCTTGTCCCTGGCGCTGCGTCATAGGGCCATCACCGAGACCTCGCCGACCTTCGACGAGCCCTACTACCTTTATCTCGGCCTGCACCACGATCAAACGGGGCGGTGGCATCACCGCGATCCGAACCCGCCGCTCTTTCCCTGGCTTGTCGCCAAGCTGGCCCCTTTGCTCGGGCGCTTCCCGGACGTGGAGGTCTTCGCGCGCGGCGATTCGTTCCACAGCAGCTATCAATACCGTCTCGACGCGTTCTCCGGGCTGCCCGGGGACGCCTGCCTGCAGCGAGGCCGCTGGCTGCTGCAGCCGTTCTGGATTCTCCTGGGGGCGTCCTTGGCGGTCCTGGCGCGCCGTCTTGGGCTGAGCGTGTGGGGCCAGCTCGTCCTATTCGCCTTCGTCTCCCTGGAGCCCAGTTGGGTGGGCGTGTCCTCCTTGATCAGGAACGACCTGCCCGTTCTCGCCCTGCTCTGCTGCGCGACGGCTTTGGCCGGATCCGGCGCCGCGGCCCTGCAGGCCGCGGGGTTTCTCGTGTTCAGCATGGCGTGGGCCATGAAGTTCACCTCGGCGCTGTGGATCGTGCCCTTGGGTTTGGGCTGGTATTTCGGGAAATTGCCGCGCCGCACGATCGTCCTGTGGTTGGCCGGCTTGGCGGGGGGAGGCGCGCTCTCCTGGCTGCTGGACTATCCGGATTTCCTGGGAGGAACGAGGCAGTCGGGACTGAGGCTGGGTTTTCTCGACGGCAAAGTCTTCGAGCGCGCTCCTCTCCATTATTTCATCGCGGGCCTGGCCTATAAATCGAGCCTGGCCGCGTACGCCGCGGCGGCGTATGCGTCGTACCGCGGCTGGCGCGGCCGGCGGCGCGGCGCGGCGGCGGCCGCGGCGGCGGTTCTGGCCGCGTCGCTGCTCGCCGCGACGGCGTTCACGCCCGGCCTGGGAACGCGGCTGGTCATGCCCTTGACCTTGACCCTCTTCATCCTGATCGCCCATGCCGTCGATTCGGCGCCCGCGGCCCTGCTGCTGGTCTCCTTGCTCGCGGCCGAGGCGGCCGCGCATCGCGACGGCCTTCTCTCCTACCAGAACCCCCTGGCCGGGAGAGCGCCCCGCGTCCTGGACAGCGACTGCGATTGGGGCCAGGGGCTCAAGCAGCTGGCGCGGTGGCGCCGGAGCAATCCCGAGGGGACCTTGGCGCTCGCGCTGTTCGGCGGCGCTCTTCCCGAAGCGTACGGGATCACCGACTATTTGAGGCTGCCTTCTTTCCCCGAGCTGCCGGGCGGCAAGCCCATGCCCGGCGGTTTTTACTCCGGCTACGCGGCCGTGAGCCGGAACTATCTATACGGCCTTTACATCGACAATCCCGACTTGCGCCGGCTCGCGGAGCGCGAACCCGCGCGCTGCTTCCAGGGAGCCCTCTGTCTCTACGACCTGCGCGGGCCCGCGCCCCCGGCGCGTTGACGCACGACGGCCAGGGCCGAGGTGCCGAAGGGCAGGGGCGCCGCCTTGAGCCAGAGCCGTTCGAGGGCGCCGGCGCCGCGGAGCAGGCCGTTGAGCCATGGCGGCAGTTTGGGGAACTCGAGCTTCGTTTCGGCCGCCGCCGTTTTGAGCGCCTTGCGGCGCAGGAACGCCGGCGGCAGGGCGAAGGAGTAAAGATAACTCTGCCAGAGCACCTCGAAGCGCGCGCTTTCCAGCAGGGTCTTTAAGGAGGCGCCGTCGTAGCGCCGCACGTGCCCGGCGGCGCGGTCCCAGTCCGAGAACAGGGACTGAAATGCCGGCACGGCGACGACGCCGAGCGCGTCGTCGGCCAGCTGGAGCCGGAGGGAGGAGAGCAGCTTCTCCGGGGCTGGGAGGTGCTCAAGGACGTCCAGCGCGGTGAAGAGCTCGAAGCGGCGTCCGAGCGGGGGAATCGCGCCGGCCTCGAGGTCCGCGACGAACAGCCGCACGCCGCGTTCTCGGCAGGATTGGGAGAGCCTCCCGTCCAGATCGAGGCCGGCGACCTCGCAGTCCGCGGCGAGCCGGCCCGACGCCGTCA
>JACQJQ010000151.1 GCA_016204945.1 Elusimicrobiota bacterium
CTTAGACGCAATGCCGTTCACTTAAGCCGTTGCCGTCCAAAAAATGAACCACAAAGAATGCCCAATTGCCCCCTGAAAATCCTTCGAAATTCAAAAAATAAGGATGAAAGAATAAGGGCTTTTCACATCGCGCGCGAGATGTGAAAAGGGCTGGGAAAACAGCGACAATTTTTTCAAAAACGAAGGATACCGCGTTGCTCGGGCCCAGTACAAACCTCGCTATGCCGCCACGATTTTCCGTCATTTTCTTCGTGTCTCGGTGGTTAAATATTTTTCCGCGAAATCTCTTAAGTGAACGGCATTGCGCTTAGACGTGTTGCGTCCGATCCGCGGGTGAAGTGATCACGACTCTTCTCGCGCTGCTGGCGCTGACCGGCTGCCGCCAACCTCTCCCGCCGGGAGTCGAGAGGATCGTCGGCGGCGGCGACGCGCAGGCCTTCGACTGGAGCCCGGCGTCGCGGCGCCTGGCCTACGTCGAGGGCCGGTTTCCCGACCGCACGTATCTCGTCGTCCTGGATCTCGCCTCCGGCGCGAGAACGCGCCGGCGCCTCAAGGGCTTCGTGCTGGGCGGCGGCGCGGCGCTCTCGCGCGACGGCCGACGCGTCCTCCTCGATGCCGGGAAGGTCGGCCCGTACGCGTCGCGTTCCGAGCCGGCGGGCCGCGTCATCCTCGCCGTCGGCACCGACGACGGCCGGATTCTTTCCGAGACCCCGATCGGCTCCGGCGGAGCCGCGGCGCTCGGCCACCCCGCCTGGTCCGCGGATCCGATCGCCGTCTGGAACGAGAAGGAGGGCATCCGCTGGAGGTCCTTCGCGCCGAACGCCTCGATCGGCGGCGTCCTCAAGGGGCCGGCCGCGTGGCGGGCGCTGCTGCTCGACGAGCCCTATCTGATCGTCGCCGAGAAGCAGGCCGAGCGGCCGCGCATGACGGTGTACGATCTGCGCGACAACCGGCCGATCGCCGAGTGGCGAACGGCGCTCACCGGCGCGCCGCTGGGACTTCGCTCCGATGGCGCCGCGCTGTCGGCGCGGTGGATGCCGGAAACCGGGCAATTCGTCCTGGAATCCGGCGATCCCAAGACGGGCCGGCGCGTCCCCCTGCTCGAGACCCCGGGAGAGATCGAGAGCGCCGTCGAGACGGGCCGCGGCCTGTACGCGCTCGCCAAGGATCCGACCCGGCGCAACGACACCGGCAAGGATTTTCTCGCTCCGCGCGCGCTGCTCGTCGTGGAACGGGGCGGTCATCGCTGGGGCGCGCCGTGGACCTCGCGCCGCGGCAAGCTCCTGGGAAGCGATCCCGCGAACGGGAACCTGCTGTTCGCCGTGACCGACCGCGACCGGCCCGCGGCGTGGGCGATCGCGCCGACCCGCTCGGCGCTGGCCGCCGCCGGACCGGCCATCGACGGCGATTAGCGCGCGGCTTTCTCGAGAGCCCGCCGGACGGCCGCGTCGTCCTCGCCGAGGTCCCGCGGCCGCGCGCCGTAGCGGGCGATAAAGAACGCCTCGATGACGCTCTCGGGCGTGCCGCCGGCCCGCGCGAGGCGGGCGTACTCGCGCCACGCGCCCTGACGGGCGTCGGCGACGTCCGCCAAGCGGCCCTCGATCACGGCGCGGTCGGCGGGAGGCGAGTGCTCGAAGCGGAGGGTCGACAACGGCATGCGCAAAGCGGCGGCCACGATATCCGAGGCGACGAACGGGACGCCTCCCGCGCCGAAAACCTTGCGTAAAAAGTTCGTGGGGATATACGCGTCGGCGACCGCCCGGGCCTCGGAATCAAGCCGCGCCGGGGCCCGACCGGACCAGGGCATCCGGAGGATGCGCTCGAAGACCCCGGCATTGTCGTGGCTCTCCATGAAGGAGACGACGTTGCTCGCGCGGTAGCGGACGATCTCTCGGACGCGCTCGCGGGAATGGCCCTCCGCGAGCAGAAGCGCGACGGCTTTCACGTCCGCGTACGTTTCGTGATAAGTGCCGTAGCCGTTCACCGGCCGGGAGTCGTCGTTGTGCAGGAACTCGAGGTGCACGAGGTCCGAAATCATGCGGTTGGCGCGCGCGCCGGCCCCGGGAAGCGCGTTGATCTCATGGGGAAACGCGAAAAGATCGCAGTGGGCTAGCTCATGGTAGATCATGAACCGGAACGCGAAGGGCTCATCGAACTCGAAGGCCCTGATCGCGGCGGGGTTGAGGAACACCGTGCACACGCGCCGCTGGAAATCGTAGATCGCGTAGCCCGGCGAGTCGGGCGGGCCGGCGCGGAGAGGATCGGCGCCGGATGAAACGCGGACCGCGGCGCGCACGTGCCCTTTATTCCTCAACTCGAGGTAATGCGCCTGCGCCGTCCGGACCGGGTCCGAGATCCCCGCGAAAGCGGGCCCGGCGCCGCATGCAAGGAGAAAAGCGAGGCTCAAGGCGCGCATGTCCCCAGGATAGCCGGATTCGGCGCGCCGCGCCAGGGACCTTGGAGACCTGGGGCCCCGAACGTTCGGGTCCTAGACAGCGGTTGTGCCGTCTGTTATAGTTGCCGCGATGGCCGATTCCCAGACGATTTGGTTTCGCTACCGGTTCACCCTCGACAACGGGCGCCAGAGCGTCTTCGAGGTCCGCCTCGACCCCGAAACGCTGACGATCCTCCGCCCGGCCAACCCTGCTCCGCCCCCGGATTGGACGACCCTCGCCTACTCGCCCTGCGAGCACTGCGCCCTGCCCGCGGAGGCGCGGCACTGCCCGATCGCGGTCAACCTCTCCGACGTCGTCAAGGAGTTCGACGACGTCCTCTCCTTCCGCAGCGCCAAGGTCGTCATCGAGACGCGCGAGCGGCAGTACGCCAAGGAGGGGCCGGTGCAGGAACTCCTGTTTCCCCTGCTCGGCATCTACATGTCCGGAAGCGGCTGCCCCAGCATGGAGAAGTTCAAGCCGCTCCTGCGGCACCACCTGCCGTTCGCGACCTCCGAGGAGACGATCTACCGCGTCATCACGATGTACGTGACGGCCCAGTACATGCGGGTGAAGAACGGGCAGGAGCCGGACTGGGAGCTCAAGGGGCTCAACGAGCTCTACGAGCAGGTCAATCGGGTCAACAAGGACTTCTGCCGCAGGCTCAATAAGGCGGTCAACGAGGACGCCATGGTGAACTCCGTCATCATCCTGGACTCCCTGGGCTACATGGTCAAAAGAACGGCCCAAAAGACCGAACAGTACCTCAACCGCGTTTTCGCCCCCTACCTGAAGGAACCCTCCTAAAGGGGCGCGGCTTCGGCGGAAATTTGTATAATCCCCGGAAGGCCGTCGGCGGCCACCGCCCACAGCACGGCCCGGAGGACTCACGATCATGCAGCGCAAAGGCAAGTTCTTTTTCAATTCCGAGTCGGTGACCGAAGGCCATCCCGACAAGGTTTGCGACCAGATTTCCGACGCCGTCTTGGACGCCGTGCTCGCCGAGGATCCCACCGGACGCGTCGCTTGCGAGACGTTCGTCGCCCGCGGCCTCGTCATCGTCGGGGGCGAGATCACCACCAAGACCTACATCGACGTCGACAAGCTCGTGCGCCAAGTGGTCAAGGATATCGGCTACACCCGCCCCGAGTACGCCTTCGACTCCGCCTCCTGCGCCATCCTGAGCGCCATCGGCCGCCAGTCCCCCGACATCGCCCAGGGCGTGGACACCGGCGGCGCCGGCGACCAGGGCATCATGTTCGGCTACGCCTGCCGCGAGACGGACGAGCTCATGCCCCTGCCCATCATGCTCGCCCACAAGCTGGTCAAGAAGCTCGCGGACGCGCGCCGCTCCGGCCAGCTCCCTTATCTCGGCCCCGACGGCAAGTCCCAGGTCTCCGTCGAATACCTCGACGGCCGCCCCGTCCGCGTGGATACCGTCGTGCTCTCGACCCAGCACGGCCCGGAGATTCTCGACAAGTCCGGCGACCACATCACCGAAAAGGCGCGCAAGGAGATCGTCGACACGATCATCCGCCCCGTTTTGGGAAAGCGCCTCATCGATGACAAGACCCGATTCCTGGTCAATCCCACCGGCAAGTTCGTCGTCGGCGGCCCCGCCTCCGACACGGGCCTCACCGGCCGCAAGATCATCGTGGACACCTACGGCGGCCGCGCGCCGCACGGCGGGGGCGCCTTCTCCGGCAAGGATCCGACGAAGGTCGACCGCTCGGCCTGCTACATGGCGCGCTACATCGCCAAGAACGTCGTGGCCGCCGGCCTCGCCGAGGAGTGCACGGTCCAGCTCGCCTACGCGATCGGCGTCGCCGAGCCCGTCGGCGTCTACTTCGACACGCACGGCACCGGCGCGGCTCCCGAACACCGCATCGAGGCCGCCGTCCGGAAATTATTCCCGATGACCCCCAAGGGCATCATCGACACCCTCAAGCTGCGCCGCCCGATCTACCGCCAAACCGCCGCCTACGGCCACTTCGGCCGCGCGGAGAAGGGGTTCGAGTGGGAGAAGACGGACAAGGCGGACGCCCTGCGCGAGGAAGTCCTCGGCAAGGGCGCGAAGGCCAAGAAGGCCCTCGCCGTCGCCTAAAGGGAATTTCCGTTGCGGGGCGTCACGCGCCTATGAATAAAACCATCGCCGCCGCGGCGGAGGCGGTCGCGCGCGTCAAAGACGGAGACACGATCCTCCTCGGCGGCTTCGGCGTGTGCGGCCTGCCCGAGCATCTGCTCTCCGCCCTGCGCGCCGGCGGGGCCAAGAACCTCACCCTTGTCTCGAACAACGCCGGCCTCGACGACTGGGGCATCGGCCCCCTGCTGCGCAACGGCCAGGTCCGCAGGATGATCATGTCCTACGGCGGCGAATGCCGAGCCTTCGAGGAAATGACGCTCACCAAGCAGCTCGAGGTCGAATGGAACCCGCAGGGCACCTTGGCCGAGCGCCTGCGCGCCGGCGGCGCCGGCATCGGCGGCTTCTACACGCCGACCGGCGTCGGCACGCCGCTGGCCGAGGGCAAGGAGCGGCGCACCATCGACGGCCGCGAC
>JACQJQ010000143.1 GCA_016204945.1 Elusimicrobiota bacterium
CGACTGTACACGTGTACAGTGGGGGTCGCGCCGTTGGGCTGGGAAGGAAGTCGACGCGCGGTCGCCAGGCCCGGAAGAGTATCCCGCCCGACGCAGCTCCTTAAACTCAGGTGGAGCGCCACCCCTAAAACCCCGGGAACTTGGAACGCCGCCCGCCCCCGAGCAATTTCCACCCCAGCGGCAGCAGGCCGGCGGAGACCGCGGACTTCAGGAGGTCGCCGGGCAGGAAGGGCCACAGGCCCTGCGCGAGCAGGGCCGGGCCGGGCGTGAAGCGGGACAGGCCGAGCAGGCCCAGGGCGAAGATCGGCAGGCTGCCGGCGAGCATCGCCAGAAACGCGCGGCCCGGCGTGCGGTCCCAGCCGCGCTCGGCGAGAAGGCCCGTCGCGAACGCGCCGACCGGGAAGCCCGCGAGGTAGCCTCCCGTCGGGCCGAGCAGGTGCGCGAACCCGGCGGCGCCGCCGGAGAAAACCGGCAGCCCCGCGCAGCCCTCGCAAAGATAGAGGACGACGGCGACGGCGCCGCGGCGCGAGCCCAGGAGGGCGCCCGCGTACAGCACCCCCAAGGTCCCTCCGCTCAACGGCACGGGCGTGAACGGCAGGGGCACGTTCACCTGGGCGCAGACGGCGATGAACAAGCTGGCCACGACGACGGCGACGCCGTCATGAAGCAGTCCCGATGACGGATACAGCGCCTCGGCGAGCGTCGGAAACGACGGGGCTTGGGCCTTCATTTTCGGAGGACCTCCTGGGCGATCTGCATCAGCGGAAGGCGCACGACGAACTGGGCGCCGCCGGTCTTGGCCGCCTGGACCCAGATTTCCCCCTTGTGCAGTTTGACGATCTTGGCGCAGATGGCGAGGCCGAGGCCGAAGCCGGACTTCGGCAGGCCGGGATCGAGCTGGCGGAACTTCTCGAAGACGGCGGCGCGCTGGGCCTCGGGAACGCCGGGCCCGGTGTCGGTGACGACGAACTCGACGCGGTCGGAGCCCGCGGGCCCGGCTTCGACGAGCACGCGGCCGCCGGAGGGCGTGAACTTGACCGCGTTGGCGACGAGATTGTGCACGAGGCGCTCCACGAGGCGCTCGTCGGCGTCGAAGGAGGCCGGCGCGCCGTCGGCAATGCGCGTCTCGAGCCGCACGCCCTTCTCGTCGGCCATGGGCTGGAACAGGCGCGCGGCCCGGCGCAGGATCGCGGCCGGCTGCACGGCCGCGGGCAGGAGCTTGAGATGCCCGCTCTCGATGCGCGCCGCGTCGAGGGCGTCCTTGACCAAAGCGGTCAGCCGCTCGCAGGCTTGGTCGATGGCCTCGAGCCAGGTCTTCTGACGGTCGTCGGGCTCGATGGACTTCTTGAGCAGGCGCAGATACCCCTGCATCGCGAACACGGGCGCGCGCAGGTCGTGGGCCGCGGCCTGGAAGAACTCCTCCTTGAGCGCCTCGAGGCGCTTCTCCGGGGTCTGGTCGCGCAGCATCATCAGCACGCCGAAGTCCCCGGTCACGGGATCGGTGAACATCGTGACCGTCGTGCGGAAGCTCGTCGGGGGGCCGCCCGCGGCGGACGGAAGCTCCATCATCCCGCCCATGGTGTGGGCCTTGAGCACGTCCTGCACGCGCAGGCGCCAGCGCGACGCGTCGCGCGGCTGGAGCAGTCCCTTGCCGCCGCCCATGACGTCCTCGCGCGAGGCCGCGAACAGGGGCAGGGCCGCGGCGTTCAAGAACTGGACCTCGCCGCGCAGATTGGTGATCACGAGGGCGTCGGGAATGCGCTCGACGAGCGTCTCCAGGCGCGCGCGCTCGCGCGCGAGCCCCGCGTTGGCCTCCTCGAGGGCGCGGCGCATGTCGTCCTGCGCCGTCGCGAACTGCCCGGCGAGGCGGCGCCAGCCCGCCAGGCGCGCCTCGTCGAGCGGCGTGGACAGGTCCCCGCGCGTCCAGCGCTCGAGGCCGCGCTCGAGCTCGCGCAGCGGCGCCACGAACCAGCGCCAGGCGAGATAGGCCGCCGCGAGGGAGGCGGCGAGCGCCGCGGCCGCGAGCAAGAAGGCCTCGGGCGCGACCGGCCGGCCCGCGCGCGAGCCGATCCACCAGCCCGCCAGCCCGGTGGGGATGGCGCCGGCGGCGAACATGATCCACGACGCTCGTCCGAATAAATCCACGAGCGCATCCTAACAAATCGTGGACATATCCCGGCGCGGCTGTTATCATATTATTAGGAATGAAGATCACGGTTTTGCTGCTCGCCGCCGCGTTGGTCGGCCCCGCCTCCGCGGCCGAAGCGGGCGCGCGCGAGTTCGTCGAGCTCGCCCCCGGGCGCTACACGATCGCCCTGACCGGGCTCGTCTGCACGGTCTGCGCGCGCGCGATCGCCGCGCAATGGGCCGAACTGCCCGAAGTCGAGTCCGCCGCCGTGGACTTCGACGCGTCCACCGCCCGCGTCGCCGTCCGGCTCGGCCGCACGCTGAAGGTCGCCGCCTTGCGCAAGTCCCTGCGCCGCGCGGAGAAGCTCGCCAACCTCGACGCGCGCTACGACCTCGGCACCATCGCCTACAGCATCGGCGAGTAGCCCGCGCGTTTGACGGCGGGCGCCGGATGTGGGAGAATGACCTCGTGGAGCCCACCGATCCCGTCAAGCTGGCCGAGCATCTCGAGCGCCTGCTCGCGGGCCTCGAACAGACCGCCGAGAACCTGAAGTTCGAGATCCCCTACTACAAGCCCGACGACATCCAGGGCCATTACGCCAAGAAGTTCCTCGCCTCCGTCCAGGAGCAGGCCGCCGACGCGCGCAAGCGCCTCGAGGAACTCCGCCCCTCCCTGCCCCCCGTCAAGGGCCCCGAAGGCCAGTAGCGCTCCCTGGCCTAAAGTGTGGGCCGTACAGGATTTGAACCTGTGACCTTGATCGTGTAAGGATCCTGCTCTACCACTGAGCTAACGGCCCGCTATGAGTTTAACAGGTTTAGACCAATTGGGCGAGAGGACGATGTACCGGTCTTTCGCCCTCAACTTTGAGGCGAGATTCGGGCAGGCTCTTCAAGAATGTCCAAGATCTGCTTCGCGCAGTACACGCGGTCGCGTTTGGCTTCATTTGTCCGGAGGAGCACGCCAGCCTTCTCCAACTTTTCGATGCCGCGCTGAGCCGTCGTGAACGCCACGTCGAGATGAGTCGCCGCCTTCTTGACCGTCAGGAAGGGATTGGAGGCCAGCATATCCACCAGCTTAAGCGGCACGAGCGACGGAGGCCCGCCCGTCGTCTTGCTCGCTTCGACGCGCCAGCGCTCCAGCAGCTTATTGATTCGCTCCGCCCTGCTCAAGGCGTCTTCCGACTGCCGCGCGACACCGTTGAGGAAATAGATCAGCCACGACTCCCAATCGCCGCGAGCGCTGACGGAGCTCAGTAGTTCGTAATAATCGCGGCGGGTCGCCTCGAAGAACGCGCTGAGATAGAGCAGCGGCGTGGGCAGGATTCCTCGTTCAACGAGGAACAGAGTGATCATGAGTCGTCCGACCCGGCCGTTGCCATCGAGAAAGGGATGTATCACCTCGAACTGATAATGAGCCAGGCCCACCTGAACCAGCGGCGGAGTGTTTTTCTCATGGAGGAATTTCTCCCAGGCGCCGAGACAGTCCATGAGATCGGCCGGCGAAGGCGGGATGAAGGTTGCCTGAGAGAGCGTTGAGCCCGGCGCGCCGATCCAGTTCTGGGACCGGCGAAATTCACCAGGAGTGGCGCGCTCACCGCGGACGCCTTTCATGAGCAGTCCATGAAGTTCTTGCACGAGTCGCAGGGAGAGAGGAAGCTTCTGGAGGCGCTTGATCCCATATTCCAACGCCGCAACGTAATTCGCGACCTCGCGCAAGTCATCGGGGCTCCGATCAACCGGCACCCCAATCTCGGCCTCTAGCAGTTCGCCCAATGAAGCCTGAGTTCCCTCGATACGGCTCGAAAGCACGGCCTCGCGCTTGATGAAGGGCCGCATCAGCAGATGTGGATTGGGCAATCGCCCCCCTGCGCCCGCAAGACGACCGATCAGATGGTCCGCGTCCGACAGGGCGCGCACCAGCTTTGGCGTCCAGGTCAGCGTCGGAGGGAGGGGATCGGGGACGTATGCGGAGTAGCCGCCGGGGCGACGCATCCAGCGTCCGGGGACTTTCGATTTGGCGGTCTCTTTTTTAGGCATCGCTAATAGCGCAATCCGTTATTAGCGGATAGTATGGTGTATCGATAATAGCCTGTCAAGCTATTAGCGGGTGATTGGCCCATCCAATCCCGTGGCAAGCATGAGGTTCATTATAACTTTGGCATCGAGCCAGAGGCCGTTTCGACCCAGTTCAATCGCTGCGTTGAACTGGCGAATCCGGGTCGCGATTGGGCTGGGTATTTCGAGGTAGATGCGTTGCTCAATGCCCGCGATGGGAATAAGGGATTTCATGGATGCTTCAATTCCGAGGCGCTTTGTTCCAGGGCAGGCGCGCGAGCAAGGCCGCCATGCCGCAGGTGTCCGTCGCGGCGGAGAAGACGAGCCCCGCCCCGACTCCGGCGCTGAGCAGCAGGAACTCCGGACGCACCAACCACGCCAAGACCGCGCCCGACAGCACGAGAAGCCCCGCCGCCATGCGCACCTGCCGCTCCATCGCCCAGACGCCGCGCTCCCCCTTCTCCACGCCGACGCAGCACTGAAGGCCGCCGTCGAGGATCCGGACGTCGGCGAAACCCAGCGCCGAAAGCCTGCGCGCGGCGTCCAGCGCGCGCCGGCCGCTGCGGCAAACGACGACCAGCGGCTTGTCCTTGGGCAGGCGCGAGGCCTCGGCGTCGAGCCGCGACAACGGGACGTTGAGGCTCCCCGGCAGGCGTTCGCTCGCGAACTCCCCCGGCTCGCGGACGTCGATGAGGAGAGCTTCTTGGCCCGCCAGAGAAAGCTCCGCCTGAGTGATGCAATTGGTCGGTCTCATCCCGGCATTGTACCAGACCCGCCTCCGTTTGCAAGAAGCGGGACGGCCGCCGGCTGTGCTAGAATGGGCCGCCGCGAACGCGGCTTCAGGAGGCGCGCGATGTCGACCATAAGAACGATGCTGGGCAAGGGGCTGTGCGGCGTCCTCTTGGCGTGCTCCCTGTCCGCGCGGGCCGCGGACGCGGACCGGCCGCGCGTCATCGTCGTGGGCGGCGGACTGGCCGGGCTCGTGACGGCCTACGAACTCCAGGAGCGCGGCATCCCGTCCCTGGTCCTGGAGGCGGGCACCGCCTGGGGCGGCCGCGTGGCCACCGTGGAATACGGCAAGGGCCTGCGGGCCGAGTACGGCCTGCACGAGATCTGGGACAAGAACCCCCTGATGGACTACGTCAAGAAATTCTCCATTCCCCTCTCCGAGCCCGAGCAACCCTACTCGAGCGTGTACATGGACGGCAAGCTTTTCCCTTACGTGCAGGACACCGCGGCCGCGTTCCACGCTTCCTTGTTCACCCCCGAGGAGCGCGCCGGCTACGATCGCTGGCTCAAGGAATGCGAGGCCCTCTACGACGAGACCCGCGCCGGCGCGCTGACTCCGCGCCTGGCCGAGCTCCAGAAGATCTCCTTCGCCAAATGGGTGGAGTCCTTTCGCCTGTCTCCCCGGGTCACGGAGTTCATCCGCCTGGGCCTCGAGTGCGAGGTCGCGGCCGACTGGGACGGCATCAGCGCGGTCTACGGCATTATGCAGGAGGATATCTTCCTCCACGGCACCCAGCAGTGCCGCCACGCGCGGGACGGCAACGGAACGATCATCGACGCCTTCGTCAAGGCGATCCGCGGCCCCAAGGTCCTGGGCGCGCTCGTGACCCGCGTCGTGCGCGCGCGCGGGGCCGACGGGAAAACGCGGGTCGTCGTCCATTATAAAGAGAACGGCGTGATGCGCAGCGCCGAGGCCGAGAAAGTGGTCCTGGCCGTCCCCTATCACATGCTGCACGCGATCCAGATGGAGCCGAGCCTCACCGACGAGCAGTGGCGGGCGGTGGACGGCCTCAGCGCCGGGACGTACACGGTCGTCCATTTCATCCTCGACGTCGCGGCCAACAAGAAGCTCCTGGTCGACGGGAAAATCCCCTTCCCCGTCCTGACGCGCGGTCCTCTGGGCGTCATCTACGGCTTTCTCGAGAAGCCCGAGCCGGGGCAGACGGAGGAGGCGTTCACCCTTCTCGTTCACGGCGACTACAGCCGCTCCTACCTGGAGCCGCGGGACAAGATCCGCGGCCGCCTGCTGGCCGAGCTCGACAAGATCTGGCCCGGCTTCTCGTCCTTCGCGCGGGAGACCCACTTCTACGGCCACCATCCCGCGGCCACGCCGGGCTGGCCGGTCGGACGCTCCCCTCTCGACGAGCTGCACGCCTCGCTGCGCGCGGAGAACGTCGGTCTCTACCTCGCGGGAGACTACCTCTACTCGAGCCACAGCGACGGGGCGGTGCGCTCCGGGCGCGAGGCGGCCGTCAAGGTCGCGGCGGTCCTGGCGAAAGCTCCGCGCTGACTCAGACCGGAAACGACCAGCCGGACTTCTTGACGGCCCGCAAGGTCATGCGCCGCCGCCGCAGGCGCCGGAAAAAGGGCTCCGGCGGCACCGCCTTCTCGGGAGGGACGGCTCCGCGCGCGACGATCTCGCCCGCGGCCAGCATCTGCGCCGCGACCGCGGGGGGTGAGCCGGTGTCGACGTCGACGCCGACGCCCCAGGCCGGCATCCCCGCGCAGTGGCAGTCGGCCACCCAGGTGACGCGGCGCCCGTCCCGCGTCCCCTTGACCACGGCGCGCACGACCTCGTGCTGGCGCATGGGGCCCGCCTGGCGGGCCGAAGGCTGGGACATGACGACCTTGTTGGCGACGTCCACCGGGGCGACCGAGACGACGCCCCGGCCGCCCGGCGCGGGGACGTCGACGGGCTCGTGGGAGGCCAGCCCCAGGTCGCGTAGGAACCTCACCCGGTCCGTGAAGACGGGGTCGAAGGCGATCTTGAAGCTCACCTCGCGCACGCCCTTGTCCCGGAACGAGGACGGCAAGGTGGCGACCTCGGAATGGATCGTGTACATGGGCCGGCGCAGGCCGACCGGCGGCGGGAAGCGGTGGGGCGCGTCCCCGGACATGGGCTCGACGAAGCCGAGCCGGCCCCGGCTGAAGACGGCGGGCCGCATCGAGAACTCCTCCAGGATCGTCTTCAAGGAATAGGAGACGGCCAAAGCGGGCTGCGGAGCGTAGCGCGTCCGGTCCATCGTCCCGACCCGGGCGTGGATCTCGCGGACCGTGTCAAGCCGGTCGGCCGCCCAGCGCGCCAAGATATTGGTGATGCCGGGAGCCGCGCCCATGCCGAGCACGGCCGTGCGGCCGATCGCCCGGAAGCGCCCGTCCAAGCGCGTCTGCCGGCGCGTCATGTGGAAAAGGCCGCCGAGGTCCACGTAGTGGCACCTCAAGGCCAGCGCGAGCTCCATGACGTCGAGGTTGAGCTGGTACTGGACGCCGTTGATGAGGACGAAGGCCCCCTTCAAGGCCTTCAGGGCGGAGGCCCGGTCCTTGACGTCCACGCGCACGGCGCTGACCCGGGAGTCGCGCAGGGACGCGGCCAGCGCCCGGGCCTTGCCCAGGTCGTAGTCCGCGATCACGATCCGGTCCTCCGCGTGCGACGTCTCGACCAAGTCGCGAACCGTGATGCGGCCCATCGCGCCCGCCCCGCCCAGGACCACGTAGCGCACGGGCTCAGTGACCCCCATGGGACGGAGGCACCCGGTTCTGGTAGGGGTACCAGTACGGCTTGGCTTCCATGACGTAGTCGAGGTGCACGTGCTTGGGCTCGCGGTAGGCGTCGAGGCCTTCCATGCCCAGCTCCCGGCCGATCCCGCTCAAGCGCATGCCGCCGAACGGGGCCGCCTCGTTGTCCGTCAGCGGGTCGTTGATCCAGAAGGTGCCCGCCTTGACGTTCTCCATGGCGCGCATGGCCAGCTTCAGGTCGTTGGTGTAGACGCACGCCCCCAGGCCGTAGGCGGAGTCGTTGGCCATGCGGATGGCCTCGTCGGCGTCGCGCGCGACGGTGAGCGCCAGGACCGGCCCGAATATTTCCTCGGTGGTGGGCAGGCTTCCGTGGCGGACGCGGGCTAGGATGGTGGGCTCGAAGAAATGTCCCTTGAGCCCCGGCGGCCGCATGCGCCGCCCGCCCAGGAGAAGGCGCGCGCCCTGCCGGACGGCCGCGGCGACCTGGCGCTCGACCTTCGCGGCGGCCCGCGCCGAGATCAGGGGGCCGATGTCGGTGCCGCGCCGCATGGGGTCGCCGACCCGCAGCGTCTTGACGTGGGCCAGAAGCCGGCGCGTGAACTCCTCGGCGATGGGCTCGACGAGGATGATCCGCTTCGACGAGGTGCAGACCTGCCCCGCGTTGAGCAGGCGCGCCCAAGCGACTCCGCGCACGGCGACGTCGAGGTCCGCGTCCGCGAACACGATGAAGGGATCGATGCCGCCGAGCTCGAGGTTGACCTTCTTGAGCCGGCGCCCCGCCGCGGCGGCGATGTCGCGGCCGGCCGCGGTCGAGCCGGTGAAGGCGACCATGTCGACCTGGGGGTGGACGACCAGCAGGCGCCCCGTCCCGGGTCCGCCCGTCACCACGTTGACGACGCCCGGGGGTAAAACGTCGAAGCACCGGGCCAGGCGCAAGGTCGACAGCGGGTTCTGATGCGGCGGCTTGCAGACCGCGGCGTTGCCCGCGGCCAGCGCCGGCGCGACCTTCCAGGCCATGAGCAGGAGCGGGAAGTTGAAGGGCGCGATGGCGGCCACGACGCCGTAAGGCTCTTTAATGGTAAAATTAATCTGATGCGGGGCGACGGGCGGAACCGAGTTTCCGTGGCCGCTTCGGCTCACCTCCGCGTAGTACTCGAAACATGCCGCGACCCAATCGATGCAGTCGATCGCCTCGCACAGGGGCTTGCCCGTCTCCAGGGCCATCAGCCGCGACAGCCCCCGCTCGTCCTTCCTGATGCGCGCGCCCACTTCCCGGAGGAGCTTGGCCTTCTCCACCCCCGGAATCCGCCACCACGCGTTCTGCGCCCCTCGCGCCGCCGCCGCCGCCGCATCCACGTCCTGCCTGCCGCAGTCCGCGACGGTCCCGAGCCGCGCGAGCGTCGCGGGGTTGCGGATCTCCAGGCTCGCCCGCGCGCGCGGCTCGACCCAGCGACCCCCGATCAGGATGCGCGACCTTTTCATGGCCATAGGTTATAACACCGCGACCCTCAAGTCGAGCGCCGAGGCGGAGGCGTGAGCCCCTGGGTCTGGCTGACGCCGGCCTTCGCCGCGCTTTTTCTCTACGGCGTCGGGCAGGGGCTGGTGAAGAAATGGATCGCCGAGGTCCCCCCCGCCCGCTTCTGCCTCTACTTCGTCGCGGCCAAGGCCATCGTCAACATGGGCTTCTTCTTCGCCCACCCCCACCCCGCGCCGTTTTCCCCCGAGGGACGGGCCTTCCTCGCGGCCGGCGTGCTGGCCTATATCCTCGACGGCGCCGGCTGGATCCTCTACTTCCAGTCCATCGTCGCGGGGCCGATCACCATCGTGGGAACCCTCTCGGCCGCCTACCCCGCGCTCACCGTGGTCTTCGCCCGCGTCTTCCTCGGTGAGACCCTTCAGCCGCTCCAGTACTTCGGGGTCGTCCTGGTGATCTCCGGCTGCCTCGGCCTGTCCTACGCCCCGCCCGACCCGAACGCCAAGTCCACGGGCAAAAGCTGGATTCCGATGGCCGCCGCCGCGCTGGTGCTCTGGGGCGCGGCGCAGACCATCGTGAAATACTCCTACGGCCTGCCGCAGTCAAGCGAGGTTAATCTCGCCCTCTTCAACACCATCGGCGGCGCGCTCACTTTGGGAACCTTCGGCTGGCTCAAGGGCCGGCACGGCAGCCACTCCGGCCGGGAGTGGCTGCGCTCCTTCCTTCCCATGGGCATGATGGCCGGCGGAGACCTCGGGGTGATCCTGGCCACGCGCAGCGGCCCGGTGTCCATCGTCACCCCGCTGACGGGAGCCTACCCCCTGGTGACGCTCGGCTTCGCCGCGCTCGCGCTCAAGGAAAAAGTATCCCGCCTGCAGTGGGTCTGCATCGCGCTGATTCTCGCCGGCATGTTCCTCAGCCCGGGAACCTGAGGCCCTCAGGCGCGGGGAGGATTGTGCCCCGCGGGCCGCGTCGAGAAGACGACCTGCCAGTTGTCGTCCCCCTTGCCGTCGATCGTCAGCCGCCAGACATAGCGCCGGCCCGGCTGCAGGGGAATCGCGCCGATGTTGAACGCGAACGGGATCTCGATGCTCGAGCCGGGAAGGATCCCAGGCGGGCGCCCGACCTCGAAATCCCCGCTGATCACCAGGGGGGCGCTGCCTCCCGGAGCGGGCAAAGACACCGGCCGGTAATCCGCGTCGAGCAGCTCCACCTTCACCTGGTGCTTGCGGTTGGTCTCGTTCCAGGGCACGGACACCAGGACCGCGATGGCCGAGGGGCAGGGCATCGGCCCGGTGATGGACCAGCCCCCGCCCAGGATATAGAGCTTGCCCTCGACCGCCTGCGCGGAATCGGCGAGCATCATGGTGACTTTCATGTCCAGCTCCGGGCTAAGGGCGCAGCTTGATCGAGAGCATGCCGTCCTTCACCTGGGCGCTCTCGAACTTGCGGAGAATCTCGGCCGTCTCGGGGCGGCGGTAGACGTCCTTGGCCAGGTTCTCCGACCGCAGCGCGGACATCACGAGCTCCGAGAAGGGCTTCTCGTTGAGGACGATGGAGTCGATGGTGGCGATGAGGACTCCGTCGTTGAGGGACGCCTTCAAGACGATCTCCCCGTTGAGGTAGCGGCCGCCGACGAACGGGATGCCGGTCCCGTCCAAGGGAACGCTCACCCGCCCCCTGATCGTGTCGCCCGCCAGCGCGACGTGCACCTTGCCCTCGAACGGCTTCAATTTCGGCTCGCGCGCGATGAGCGCGTTGATCTCGTCTTCCTTCAGCACGAGGGTCTCCGCCGCGCCGGCGGCGCCCTCGGCCTTCGCCTTGAACGCCTTGACCCGCTCCGCCAGGGCCTCCAACTCCGCCTCGGGCATGGCCGCGACGGGCAAAGCGACCGCGCTCGTGCCGGTGTAGGCTCGGAGCAGGCTGCGAACGCCGCTGATCAGGAGAACAAGCGACAGAATCGCGGCGGCCGCGAACAGCCCCGCGGCGACGCCGAGGTAAAAAAGGCAGCCGCGCTTCTTCGCGGCGGGGACGGGAGAGGATCCGGGCACGTTTTCCATGAAAGTTCAGGCCTCCGAGCGGATGTGCGAGGATAACTGTTGACGCGCAGGCCGTCAAGCGGAGAAATTCGCGGCTCATTTGCTATACTCAGCGTGTTGCGGGGCCGTGGTGTAGCTGGCCTAACACGCCGCCCTGTCAAGGCGGAGATCGCGGGTTCAAATCC
>JACQJQ010000019.1 GCA_016204945.1 Elusimicrobiota bacterium
CCCGAGGCTTGCGGGGTCCCGGGATGAGCCCGCCCATGAAGGCGAGGCCTCCCAGCGCGGCCAGGCCGAGCGCGGCGCCTATCATCGCCGTTTTATTGCCCTTCGGCGCGGGCGGGGGCGGCGGCGCGATGAAAGGCTGGGCCTCGACGAGGGCAGCAGGGGCAGCGGCGAAGGGCTGCGTTTCGAGGAGAGGGTCGGGCGCGACGAAGGGATGCATCTCGGCCAACGGCGCGGGAGGCGCCGCCGACGCGGGCGCGTCCAGGGAAGGTCCGCCGAACGGCGTCGCCGACTCGGCGCCGACGGCCGGAGATTCAGCCGGAACCGGACGAGGCACGGCCGGCGCCGCGGCGGGTGGCGGCGGTACGATCCGGCGCGCCTTGGATTCGTCGAGCTGGCGGCGCAAGTCCTCCATCTCGCGGGCGAGATCCGTCAGCGCCCGACCCTGTTTTTCGACGTCCTGCTCGACGCGCTTCTCCTCCTCCACGGCCTTGTCGAGGGTCTCGCCCAGCTGGCGCATGGAGGTCAGGCGCTCCTCGAGCCCGGCGATCTGCCGCTTGAGTTCGGCGACTTCGTCGTGATGGGCGGCTTCGCCGTCCGCGCGGCTTTTGCCGGCGAGCTCCCGGCTCAAGGAAGCGAGCTCGGCGTCCTTCCCGCGCAGCCTCTCCTGCAGACGGAGCACGGCCTGCTCGAGCACGGCCACCTTTTCCTGTATGCTCCCGATCTGGATAAGGTCCTTGGGCGTCGTCTCGGGCGCCGCGTCGGCGGCCGAAAGCGCGGCGATCCTTCCCCCGCCGGCGCCGGCCATCCTGACGAGGGCCGCCGCAAGGTCCGGAACCATCCCCGCTCTCTGCCAATCGCCCATGCTGGTGCCGCCGCGTCCTTCGGGACACACCAAGCTTTCGGGCGAAAATACCGAAATCCGGCTCATCTCGTCGGGCCCGTAGGGGCCCAAGACCTGATTATTCTGGAAGATCCAATATTTCATGGGCCCTCAATTATAAGGGCGGACCGCGGGCGCCCGGTGTCGGAATTGTTAACCCGCGCGGCCCCCGAAGAATACCCCCCGGCCGCCGCCGCGTCAAGCCCGATCGTTCGCGCCTTCTCCTCAGAAATGGACTTATTTTCCGGATTTTGCTACCATCGGAAGAGCCGGATCGGTAGCTCAGCGGTAGAGCAAACGCCTCTTAAGCGTAAGGTCGTGGGTTCGATCCCCACCCGGTCCAAAATTTATCTCATTGGCGTCGCGGCCGAGCGTTTCTCGGTCCTTTGTTTTAATGGGCGGGTGGCGGAACGGCAGACGCGCACGGCTTAGGACCGTGTGCCGAAAGGCGTGGGGGTTCAAGTCCCCCCTCGCCCATTTCGAATTCCCGCCGGAGGCATCATGGGCATCTTCTCAGCGCTGAGGTCCGACAAGCCGAAATTTAAGAAGCTCAAGGAGGAAGGCTGCGTCGTCACGCTCTCCGTCGAGATCGCCCCGCAAGAAGCGACGGACCAGGCGCAGACGGCCTTGACGCGCCTCCAGGCCCTGGCCCGCATCCCGGGGTTTCGCGCCGGCAAGGCCCCGCTCGACGTCGTCAAGCGTCACTTCTCCGGGCGCGCGCGCGAAGAGGCCGTGGACGCGCTCATCCGCAAGCACGTTCCCGTCGCCATCGAGGACCTTAAGCTGCGCGTCCTGGAGACCCCATCGGTCGAGGACGTACAGTGGAAGGAGGGCGAGCCCCTGCTCATTACCGTCCGCGCGGAGATCGCGCCCACGCCCGTCGCCAAGGACTACCTCAAGCTTCCCGTGAAGCGCAGGCCGCAGAACGCCGACGACGCCGCGCTGGCCAAACGCATCGAGGAGCTTCGGGACGCTCAGGCGCGCCTGGAGATAGCCCCGGACGAGACGGTCGGCGAGAAAAATTTCGTCGTCATCGACTACGCCGCGGCGCGCCAAGGCAAGCCCCTCGCCGGCGCCAAGGGTTCCTCCGAGCTCGTGGATATGTCGTCCGAGCACGGCCTGCCGGGCTTGGCCGAGGGCCTCAAGGGCATGAAGCGCGGCGAATCGAAGACCCTCTCGGTCAAGCTCGGAGGCCAGGAGAGCGACCTGACCGTCACCGTCGTCGAAATCAAGACCAAGGTGCTCCCCGCCCTCGACGCCGAGTTCGCCAAGGATCTGGGGATGGCGAACCTCGACGAGCTGAAAGGCAAGCTCAAGGAGGTTCTGGACCGCGAGGCCAAGGCCGCGTCCGAGTCCGACGTCGTGCGCCAGATCCAGGAGTCGCTCGTCAAGGCCAACGTCTTTCCTCTGCCCCCCTCCATGGTCGAGCGCCAGCTCGAGGGCATGATGGACCGCATGCGCCGCCAGACGGCGGGCGCCGCCCGGCTCCCGGAGAAGGTCCTCGCTGAACTCCGGGCCAAGCTCCAGCCGAAGGCCGAGGACGAAGTCCGTCTCGCGTTCCTGATGTCCGCGATCGCCGCGAAGGAGCGCATCGAGGTCTCCGATGCGGAGCTCGCCTCAGAGCTCGAAGCCGGGCTCAAGGACGCGGAGAGCGAGCAGAAGAAAAAGGAGCTGCGCGAGATATTCGAGAAGCGCAGGGAGCAGGTCGCGCACATGATCCGCGAACGCAAGACCATGGATCTCCTCAGGGAGAAGGCCGTCTACAAGGACGCCTAAAGAGCCCCTCGCTTATGCCCGCCATGCTGCCCCAGGTCCTCGAGAAGTGGAACCAAGGCTCCGCGGTCGGATACGACATTTTTTCCCGACTGCTGAAGGAAAGGATCATCTTCGTCGGGGGCGACGGCGGCGCGGTCACCACCGACTCCGCGAATCTGCTCATTTCCCAACTGCTCTATCTCGACGGCGAGGACGCCGACAAGGAGATTCACCTCTACATCAACTCCCCGGGCGGCATGGTCACCGCCGGGCTCGCCGTGTACGACACGATGCAGTTCATCCGCGCCCCGATCTCCACGCTCTGCATGGGCATGGCGATGTCCTTCGGCGCCGTGCTGCTGGCGGCGGGGACGAAAGGCAGGCGCCTGATCCTCCCCCACGCGCGCGTGATGATCCACCAGCCCCTGATCAGAGGCGGCATGCAGGGCCAGGAGTCGGACATCCGCATCGAGGGCGCCGAGATGGCCAACACCCGCAGGCGCCTCTCCGAGATCCTCGCGAGGCATTGCGGCCAGCCCTACGAGAAGCTCGACAAGGACGTCGAGCGCAACTTCTATCTGTCGGCCGAGGAGGCCGTCGCTTACGGGCTCGTCGACAAGGTCGTGCCCGCGTCCAAGTCGCCGTCCGGAACCAAGCCTTGAACGAGCTCAAGCCGGCCCAGGCCGTCCTGCCGACGCGCCTGCCGCTTCTCGCGGTCCGCGACGTCGTCGTCTTCCCGCACATGGTCCTGCCGCTCTCCGTCGGACGCCCCAAGTCGGTGAAAGCCA
>JACQJQ010000144.1 GCA_016204945.1 Elusimicrobiota bacterium
GCCTCGAGCACCCCGACGAGGCGTCCCTTGAGCAGCATCGGCGCCGCCATGATCGAGCGCGTGACGAATCCGGACTGCGCGTCCATCTCGGGCGACCAGCGCGGATCCAGGCGGACGTCGTTGATGATCTCGGGCGCGCGCTGCTCGGCCACCGACCCCGCGATGCCCTCGCCCAGCGGCAGGCGCATCTTGGCCGCGCTCGGGCCGAGCCCTAAGGCCACGTCGAAGTACAGCTCCCGGGTCTGTTCGTCGAGCAGCAGCAGGGAGGCGCTGTCGGCCTCGACGACGCGTGTGGAGAGCTCGAGCACCGAGGTCAGGAGCTCGCCGATCTCAAGCTTGGAGGACAGGAGGCGGCCGACCTCGAGAAGAAGCTCCAGCGTCTGCTCGTTCGTCGCGGGCATCTTCTCTACCCTACCAAATCTTCACGCCGCGGGGCTTCGCGGAGAGGCCCCCGCCGGCCGCGACGTCGAATTCATACGTGAACGGCGCCGCGCGGGGGAGCACGAGGCTCGCGAAGCGCAGGTCGCGGACTTCCGCCGTCCAGCCGCCCCCGGGCTTTTCCGAGACGGTCCACGCCGGCGCCTTGAAGAACGCCTCGAGCCGGCGGCCGAACGGGGTTTCCCGGGCCGCGCGCGCCTGCGGCGAGCGCCCGTGGTCGGGCACGGTCATGCGCGGCTCGACGACGCCGCGGCCGACGTCCACGAGGTAGACCCTCCAGGCGTCGGCCTCCCGGACGACTCCGCGCCAGCGGTGGGCGCCGAGCGGCTCCGGGAAAGCGTACTGGAAGCCCCGGCCGCCGGTCTCGCGGGCGAGAAGGAGCAGGGCGTACTGCCGGGCCGAGAAGGCCATGGCGAGGTAGAACGTCGCGGCCGCGAGCGCCGTCCGGCACGCTGCCGGGAGCTTGGGCCGCCATGCCTCCTTGAGCCGCAGCAGGTGGGGCGCCGCGAGGAAGCCGGCCAAGGTCAGGTCGATGATGAAGATCGTCGCGAGCTCCGGCCGCGCCGAGGAGAGCGGCCAGAACAGCTGCACGCCGAACGAGTTGATGAGGTCGAAGAGCAGATGCCCGGCGCAGCCGAGCGCGATGATCTCGGCGAGATCCCGCGCGTCCATGTCGCCGTACTTCCGCTTGAAGACCCACGTCAGCCCCGCGATCCAAAGCGGCAGCAGGAACAGCGAATGGCCGAAGGATCTCCTCAGTACGACCGCGCCGGGATCGCCCGTGAGCATGACGAGCGCGTCGATGTCGGGCAGGTTCGCCGCCCAGGCTGAGACCGCGACCGCCCGGCGGCCGAGACGGGGTCGATAAAAAGCCTCGCCGATCGCCGCGCCGAGCAAGGTATGGGTGACCGGGTCCACGGGCGAAGTATAAGAGGAAGCTCCGGTGAGCGCAAGTCGCGGATGTTGCGGCCCGGGGAAGTCCTCATTTCGACTCCAGGACGCAATACGGCTCCTCGCGGCCGTCAAGCCCGCTTCGCAGCCGGCTGCGCGCGCGTCCCAGGTGCCGCGCCAGCAGCAGCCGCTGCGCCTCGTCGCGCGCCTCTTCCATCGCCTCCTCCGCCTCCAGCCTCTTGAGCCGCGCCAGCAGCCGGCGCGTTTCGCGTCCCATGGCCTCGTTTCTCATCGTTCGTCCTCCCGGGGTGCCTCCACCCTCATACACCAGACGATCGACCCCCCTAAAAAGTTGCATGCCCCGGGCCTCGACAGGGCGCTTCGAACCCGGTATGCTCCCCCCGTGAGGAAAGTTTTCGCGGTGTCGGCGGCGCTGCTCCTCTGCACCGCCGCGCAGGCCCGCAGGCCCAAGATCAAGGACCTTCTCGCGACGTTCCAGGCGGCGAAAGCCGAGGAGCGCGTCCGGCTGGCCGCGACGCTCGGCCGCATGCGGGATCAGAAGGCGACGGACGCGCTCCTCCTGGCCTTCGACGTCAAGCGCGGTGACCCGCGCGAAAGCGCCGCCTACGTGGACGCGCTCGGCGCCGCGGGCGACGTCCGCGCCGTCGAGGCGCTCGCCGCCGCCTGGGACTACCTGCGCTCGATGATCCTCCAGCTCGGGGAGCTTCCCGGCCACCTCCAGGTCCTCCGCTGGAAAATCCTCGACGCCCTGAGCCGCCTCGGCGGCGACCAGGCCGTGCGCATCCTCTCCGAGTCCCTGAACGACCAGGACCCGCGCGTCGTCGAGGAGGCCGTGCGCGGCCTCGGCCGCCTCCGAGTCAAGGACGCCGTTCCCGCCCTCCAGCAGCTGGCGGGCGGCGCCACGGGCGGCCTCCTTCAGGCGATCTTCGAGGCCATGGGCGACATCGGCGACAAGCGCTCCCTCTCCACGCTGGAGCAGGCCTACACGAACCCGGACAAGTTCATCGAGGTCGAGGTCGCCTACGCCTTGGTCAAGCTCGGGCGCAAGGACATGGTCCTGCGCCTGCAGCACTTCCTCGACGGCGACCCCGGGGAAGACAAGGTGGGCCTGCTCGCCGCCTACTACCTCGTCAAGCTCGACAAGGACGCGGGGCTGGAGCACCTCGAGAAGCTGATGAAAAAGCCCGACGGCGCGCTGGCTCCCATCGCGGCCGAGACCTTGGGCAAGACCGAGAACCCGCGCGCGGTCCTCGTCCTCGTCGAGGCCTCCAAGGCCCCCGACGCCTCGGTGCGCCTGTCGGTCGCCCGCTCGCTCGCCCGTCTGGGCGGAGCGCGCGCGATCGCCGCCCTGAGGAAAATGCGCGCCGACTCCAACCCCGGCGTGCGCGGCGCGGCGATCAACGGCCTGTCCGACCTCGGCGAGATCGATTAAAGAAAGTCGTAGGTCCGTTCATTGCGCCGGACGATGCGCGCGATTCGCACGGTGAGTTCGGCGTCGCTTATCTCGTAGATGACCCGCCAATCTCCCGCCCGAACGCGGTGCATACCTCCGCCCAGTCTCTTGATTCCGAATGGCCGCGAGTGGGATTCAAGCGAAGCTAGAAGGCGTCCGATGCGCGAGCGATTAGGCTCTCGGATCGCCGAAAGGGAACGCGCTGCCGCCGGCGAGAGTTTAACGCGCCAGCTCAGCGCCTGTTGGCGAAATAAGCGCGCGCGTCGATGGCCGTCTCGGGATGTCTTTTCATCTCCGCGAGCGCCTCGCGCGCATGTCGAAGGTCGGACATATCGTCTTTGTAGACCTCCTCGAGCGCTTCACGCAGAAGATCCGCCATGGATTTCCCATTGAGCGCGGCCAGCACCTTCATGCCGCGATGAACTCGTTCAGGCAGATAGACCGTCGTTCGAACCATGGTCACTTTCTTCTTCATGCGAGCAATATAACATACAAACATATATATGTCAATACCGCCCTCGCCTCCTCCA
>JACQJQ010000145.1 GCA_016204945.1 Elusimicrobiota bacterium
ACCGAATAGACCTCCGCGGCGCTCGCCGCCGCGCGCCGCCCCCGCGAGCGCGCGCTCGCGGTCTGCTCCAGCGACGGCGCGCCGCGCGAACCGGCCAATGAGCCGTAGGTCAGGCCCCAACCCGCCCCCAGAGTCGCGGCGTCGAAGTCGTTTTCCGCGCCGAGCTCGGCGAGGAGCGCGGCGACGCTCCGGCCGCCGTCATAGCGCCCCGCCGCCAGGCCGAGGCCGGCCTTGCCGCGTTCCCGCTCCGACCAGTTGTTCCAAGCCCCCCCGCCGAAGGCGAACGCGCGCAGATCCCGCGAGAGCCCGCCCTCGCCCCACGCGTACGGCTCGACGCGCTTGCCGGTCCAGGCCGCGTCGGCGGATAAGCCCAGGCGGCGATAGCCCCCCGAGCCCGCCATCGCCGACGCGCCGATGCCCGTCTCGACGGCGCCCGCCTCGGCGGCCGCCGACAGGAGCAACCCCGCAACAACAGACCGCGCCGCGGTACTCGTCACGATCTCAGTCTAACTCCGGTCACGCCGAAAAACCAATCAAATGAGAATCAATTCATCCCAATAATACCCGGAACGATGTTCGCACGCACCGCGCGCGGGCTTCCGAGAACGCCCGACAGCATCGCGATCCCCTCTTGAGCGAACACGAATGGAAGGTGCCCGCCCAGAAGGGAACGCGGGGATGGCGCCGCATTTTGCGGCACCACCATCTCCGCCTCCTCGATCGTGGGCTGAAACATGAAGTCGTCCGGAAAGCGATTCCGATTTCTCCGCACTTGCTCCCGCAGGCGCTTAGACGTGACGCGTCGCCTGCGGATCGCGAGGACGCGCGGCTGAAGCCGCGTCAGAACATGGGCCACGGCGGGAACCCGGTTCGTTCCGGGTGCGATCGCTGCTTCGAGCGGCAACGTCGGACCCGAGTAGGGCGCTATTCGAACCGCTTGCCGCTGAATATCACGTATCGAGACGCCGCGCAGACATGACGGCAACAGCCTTCTGGTAGGATCGTTGCGTGTAAGAAGGCAGCTCGCGCAGGAGGTTTGCCCGATGTATCCCAAACGCGCAGTTCTCGTATTGATATTGGGAGCCTTTTCGGTCTTGGGCGCCGGACGGGCTTCGGCGCATTGCGACGGCTTCGACGGTCCGGTCGTCACGGCCGCCCGGAAAGCGCTCGAAACAAGCGATGTCGGCCGGGTCCTGATCTGGGTTCAGCCGAAGGATGCAGTCGAGATCAAGGCCGCGTTCCAGATGACGCTCGCGGTCCGGAAGCTCGGCGCGCAGGCAAAGGAGCTCGCCGACAGGAGCTTTTTCGAGACTCTTGTCCGCGTGCACCGGGCGGGAGAAGGAGCTCCATTTACGGGGCTCAAGCCGGCCGGCCGCGACTTGGGGCCTGCGATACCGGCGGCTGACAAGGCGCTCGCAAGCGGCGCGCTTGAGCCGCTCCGCGAGCTCCTGACAAGGGACGTTCAATCCCGCCTGGAGCGGCATTTCAAAGAAGTCTTGGATACGAAGGAATTCAAGCCCACGGACGCGGCCGCAGGTCGCAAGCACGTTCGCGCGTATGTCGAGTTCGTTCACTTCGTGGAACTCGTCCATCAGGCGGCGGCAATGCCTGCGCATGGGCACTTCGATGCTGAGGCAGGCTCGAGGCCGTCCGGTGGACACGAGGATTGATCGAGGAACCTCATGAAACCCGCATGCTTCGATCTTCTCGCTCGAGCGGCTTGGCAATGACCATGGCGAAAATATTAAAGATCCGGTGGCAGCGGCTGGTCGACGAACACGGTCGGACCTGCCAGCGGTGCGGCTCGACCGGCGGCGAGGTGCGTGCCGCGGTCCGAACTCTCGCTCGTTCTCTCAAGCCGCTCGGGATCGCAGTGCGGGCCGACGCCAGACCGCTCTCCTCAAAGACATTCAAGAACGACCCGTCCGCGTCCAATCGAATCTGGGTCGCCGGACGGCCTCTGGAAGATTGGCTGGGAGCAAGGGTCGGACGCAGCCCTTGCTGCGGGGCATGCGGCACGAGCGAATGCAGGACTCTCTCGATCGGCGCCTCCGAGCACGAAGTGATCCCCGCTCGGATCATCATCAGCGCCGGGCTTCTCGCCGCGTCGCGGATGCTCTTGGCTGCGAATCGTTGAGGGATGATCATCGGCGACGGCGCCGAAAAAGGGGCCGGGGAAGCCGCTTAGGCGGCTTCCTCGGGAACCTGATTCGGGAACGAGATTGGCTGCCCGTCGTTGGCAGTATTCGAACCTGGGCACTGTTGAAAAATGCGTTTTATCTACCCAAAATCGCGATTTTGACCGATTTCGAATACCGGGAATAGGACGTTACTCGAACCGGATGCGCGACGGATCCGACTCGATGGAGGCATGGTTTAAGCCTGCTGATGTCCGATTTAACCGCGCCTCATCGTCCGAAAGCAGACGACCTGTGGCCAAAAAACGATCCAATTGTCGCTGCGCGACATCTGGATCGAACTTGGGGTACATGGGATCGAGCACGCCGTATCGGAAGCAAATCGTCTCAATCCCCGCCGCGATCATCGCTCTATCGACGCTCTCGTTATTTTTGAGGTCGTCATCTACAAACACGATGCGCTGAGGGCGCCAACCTGCCATTTCAAAAAAACGGAGAAGCGCAGCTCCTTTGTCCTGGAATGAGGTCAACAATATTCCATCCGAGTATTCAATGAGCGGAGATATCTCAATGCGTCCGGCAAACGGCGCGGTGAGCGCCAAATCTAGCCCGAGTTTTCCCAATTCGTCACGTCGTCCAACCATAAAATTCTGTTTCGCCGCGCTCAGAACCATCATCGGAACCCGAATATCCTGCAGCTCCCGGATTCTCTGGGGGGCATCGAACTCGACTGGAACCGGAACGCCCGCTTGATGAACGCGCGCCCAGATGGAGAAGGCCTCCTCAAAAGCTCGACGCAAAGCCTCTTCTTGCGGCACGCCCGACCGCACATGCTCGATCGTCTTGGCGCGAATGTAATGCTTCAGCCAGGCGTCGTTGCCTAACATCTGCGGAGTCGTCAGGATCGTGCTGTCGGTATCAAGGATGAGTAGCGTGCCCGGCACGATATGGGCAAGAGCCTCCTGCATCCGCACAGTTTCACGAATCTCCGCATGTCCCTGCGCGGCCAGCAGGAGAACCGCAGAGATAAGGAGCGGCCGGCTAAGGCGACTCGCAGTTATGCTCATTAATTCCTAGCCTACAAAATAGGAAGCTCTCCTTCCCACGAGGACGCAATCAGAACTCAAGTCAGGGCCGAAAACCTACCTGCTTGGGTACGCTGGACGGAGGCATCAGACGCCTGATGGCATCGAATACGACCTTAAACTGGAAGTCATACTTCTTCTCCAGAGCGTCGAGCTTCGCGCGCAGAACTCGATGGCCGCCAAGGATTTCCTGGAAACGAACGAATGCCCTCATGATCTGGATGTTCACCTGGACGGCCCGCTCGCCACGAAGGACGCTAGAGAGCATCGCTACGCCTTCCTGCGTGAATACGTAGGGCAAAGATCCGCCGAGCTGCTTCCATGAAGGTATCGCATTTTGCGATACCAGGAGCTGCGCCTCGGCGACTGTCAATTGGAACATGAAATCGTTGGGGAAGCGTTCGATGTTCCGTTTCACTTGCTCACGCAGACGCAGCGAGCGAACGCCGTAAAGCTCGGCGAGATGCCGGTCGAGCATGACTCGGCGGCCCCGCAATATGAGAATGTGGCCCGCGACTGAATCGATTTCGGAAGTCATACTTACTATACGATTGATGTGGGCAAAAAGTTCCATCCGGTCCAAGATTCGAACACTGCTCGAACCACGTTTCGCCCAGAATTATGCCGTTACTCTAATGTAAAAAGCCCCTCGGCATCTCTCTGCCGAAGGGCTTTTTCGCAAATTGGCTGCCCGAATAGGATTCGAACTTAAGGCTTGTAAAGAAGCGGGTACTGCTCTTCGTTACTTAAGGAATCCAGCTCCAAGTCGACGTCCAGGTCGGGCCAATGAAGATGCTTTCCGCGCAGCAGTTTGACATTGTGGATTTCGGAGAGCTTCGCGTCTGCAAACCACGGATAATCCCCATAAGCCAAGAAATACTCTCGCCCCTTCACAAGCAGCCATATTCCGTGCCGGGAGATATTTTCGACTTCAGCGCTTGAAGTGTTTTTGCCAAGCACGGGCGATTTCATTCTTATGCCCCTCTATAATTTTCTGCAATTCCCGCAACTGCCGGGAAGAAAGACCGTCGTTCTGGCTCAGTGAAACGATCGGTTCCAACCAGAATTTCGCTTCTCCATCCGGCGAAGACACATGGACATGAATGCGCTCCTCTTCGCGCGAGAAGAAAAAGAACCGGTAGTTCTTATAACGGAAGACCGTTGGGCTCATTCTTTCCTACCGGAACGGGAAAATTGGCTGCGGGACTAGGACTCTAACCTAGAAAAGCGGATTCAGAGTCCGCTGTGATACCATTTCACCATCCCGCAATGATGGAGCTATTATAGCACTGAGCGGGCGGACGCGCCAGACCGGGCGGCCCGGACGGCCTCGGCGGCCAGCCACGCCGTCCAGACCGCCAGGAGCGGGATTCCCAGAGGGTGCAGGTGGAAGGACGCCGCGAAATCGCCGCGCATCGCGGCGACGACCGCGTGGCCCATGCCGCAGCCGGGGCAGCGATGGCCGGTGAGCAGGCGCACCGGGCACAGCACGAGACCCTCCCCCAGGCCGGTCGCCGCCTGCGCCGCGCAAAGAAGCCACGCGGCGCAGGCGACGGCGGAAAACGGCAGGGGATGGCGGAGCCTCACGACAGCTTGTTGAACTCGTGCTGGTAGACGGCGTCGGTGAGGATGGTCAGGCCGACGCAGGCGAGCAACAGGCCGACCATGGGCAGGTTCGGGTTCACTTCCCTGCCCTGCCCCTTCAGCCAGCCGTAGAGATCGGAGCCCATCTTATACTCGTAGTAGACGTGGTAAATGCCGCAGGTGACGATCGTCAGCAGCAGCCAGGGCACGAACTTGTACTCCTCGCGGCCGAGCAGGGCGTTCATCGCCAGGAACTGCCGGTAGTTCCAGTAGATGTTATAGATCCCGCACGTGATGACGGACAGGATGATGCCCGTCGCGATCTCGATGTGATGCTCCGAGGACAGCGGCTTGTCGTTTGTCATGGGGGGATTATGGCAGGGCTTCCGTACTCCGTCAAGGCCGATGGACGGCCCTTGCGGGAATTTGTTATCATGTCCTGTCGCAACCCCATTTCCGACGGAGGAAGTCGATGGCCTTTTTCATCGGACGCGACCGTGAAGCCCGCAGGGCCTACGGCTTTGACGAGATCGCGCTGGTTCCCGGCGACATGACCGTCAACCCGGACGAAGTCGACACGGCGCTCCAGCTCGGCCACGTCAAGCTCGACATCCCCTTCCTCGCCTCGGCCATGGACGGCGTCGTGGACGCGGAGTTCGCGATCGCGATGGGCAAGCTCGGCGGCCTCGGGGTCCTGAACCTCGACGGCATCAGCACGCGCTACGACAAGCCCCGCGAGGTCGTCTCCCAGATCGCCGGCGCCTCGCCCGAGGAGGCCACGCGCCTCGTGCAGGAGATGTACCGCCCGCCGGTGCGCGAGGAGCGCATCGCCGAGCGCATCAAGCAGATCAAGAAGGCCGGCGTGCCCTGCGCCATCTCCACGATCCCGCAGAACGCGGACAAATACGGCCGCATCGCGATGGAGGCCGGCGCCGACATCTTCGTCGTGCAGTCCACCGTCACGACGGTCCGCCACAAGGCCACCAAATACGCGCCGTTCGATATCGCCAAGTTCTGCCAGTCGATGAAAATCCCGGTCATCGTCGGCAACTGCGTGACCTACTCGGTCGCGACCGAGCTCATGGACGCGGGCGTCTCCGGCCTGCTCATCGGCGTCGGCCCGGGAGCCGCCTGCACCACGCGCGGGGTCCTCGGCCTCGGCGTGCCGCAGGTGACGGGCACGGTCGACTGCGCCGCCGCCCGCGACTTTCACTTCAAGCGCACCGGCCGGTACGTGCCGATCATCACCGACGGCGGCATGTCCACCGGCGGCGACATCTGCAAGGCGATCGCCTGCGGCTCCGACGGCGTCATGGTCGGCTCGGCCTTCGCGCGCGCCAAGGAAGCCCCGGGGCAGGGCTTCCACTGGGGCATGGCCACGCCGCACCACAACCTGCCGCGCGGCACGCGCATCCAGGTCGGCATCACGGGCAGCCTCGAGGAGATCCTCTACGGCCCCTCCCGCCTCGACGACGGCTCGCAGAACCTGGTCGGCGCCCTGCGTACGTGCATGGGCTCGGTCGGCGCCTCGACGATCCGCGAGATGCAGACCGCCGAGATCATCATCGCCCCCTCCATCAAGACCGAGGGCAAGATCTTCCAGAAGGCCCAACGCATCGGGATGGGAAAGTGACGGCCCCGAAGCTGTATCTGGTGCACTGCGGCTTCTACGACCGAGAAGTCTTCGACGGGGTCTACGAGTCGCACGTCAATCTCTTCGTCGCGGCCGAGAGCTTCGAGGACGCCCGCGCCGCGGCCAAGCTCGACCCGGTGTTCAAGGGCCGCCGGATGCACGTCGACGGCCTGCAGCAAATCGACGCCGTGAACGGCTTCCGCGTCGAACTGAGGCCGGACCCCGAGCTCGGCGGCGCGACGCTCGCGACGAGCCGGCGCCACGGCGACCTCGCGCCGAAGCAGCCGGCATGAATCCCGCCTCGCTCGACGCCGAGAAGATCCTCATTCTCGACTTCGGGAGCCAGTACACCCAGCTGATCGCGCGCAGGCTGCGCGAGCTCGAGGTGTACTGCGAGATTCTTCCCTACAAGGCGACGCGGGCCCAGATCCGGGAGGCGCGGCCCGCGGGCATCATCCTCTCGGGCGGCCCGGACTCCGTGCACCGGGCGGGCTCGCCCAAGCCCGACGCGTTCGTCTTCGAGGCGGGCGTGCCGGTGCTCGGCATCTGCTACGGCATGCAGCTGCTCGTGGCGCTTCACGGCGGCAAGGTCGTCCCGGCCAAGCGGCGGGAGTACGGCCGCGCGGACCTCGAGATCATCGCGGACAGCCCGCTGTTCGCCGACCTCCCGCGGCGCCTGCAGGTCTGGATGAGCCACGGCGACAGCGCGCAGCGCCTTCACAACGGCTTCCGCGCCGACGCGCGCACGGACTCGGCGCCCTACGCGGCCGTCTCCGACGAGGCCCGGGGGCAGTACGGCATCCAGTTCCACCCCGAGGTCGTCCACACCCCCCTGGGCTCGAAGATCCTGGAGAATTTCGCGCGGCGCATCTGCAAATTCGACAAGCGCTGGAGCATGTCCTCCCTGCTGGAACGGCAGGTCGCCGCCGTCCGCGCCCAGGTGGGCGAGCGCGGCAAGGTCGTCTGCGCCCTCTCCGGAGGCGTGGACTCCTCGGTCGCGGCGGCCCTCATCTCGCGGGCCATCGGCTCCCGGCTCCACTGCATCTACGTCGACACCGGCCTGGCCCGGCACGGCGACCGCGAGCGCATGCAGAAGGCGCTGGGGCAAGAACTGAAGCTGAATTTGAAGGTCGTGGACGCGTCGAGGCTTTTCCTGGGCCGCCTCAAGGGAGTCGCCGATCCGGAAAAAAAGCGCAAGATCATCGGCAAGACGTTCATCGAGATTTTCGACCGGGAAGCCAAGCGGATCAAGGGCGTCTCTTTTCTGGCCCAAGGAACGCTGTATCCCGACGTGATCGAGTCCGTCTCCGTGCACGGCCCCTCGGCCGTGATCAAGAGCCACCACAACGTGGGCGGACTGCCCAAAAAGATGAGGCTCAGCCTCGTCGAGCCCCTGCGCATGCTCTTCAAGGACGAGGTCCGGCGTCTCGGCAAGGAGATGGGCATCTCCGCGGAGCTGCTCGGCGCGCACCCCTTTCCGGGCCCCGGCCTCGCGATCCGCGTGCTCGGCGCGGTCACGCCCGCGCTGCTGGGCGCCCTGCGCGACGCCGACCTCATCGTGCGCGAGGAGCTGAAGGCCGCCGGCTGCTACGACAAGGTCTGGCAGGCCTTCGTGGTGCTCCTCCCCTCCGTCCGCTCCGTCGGCGTCATGGGCGACGGACGCACCTACGAGAACACGGTCGTCGTCCGCTCGGTCGACAGCCGCGACGGCATGACCGCCGACTGGTCGCGCCTGCCCTACGACCTGCTCCAGAAGATCTCGAGCCGCATCGTCTCCGAGGTCAAGGGCGTCAACCGCGTCGCCTACGACATATCCTCCAAGCCGCCGGCGACCATCGAATGGGAATGATGACGAACGCCGCCGCCTCCGTCGATATTCCGGGCTTGAAGCTCCTGCGCCGCGGGAAGGTCCGCGACGTGTACGACCTGGGCGATCGGCTCCTGATCGTGGCGTCCGACCGCCTGTCCGCGTTCGACGTGGTTTTGCCCACTCCGATACCCGGCAAGGGCAAGATCCTGACGGCCGCCGCGCTGTTCTGGTTCGATTTGACGAAGGAGCTCGTGCCCAATCACCTGATCTCCTCCGACTTCGACGCGATTCAAAAAGCCATTCCCGGGGGCGCGCGCCTCGACAAAAACTGGTTCGACGGCCGCATGATGCTGGTCCATAAGGCCAAGCGGGTCGACGCGGAATGCGTGGCGCGCGCCTACCTGGCGGGATCGGGCTGGAAAGAATACAAGGCGACCGGCAAGGTCGCGGGGCACGCGCTTCCCGCGGGGCTTCAAGAGGCCGGCAGGCTGCCCGCGCCCATTTTCACGCCCGCGACCAAGGCCGACGAGGGGCACGACGAGAACATCAGCCGGGAAACGCTGGCCTCAATGGTGGGAAGGGATTTGGCCGGGAAGCTGGAGGAGTTGACGCTGCGCGTGTTCGCCTTGGCGTCGGAGCGCTTAGCCAAGAGGGATTTGCTTTTGGCCGATACGAAATTTGAGTTTGGATTCATCAACGACCAACTTTGTCTTATCGACGAAATACTCACACCCGACTCGTCGCGCGTGTGGGAGAAACGCGATTGGAAGCCCGGAAGGACTCCGGACGGTTTCGACAAGCAATTTGTCCGAGACTATCTCGAGAAATCGGGGTGGAACAAGCTCCCCCCCGCCCCCGCCCTGCCGGCCGAGGTCGTCGACGGCACGCTGGCGCGCTACCGCGACTTCCTCGAGAAGGTGGCCCGGTGAGCGCCAAGCTTCAGCCGGCGAGCGTCCACCTCATCGAGGTGAAGCTCCGGAGCGAGTTCAACGACGCCGAGGGCGCGGCCGCGCTGGCCCTGCTCCGCGAGCAGGGGCTGTCTTCCCTCAAGGACGTCCGCGCGGGCAGGCTCTACGAGATCTCCGGCTCGCTGAGCGCCCACCAGGCGCACCAGGCCGGCAAGGACCTGCTCTGCGACGCCGTGACCCAGGAATTCCGCCTGGTCCCGACGGAGCCCGCGCCGATGAACGGCATGAACTTCTGGCGCGTCGAGGTCTGGCTCAAGCCCGGCGTCTGCGACCCCGTCGGCGCCACCGTCCTCGAGGCCATCGCCGAGAGCGGCCTGCCCAAGCCCGTCTCCGCGCGCGGCGCCGCGCTCTACCTGCTCAGCGGCCGCGCCGTGAAGGCGCAGGTCGAAAGGGCCGTGGCCAAGTGCCTGGCCAACGCGCTCATCCACCGCGTCGTCGTCTCCGAGGCCCACCCATGAGCCCGCTCGCCGAAGCCGCTGCCGGCTCCTTTCCCATCCTGGGCAAGTCGCCCAAAGAGCTGCGAGCGCTGAGCGCCTCGCGCCACCTCTCGCTTTCCGACGCCGAGTGGTCCGCGATCTCGGCGCACTTCAAGGCCCTCAAGCGCGAGCCGTCCTTGGCCGAGATCGAGACCATCGCCCAGACCTGGTCCGAGCACTGCAAGCACAAGACCTTCACGTCCCCGATCCGCTACACCGAGGGCAAGAGGACGCGCGCGATCAAGAATCTCTTCCAAGAGACGATCGTCGCCGCCGCCGAGGCGGTCAAGAAGCCCTGGTGCCTCTCCCTCTTCAAGGACAACGCCGGCGTCGTCGCCTTCGGCAAGAAATGGGCCCTCGCCTTCAAGGTCGAGACCCACAACCACCCCTCGGCCCTCGAGCCCTACGGAGGCGCCGCGACGGGCGTGGGCGGCGTGGTGCGCGACATCCTCGGCGTCGGCCTCGGCGCCAAGCCCGTGCTCAACACGGACACCTTCTGCTTCGGCCGCCCCGATTGGAAAGGCGCGCTCCCCGAGGGCGCCCACCATCCGACGCGGACCCTGCGCGGCGTCGTCGCCGGCGTGCGCGACTACGGCAACCGCATGGGTATCCCGACGGCCGGCGGCGGCATCTGGTTCGACGACGACTACCGCCTCAACCCCCTCGTGTTCTGCGGCACCGTCGGCGTCATGCCGCAATGGGCCGTCAAGAAGGAGGTCAAGCCCGGCGACCTGATCGTCGCGGTCGGCGGCCGCACGGGCCGCGACGGCCTGCACGGCGCCACTTTCTCCTCGTCGAGCCTCGGCGCGGACGCGCCCTCCTCCGCGGTCCAGATCGGCCACGCGATCCAGGAGAAGAGGGTGCTCGACGCCCTGCTCGCCGCGCGAGACAAGAAGCTCTACGGCTCCGTCACCGACTGCGGCGCAGGCGGATTCTCCTCGGCCATCGGGGAGCTGGGCGCCGCCTGCGGCGCGCGCGTGCGCCTGGAGGCCGTCCCCCTCAAGGCCGCCGACCTCGACAGCTGGGAGATCTGGCTGTCCGAGTCCCAGGAGCGGATGGTGCTCGCCGTCGCGCCCAAGAACCTCAAGGCCCTCGAGGCCGTCTTCGCCGCCGAAGGCTGCGAGCTCGCCGTGCTGGGCGAGTTCACGAGGACGGGCCGCCTCGAGGTCGCGCGCCACGGCTCCGTGGTCGTGGACCTGGACATGAAGTTCCTCCACAAGGGCCTGCCCCGCGTCCAACGCGAGGCGGTTTGGCACGCGCCGGCCCCGGCCAAACCCTCCGGCGGCGCTTCCAAGAAGCCGGCCGAGGCCCTGCGCGCGATGGTCGCGCACCTCAACGTCTGCTCGCGCGAATGGGTGATCCGCCAGTACGACCACGAGGTCCAGGGCGGCGCGATCGTCAAGCCGCTTCAAGGCGTGCGCCACGACGGGCCCGGCGACGCTTGCGTGATCTGGCCGCACGCCGCCACCGGCGACATGGAGGACTTCTCCTGCTTCGCCGTCGGCCACGGCCTCAACCCCGACTACGGCCGCATCGATCCCTACTGGATGGCGATGGCGGGCGTCGACGAGGCCCTGCGCAACCTGACCTGCGTCGGCGCCGACCCCGCGCGCGCGG
>JACQJQ010000138.1 GCA_016204945.1 Elusimicrobiota bacterium
CAAGGAGCTGCTGGCCCGCGTGGACGCCCAAAAAGCCCAGGCGCAAAGCGACATCGCCGCGGCGCAGGCGCTCATAAGAGAAGCCGACGAGCTCCGCAAGAAGGACTTAGCCGACCTGCTCGCGTCCGCGGGCCTGCCGACGCTCGACTCCCAGGACTTGGCCAAACGCCTCCTCGGAGCGCAGACCGCCTCGCGCCTGACGACCGCGCTCAAATGGCTGCGCCTCGCGAGGCAAAAGGCCTCCGCGCGCGGCGCCGCCAATCCCCCCCCGCCGCCCCGGCGCGCCGGAATCGATATCGAGTTCCCGCGCGCGCACTCGTATCCTCGATATCTTCTCGAGGACGCCAAGATCACCGGCGCGCTCGAGGGCATGGCCGGCGGTTCGCTCGACATCAAGGGCGTTCTCAACGGCCTGACGTCGAACCCGAAGCTGTACGGAAAGCCGGCGACGTTGGTCCTGGCCGGAAAATCCGCATCCGGACCGAGGGCGGCCCTCAACGTCCGCCTCGACCAGCACAAAGATCCGGTCGGCGTGTCGCTCGACTTTTCGGGAGAGGGGTTCTCCCTGGCCGGAGCGTCTCTCGGCGACGACGAGGTCGGCGGCGCGCTCACCGCGGGGTCCGCCAGCCTGAAGGGGCGTCTCGCCTCCGTCGGCGACCAGTGGACCGGCAATATTTTCGTCGAAGCCTCGAGCGTCGCGCTCGAACCTAAGGTCGCGCTTGGTGGAGAGGCGGGAGCGCTCGTATCGAACGCGCTCAAGTCGCTGAGCGGCTTCAACGTCCGCGTCAAGATCTCCGGCCGCGAGGACGATCTCAAGCTGGCGTTCTCATCGAACGCCGGCGAGACGATCGCCGCCGCGATGAGAAAAGCCCTGTCGGGCCGGCTCGAGGCGCAGAAAAAAGTCCTCGAGGACAAGCTCGCGGCCGCCTACGGCGGCAAGGACCGGGACGCGCGCGCCGCGGTGGACGGCCTCGCCGCCAAGATCCTGGGACCGCTCGACGCTCGAAAAGGAGCCTTGGATCGCCAGCTTCAGGACGCGATCCGCGGCGCCCTCGGCGGCCAAAGACTTGATAGACTCTTCAAGCGTTGAAATTCCTCACCCTCGCCGTGCTTCTCGGCCTCACGGCCGACGCCTCCGCGCCTGAGCCGCTGTTCGACGGCTCGGCCCGAACGGCGCCGGCGCTTCCTCCCGCTCCTCCCGCCCCGGCCGGCGTTGAAATCCGAAGAGGCGGCCCCGCGCCCGTCCCGCCCGACCTCGCCGACGCCCGGGGGCGCGTCGGCAACGAGGCCATGCTCTCCCGCCTGGCGCCCCGCCCCCCGGGAGAGCCCTTCTCCTTCGGCGTGATCGGCGACGCGGAAAACGGCCGCTTCTGGTGGGAGCGCGTCTTCAGCCCCGATAAGGCCGCTTTCGTCGACCAATGGAGGGCGCTGCAGGCCTCGGGCGCCGACTTCGTCTTCCAGCTCGGCGACTTCGTCAGCGAGGGCGACGTCCAGAGCTACCGCGAGCACGTCGCCGTCGTCGAGCGCGAGGCCGTCCGGCCGTTTCCGCGCTGCGTCGGCAATCACGACCGCTCGCGGCCGAACGGCGAGGCCGACAAGAGCCTGTACGACGCGGTGTTCGGCGCGCGCGACTACTACTTCGACCACGGCGGCTGGCGCTTCGTCAGCCTCGATTCCTCCGACCGCAAGGTGACCGCCGCCCAGCTCGCTTGGCTCGCGGCCGCGCTCGCGGCGCCAGGCCCGAAAGTCGTCTTCACGCATGTGCCGCCCGCCTACATCAAATCGATCCCGCCCCTGAAAGAAGTGGGCGAGCTGGAGGCATGGTCGCAAATCTCGGATGCGCGCGAACGGCAGAAGGACGCCCTGAATGATTTTCTCACGAATTACTTCGAGGACGGCTCTTCCGCTTTCGAAAAGATCGTCTCGGAGGGCGGCGTCAAGGCCGTGTACATGGGCCATATCCATGCCTTCTGGGCCGCGGATCACCGCGGCGTGCGCTACGTCATCTCGGGCGGAGGCGGCTCGCCGCTGTATCCCCTCCCGCCGGGCTATCCCCAGAAGCGCTTCGCGCACGTCTTGCGCGTGACCGCGGGGCCCGGCGGCCTCGCGGAGATGGTCGTTCCCTACAAGGGGAAGCCCTTCGCCCTGCCGCCCGTCGCATTTTGAAAAGCGTCCCCGATCGAACGATCGGGGACGCTTTTCAATAATTTCTACCTGCAGTCGGAAGCCAAGCGTTCCGCGACCTCTTGAACGCGCTCATGACGGAAGGCCACGCCGCGGATCGTCGTTTCTATCGTCTCGATCAGCGAAACGCGGCAGACCAACCCCTGAATCGACGTTTCCTTGCGCAACACGACACGGACATTGATTCGGTCGGCGCCTTCGCCGCCCCTCAGAACGTCTTCGGGGCGAACTTCACTACAACGACCAGCGGCAACGCACGGCGCGCCCTCGCCGTCGTTGCGGTGATTCAAGACCGTCAAGTCCGCAAGGGCGGGGATGAGGACTTTAAGCATCGGTGCCGAGTAATCCGCCGCCGAGCATTTCACGGTCCCCGCATTGAGCGCCACGCTGACAGGAGTCGTCCGGTCGCTCACGATCGCGGGACCGGCTTTCGCATTCGAAATTCGAACCGCCGCCTGCAGCGCCGCCATCGGAGCGGCGAATACCGCGCCCGAATCCTCCGCTCCAGCCGGCATTGCGGCGGCCAGGCTCGCCCCTATAACCAACGCCTGCACTTTCTTCTTCATGATCGAACCTCCGATTCCGTCTTCCGGCCTCCGCTCGGGAGAGCCATGAAGAATATCGCATGGACATTACGATTTAATCTAGTTCATAATATGTACAGCAATATTGCTAAAAAATCATCATATAGCATGGACCTTTACCAATTGAAGTATTTCCTCGAGGTTGCGCGTGAGCTCAACTTCACGCGCGCGGCCGGGAACCTTAATGTTTCTCCCTCCGCCGTGAGTCGAAGCGTGGCCCTGCTCGAAAGCTCCATACGAAAGAGGCTGTTCACGCGCACGAATCGGCACGTGGCGCTCACCGTCTTCGGCGACTCCCTGAAGGCCCGCGCCGAAAAAATATTCGATGAGGTCGAGCGGGCTCGGATCGAGCTCGACGGCGAAGCGCGGGCGCCGGCGCTGCTACGCATCGCGAGCCGCGAAATGATCACGAACTATCTTCTCCCCGGCCCGCTTGGGGACTTTAAAGTTCGTTTCGGCACGACACGTTTTGGGTTGTTCGAGCTCGAGCCCCAAGAACTCGCAGCGGCCCTGGGGAAAGATCAAGTGGACCTCGGTTTTCAATACTCCGGCATCTCCGATCCCGGCATCGAGTCGCGCTTGCTCGGCCGCCTGCGATCTCATGTCTATGCCGCCAGTCGCTTCACGGGCCGATCGTTCATCGCCCCGCGCGCGTTCCGTCCCACCCGCGCGGATGCAAGCGCGGACGGCTACCCTGACCATAAACATCCGCGTTCGATCCAGTACGAGGCGGAATTCCTGGAAACGCACCGGCGCTTCGTCATGAGCGGATTATGCGTCGGCGTGCTGCCCGACCTCGTCATGGCGGAAGAGCGCGGGAGGGGCGAAGTCGTTGTTTTGAAAGGACCGCCCATCCACCGCGAGGTCTACTGCTTGAAACGCCGAGGACGGGTTCTTCCCCAAGCAGTCGAATTTCTCATCGAAAGCATCCGCAAGGCCATCCGCCGCGTCCAGTAGCGGAGCTCTCGCCGCCGCGCGTCAGCCGACCTTCCCGCCGCACTCCGCGCAGAACTTGGCCCCCGGCGCGAGGCCTTTTCCGCACGCGGCGCAAAACTTGGCGCCGGCGGGGCTTCCCGCGGCGGCGGCTCCGCCGCCCTGCATGGCCGCGCCCATCGCCTGCCCCATGCTCATGCCCGCGCCGAGCCCGAGTCCGGCGCCCATGCCCGCGCCCGCGCCGCCGCTCTCGTTGCCGGCGGCCTTCTCCATGACGTCGAGCGTGCGCTTCTGCTGGTACTTGTCGCCCAGAATGTCGAGCTCCGCCTTGTCGGCCAGCGCCTTCTTGAGGCGGACGACGGTGTCGTCGTCCTCGGGCACATCCACCGAGTTCAAGTAGAAGTTCACGAGCTTGACGCCGTACGTCCCGAAGTCCTGGGCGAGCTTGACTTGGAGCGCGCCCGACATCTCCTCCAAGTGCGCCGCGATCTCGAGCAGGTTGATCTTCCTCTTGACGATCGTCTCGGCGATGTAGTCCTTAGCCTTCGTCAGAAGGACGCCGCGGAAATAGTTCGACAACTGGTCGGTCGTGAACTGAGGATTCGACGCCGAGAGCTGCGTCACGAACGTCCGGGAGTCGGAGACCTGGATGCCGAACTGGCCGAACGCCCTCACGGGCAGGAAAACGTTGAACTTGGGGTCCAGGACGGGAATCGGGCTGTTGGTGCCCCACTTCACGTCGAGATCGACCGCCTTGTTCACGTAGCAGACCTCGGCCGTGAACGGCGTCTCGCCGCCGAAAGGAACCTTGATCAGTCCGCGCAGGAGCGGAACGTTCGCCGTGCGCAAAGTATGGGTGCCGGGACCGAGGACGTCGAGCGCCTGGCCGCCTTTGAAGAAAATCGCCTCTTGGGACTGGTTGACGACGACCTGCGTGCCCCAGCTCAGATCATCCGGGGGATGGCGCCAAACGAGGACTCCGCCGGGACCGTCGTATTTGACGCGATCGATGATGGCCATGTCGGATACCCCTCCGGAAACTTACTATAGCCTCCGCGCCGGAGACTGTCAACCCAGGAGGCCTCCCGGTGCATGGGCGGTGCGCCTTGAGCGGGCTCCGCTTATTCACACTGCATCCCCGGGGACGAAACGTGAATACTCCCGCGGAAGCGCTCATCCCGGGTATGGGTGGAGGCCGCGCGGAATCAAGCTTTGTCGCATGATAGAGCCGGAACCACGGAGACACGGTATTCGGAGAATTATTCTCCGTGCCTCTGTGGTTCATCCGTCAAAACCCATGAACTAAGGGGCTCGCGCTCCAAGTTCACGGACTTTTGAAGGGTCGAACCCGACTGTTTCCGGAAACAGTCGGGTCGCCGGCGTTTTCGCTCCGTGAAAACATGAGATCGAAGCGGTCGATGCAAGTGCGCTTCCAAAAGCCTCGTCCGATAATGCCCGGAAGCGCAAAGTTTCCTTGTCAAAACCCCGTGAACTGGGAGGGGAGGCGCTCCCCCATCACCCAGACCCGGCCGGCATGGACCGTCGCCACGACGGAGCCTTCGGCTCGATTGCCGAGGCCCCGGCTGCTCCGCCGAAGAATCTTGTTTTTCAGGTTGAAGAGCGCTCCGCTGAGGCTGAGCCGGGCGCGGGGCGCGGCGAGCAGCGAGAAGCGCGCCCCCTTTTTCAGCGCGAGCCGGCGGCGGCCCGGGCCCAGCAGGAGCGCGCCGCCGCCGTCGATCACGGCCAGTTCGAGGCCGCCGCCGTTTTCCTCGAGCGCCGCGAAGTTCACGAGCTCGTGGTCGAGCCGCCCGCCCCGCGCCCCGGCGATCGTCACTTTCCGCGCGCCGAGCGAGCGGGCGAAGTCGAGCGCCTTGTCCAAATCGGAACGCTCCGGATCGAAATCGCACCAGTACACGGTCTTCTTCCAGGCTTTGGGCGGAGTTTTCGGCACGGAGTCCATGTCTCCCACGATGAAGTCGGGGGTCAGGCGCAGGGCCACGGCGTGGCGCGCGCCGCCGTCGGCGCAGATCACGGCGTCGGCCCGACGCGCCGCGGCGCGCACCGCCTTCCGGCCGCATACGTCGCCGTTCAAGAGGATCAACGCCGATTTCGATTTCACCGGGAAGCCTCGATCGCCTCGACGCGCACCGCGGCGCCGTCGCCGACGGGGTAGTCGAGGCCGAGCAGGCGCCCGAGCGTCGGGGCCAGGTCCAAGGTCGCGGCCGCCGCCCCGCTGCGCCCCGCCCGCACTCCGCGCCCCCAAAAGACGAGCGGCACGCGCGCGTCGTAATCCCAGGGCGTTCCGTGGCTCGTGCCGGGAGCCTTGTCGTGAAGCAGGACGTTCTCGGCCATGATCGCGAACAAGTCTCCCGAACGCCCGGGGTCGTAAGAGCGCCGCGTCTGCTCCGCGAAGGGCCCGCCCTTCCCCCCTGGAACATAGACGGCCGCCAAGCCGTCGACGACGGAGAGAATCTTCGCGGCCTGATCAAGAAATTCGTGCCATGCAAATCCGAGATTCTCCGCCGCGCGGCGGTTCAAATAGAGGTGGGGAATCTGGTTCGAGAGGATCCACGGCGCGTCCTTCAGCGGCCACTCGGCTTGCAGCGTCTTCTCCAGCGAGGAGCCGAACGCCGCCCAATCAAGGCGGCGCACGCCGAGCGTCTTGCCCAAGGCGTCCTCGGGCGCGGGAATGGCGCCGTGGTCCGCGGAAAAGGCCAAAACGAGAGAGCCGCCGGACGCTTTCTCCAGCCTCACGAGCAAGCGCCCCATGATCGCGTCGAGGGACTTCAGTTGAGCGTCCATCTCCGGAGCCTGCAGCCCGTGGCCGTGGCCGACGAGATCGGTGCCGGTATAGCTGACGAGCAGAAGATCGGTCGAGGGTCCGCGTCCGACGCGCTCGCGCGCGACGAGCTCCGCCACGAGGAGGTCGAGCGCCTCGTCGTAGGCGGGGCTCGCGATCAGCTCCTTCGGCACGCGCCCTTCCCGCGCCGGCAGCAGGTTTTTTTTCTTGAGCCGCGCGTTGAACGCCGCGAGCCAGTCCGGACGCCCGTAGTAAGGAGACGTCGTGAACTCGCCCGAGGAGCGGTCGAACCACAGGGCGATGTCCGCCTTGCGCCCCCCGAGCAGGACCGCGGCGCGGTCCTTGCCGGACGCCGCGAACACCCGGGCCTTGGGATCGGCGGCTTTCAACGCGTCGGCGAGCGTCGGTCCGCGCAGCTGCCCGGGGCCGATGCCGTACGCGGCGTCGAAGACGCAGTAGGTCTCCGCGCCCGCGGCCCGGTCGTACCAGTCGTTGCCGACGATCCCGTGAACCGCCGGACCGCGGCCCGTCGAAAGGGCGGCGTGTCCGGGCGCAGTCTCGGTCGGAATGTGGAGGTGGCGAGCATCGGTAAAAACGGCGCCCTCGCGGCGCAGGCGGCGGAA
>JACQJQ010000003.1 GCA_016204945.1 Elusimicrobiota bacterium
ACAAGGTCCGCATCGACTACTATCCCCCCCGCGGAGACGCCAAAGAGGGGTGGGACAACATCGATATCCGCGGCTGGCTCAACATGCCGATGCAGATCAAGATCAATTTCCTCTGCCGCGACTCGATCCTCGCGGCCCCTATCGCGCTCGACCTGGTCCTGTTTCTAGACCTCGCCAAGCGGGCCGGGCTCAAGGGCACCCAGGAATGGCTTTCGTTCTTCTTCAAGAGCCCCCAGTGCCGCGAGGACCTCAAGCCCGAGCACGACCTGTTCATCCAGCATTTGAAGCTCAAGAATACGCTGCGCGTGCTGATGGGCGAGGAGGTCCTCGATCACAGCGGCCTCGACTACTACGACCCCTCAAGGACCGCCCCCGCCGCCCCGGCCCCCGCGCCGGCTCCAAGGCGGGCCAAATTGGCCAAAACCAGGCGCTAAACGCGCGTCTGGCCGCTGTATAAGGAAAAGAGCGGGCCTCCCGCAAAGGGGGCCCGCTCTTTTTGGTATACTGCCTTTTCCGGTGAAAAGCTTGCTCATGAACGTTATTTTCGCGGCCGCGCTGTCGTCATCGGCCCAAGGACAGACGGCATCCTCCGGGACCGCCCCGTTCCCCGAGGCGCCCCCAACCTCCACGGCTCCGGCCATCGTCGCGATCTCATCCCAGGCCCTTCCCGGGCTGGCGACCGACTACGTCCTTCCCTCCATTTCCACGGCGGTCGCCGCCGAGCCGCCTCCCGGCGTCGTGCCCCGCCCCTGGGTGATCGGCGACATCAAGGCCGACGGACTCAAGAACACGAAGCTCTCCACCGTTCGGGGGGCGATCAAGGCCCGCAAGGGCGACCTATACGACCGCCCCGATCTTGATAAGGACATACAGTCCCTCCTCGGGCTGGGCCTGTTTGAGCGGGTCGGCGCCGAGATCGTCCTGCTCCCAAACCCAGTTCCCGAGCATTTCCGCAAGGTCGCCGGCTCGGATCGCCAAGTCCTGCTTAATTTCATCGTTAAAGAGCGGCCGGTCATCCGCAAGATCCTCTTCCAGGGGCAGAAGAAGCTCTCGCGCGGGGCGCTGTCGGATCTTCTCGCCCTCAAGAACAAGGACCCCTTCGATCGGACCAAGCTCGACGAGGACCGCGAAAAGCTGATCGCGAAATACCGGGAGAAGGGCTTCCTCGACGCCGCGATCGAGCCTGAGGTCAGGACCGACACCAAAACCGCGACCGTCGAGCTCGTCTTCCAGGTCGTCGAGGGCCCCAAGTCCCGCATCGAGCTCGTCGAGATCGGCGGCGTCGCCGCCTTCAAGCGCAAGGTTCTGCTCAAGCTCCTGAAAAACAGGCGCAAAAAGGTCTACTTCGCCAAGGACGTGCCCGACGACATCGCGAAGATAACGGCGCACTACAAAAACAACGGCTTCCTCGACGTGGCCGTCTCAAGCCCGCTCGTCACCCTCAGCGCCGACAAGACGCGCATCAACATCGCGCTGGGCGTGACCGAGGGCCGCTCCTACCGTTTCGGCAAGACGACCTTCGAGGGCAACCTGATCTACACCTCGAGCGAGCTCGCCAAGGCCGTCGAATACCGCGAGGGCCGGATCTTTAATCAGGAAAAGTTCGAGGAAACGATACGCGGCATCCAGGAGCTGTACTCCGACCGCGGGCGCCTGCGCACCCGCATCAACCCGGTCAAGACCTTCGACGCGCGCGTCGACCGCATGAACGTCCTGTATGAAATCGTGGAGGGCCCGATCTCTTACGTCGGCCACGTGGACGTCGAGGGGAACAAGGCGACCAAGACTCACGTCCTGCGCCGCGAAATCGTCATCAAGCCGGGCGACATGTTCCGCTCCTCGCGCGTGCGCCGCAGCATCGACAAGATCCGCAATCTCGGCTTCATCGACGACGTGGATCTCGACCTGCAGCAGACGCCTTCCGATCAGGATAAAGTCGACCTGACCTTCGACGTCGCCGAGGGCAAGCCGGGCATGCTGACGGCGGGCGCGGCTTACTCGTCCTTGGACGGCCTCATCGGCACCCTGTCCCTGCAGCACCTCAACCTGTTCGGCCGCGCGCAAAAAGCCTCGATCCAATGGTCTTTCGGCAAGCGCGTGCAGGACTACTCGCTGAGCTGGACGACGCCTTGGCTCGGCAGCCATCCGACGAGCCTCGGCTTCGACGTCTACAATACGCGGCGCATCAACCCGTTCGACACCTCCCTGTCCGCCTACGTCGAGCGGCGCACGGGCGGCTCGATCCGCCTCGGCCCCCGCTTCGACGAGGACAAATACCAGCTGAATCTGACCTACGGCTTGGCCCGGATCTCGATCCAGAACGTGCAGGAGCAGTTCAAGGGCTCTCTTTCCGAGGGCACCAGCATACAATCCTCGTTCGGCGCGGAGCTCGCGCGCGACACGCGCGACAGCATTTGGGACCCCGCGCGCGGCACCCGCCACGGAATCGGCGTCCTGCTTTCGGGCGGCCCGTTCATGGGCGACATCCATTATTTCAAGCCGAGCCTCACGAACCAGGGGCACTACACGCTCTTCACGGTCGAGGACTGGCCCTTCGTCGTCTCGGCGTACCACCGGGGCGGCTACGTCACGCAGTTCAACGAGACGAAGATCGTCCCCGTCCAGGACCGATTCTTCATCGGCGGCCAGGATTCCCTGCGCGGTTATTCGCCGTCGGGCGAGGCCGGCTTCCCCCAGGGCGGCAAGATCTACAGCGTGGCCAACGTCGAGTTCGGCTTTCCCCTCGCCCGCGAGCGGAAAAAAACGATCGTCAAATTCGTGGCGTTCGTCGACGCGGGCGGCGCCTGGGACCGCGCGCGCGACGTCACCGGCCGCATCGGTCCCGATCGGCGCGACATCAAGACCGACATCGGCTTCGGCCTGCGCTTCGTGACTCCCGCCTTCCCCATACGCCTCGACTACGGCTACGGTCTCAACCATCGCGACGGCGAGCGCTTATATCAGATAAACTTCGGCCTAGGACCTCTATTTTAATGAAACGAATCCCGCCGCTGCTTCTTTGCGCCGCGCTGACGTCCGTCCTCGCCGCTCCCCGATCCCGCGCCATCGAGCTCTCGCTCGAGGAAAATCGCGCGGAACGCGGCAGCGTGGGCTTCGTGGACATGCGCCGCATGTTCAGCGCCAGCCCCGACGCCGCGCGCGCCCGGGAGGGCCTGGAAGAGCTCGTTCGCCAGGCCGAGGAGAGCGTCAACGCGAAAAAGGCCGAGCTGCTGCGCCTGCGGAGGGATCTCGATTCGCTTCGGATCGAGCGCGAGGAGCTCGCGCGGTCCACTCCGGCGGCCTCCGTTCCCGCGCCGGCTCCCGTCTCCGAGCCGGCTCCCTTGATGCCGCCGGTCGCGCAAGCTCCCAAGCAGGCGGCCCCGGTCGCCGCGGACACGGCGCCCGTGACCGCCCTGCCGCCGGTCGCGCCCGACGTCGCCGCCTCCAGCGAGACGGCGCCGCTGACGATCAACCTTCCCGGGCTGACCCACGGGCCCCTCGATCTCGAGCGGCCCGCCGCATCCCCCCTGAACCCAACCCGCGATCGCGGCGCGCCGCCGGCCGCGCCGGAACCGGCCCCCGCCGCCCCGACGCCGGTCCCCGCCGCGGCGGAGCCCGTCGCCGTCGCCTCGTCCCCGGCGGCCGCCTTGCCCGCGGCGGCCCCAGCCGGCCCGACGCCGGCCCAGCGCCTCCTTGAGCTGGACGGCCGAATCGTCGCCAAACAAGGCGAGCTCGACCGTCTGCAGGGCGAGCTCGACCGGGAGCGCCTCGGGGCGGAGCGCGCCCTGCTTGACGCCGAGGGACGCAAAACCGACCAGGTCCTCGCCCGTCTCTACCGCGCGATTTCAGAGGTCGCCAAGCGCGAGGGCGTCAGCGTCGTCGTGGATAAATCCGCCACGCTCTACGGCCACCCGGCCGTCGATCTGACCGACAAGGTCCTGAAGCAGCTGCGCGGAGCCGCGCCAGCCCAATGAAAACGCTGCCGAAGCCGCTGACCGTCTCGGACATCGCCGCGCTCGTGGGGGGCGAGGCCATGGGCGCGCTCGACCACGCGGTCACGGGCGTCGCGAACCTGGCCGATGCCCGGCCCACGGACGCGGCGTTTCTCGAGAACCAAAAATACGCGGCCCTCGCAGCCGCGGCTCCCGCGGGCTGCCTGTTCCTGGGTCCGGAGCGCCGGGACATGCCCTGCGCCGCGAAGGGCAGGGTCATCGTCCAAGAGCCCCGCGCCGCCTTCGCGGCGCTCGTGCGCCTGATCGACGCGCACGACAGGACCAAGATTCTTCCCGCGCGCAGCGCGCGGGCCTCGATCCACGACCGAGCCGTCCTGGGGCCCAACGTCGCGATCGGCGACTTCGCGGTCGTCGAGAGCGGCGCGGAGATCGGCGAGAACACGGTCGTCATGCCGCAGGCATACATCGGCGCCAACGCCAAGATCGGCCGCGACTGCCTGATCTATCCGCAGGTCGTCATCCGGGAAGATTGCGTGGTCGGCGATGGCGTCATCATCCACCCGGGCGCGGTCATCGGGGCCGACGGCTTCGGCTTCCTCACCGACAAGAAGACGGGCCGGCACGCCAAGATACCGCAAATCGGAAACGTGATCATCGAGGACGGCGTCGAGATCGGCGCCAACTCGACGATCGACCGCGGCGCCGTCGGCTCGACCGTGGTCCGGCGCGGGACCCAGATCGACAATCTCGTTCAGATCGCCCACAACGTCCAGATCGGCCGCGACTGCGTCATCGTCTCGCAGACGGGCATCGCCGGCTCGTCGATCGTCGGCGACAACGTCATACTCGCCGGCCAAGCCGGGATCGCCGGCCACCTGACGATTGGAAGCGGCGCGATCATCACCGCGCAGACCGGCGTCATGAGCGACGTGCCCCCGAAATCCGTCCTGTTCGGCTCGCCCGGCCGCCCGCACCGGGAAGCTTTCAAGCTTCAGGCTCTCATCGGCCGCCTGCCGGAGCTGTTCGAGAAGATCAAGAAACTCGAGAGGCCCACGATATGATGAATAATGAAAATTCCCTGCAAATCACGATCGGGAGGGAGGTCGAGCTCGAGGGCGTCGGGCTCCATACCGGAAATAAATCCAGGATATCCTTCCGCCCCGCGCCCGCCAACACGGGGATACGCTTCTTCCGCTCCGACCTGGCCGGCACGCCGATGATCCCGGCCCGCCTCGCCTTCGTGCTCACGACCGCGCGCGGCACGAACCTGGGCCTCGGCGACGCCAAGGTTCACACCGTCGAACACGTGCTGTCCGCCTGCACCGGCCTCGGCATCGACAACATCGACATCCTGGTGACCGCCAACGAGCCGCCGATCATGGACGGCTCGGCGCTGCCGTTCATCGAGGCGCTCATCCGCGCGGGCCTCAAGATCCTCGACGCCCCGAAGCGCCGCCTGCACCTGCCGCACGAGGTCGTCTACGCGGCCAAGGACGGCGCGCGCTACCGGGCGACCCCCTCCGAGCGCTTCGAGATCGTCGCGACGCTCGTGCACGATCACCCCCTCATGCCTAGGATGACCCTGTCCATGATCGTCGATCGCGAAAGCTACCTCGCCGAGGTCGCGCGCGCGCGCACGTTCTGCTTCGAGCACGAGGTCGCCTATCTCAAGTCCCAGGGCCTGGCCCAGGGCGGCAGCCTCGAGAACGCGATCGTCATCGGCAAGGATCGCTTCCACACGAACGCGGAGGGCCTGCGCTTCCCCGACGAGTTCGTTCGCCACAAGATGCTCGACCTCATCGGCGACCTCACTTTGATCGGACGCCCCCTGTTCAAGATGAAAATCGAGGCCGAGCGCCTTGGCCACGCGCACAACATCGAGTTCGCGCGGCTTCTCGACGCCGCCGCCAAGAAACTGCGCAGATCGAAGGCCCACGTCCTGGAGGTCAATTAACATGAGCGCCGAAACCGCAGGCCCCGCCGTCAACGCCGTATGTTCCGCCGCCCCCGTCCGATCGCTCGACGTCATGGGCATCAAGAAGGCGATCCCGCACCGCTACCCATTTCTTCTCATCGACCGCATCGAGGTCATTCAGGAGGACAAGTACTGCGTCGGGGTGAAGATGGTCACCGCCAACGAGCACTTCTTCGAGGGCCACTTTCCCGGCCAGCCCGTCATGCCCGGCGTGCTGATCATCGAGTCGATGGCGCAGACGGCCTGCGCCATGCTCCTCTCCAAGAGCGGCCTCGAGAACAAAATCGCCTTCTTCATGGGCATCGACGAGGCCAAGTTCCGCGCGCCCGTCCTGCCCGGGACCGTCCTCAAGCACCACATCGAAATTCTGCGCCTCGGCAGGGCCGGCAAGTTCCGCGGGGAGGCGTTCGTGGACGGGAAGCTCGTCGCGGAGGCGAAGATGACCTTCGCGCTTGTCGACAAGGCGGCCGCTTAAAAGCCATGGCCGCCCACCCGACCGCGATCATAGACCCGTCCGCGCGCATCGACCCGTCCGCCGAGATCGGGCCGTACGCGATCATCGGCCCCGACACCGTCGTCGGTCCGCGCACGAAGATCGGCGCTCATGCCGTCGTCGAACACGCGACGCTCGGCGCCGACAACGCGCTGCACCCGGGCTGCTACGTGGGCACCCCGCCGCAGGACCTCAAGTACGCGGGCGAGAAGACGCGCCTCGTCATGGGCGACAAGAACACGGTGCGCGAGTGCGTGACGATCAACCGCGGCACGGCCCAGGGCGGGGGCCTGACCCGGATCGGCTCGGGCTGCCTGTTCATGGCCTGTTCGCATATCGCGCACGACTGCGTCGTCGGCGACGGCGTCATCGTCGTCAACGCCGTCCTGCTCGCCGGGCACGTCCACGTCGGCGATTACGCCGTGCTCGGCGGCATGAGCGCCGTCCATCAGCACAACCGCATCGGCCGCCTGGCCATGCTCGGAGGCGGTTCGATGAACGGATTGGACGTCCTGCCCTTCGCGACCACGCAGGGCGACCGCGCGACGATGCGCGGCCTCAACCTCCTCGGCCTGCGCCGCGCGGGAGTGCCGCGGGAGTCGGTGTCCGCCCTGAAGGCCGCCTACCGCACGCTCTTTCTTTCGGGACTTTCCCAAGCCGACGCAATCGCTCAACTCAAGACGGGCAATCCCTGCAAGGAAGTCCGGGAATGGATCGATTTCATCGAGGCGACGGGCAAGCGCGGCTTCACGCGTCCGGCCGCCGGCGCCACGGAGCTCGAGGAGGCCTCTCTTTAGGAGCATGGAGCCGCTGGGACTCGTCGCGGGCTCCGGCCGCTTTCCCCTTCTCGTCGCCCAGGAGGCGGGGCGCCGGGGCGTGCCCGTCGTGGCGCTGGGCATCCCCGGGGTCACCGATCCCGCGCTCGCGGCCGCGGCGGGCGGCGTGACCTGGTTCAAGCTCGGACAACTCGACGCTCCCATCAAGATCCTGAAGGAGCGCGGCGTGCGCAAGGTCGTCATGGCCGGCAAGGTCCAGCACGTGTCCCTGTTCGGCGGCGTGCTGCCCGACTGGCGCGCGGCGAAACTCCTCCTGGGGCTCAAGGACAAGCGCACGGACACCATCCTGAGGGCGGTCGCCGATGAGTTCGCCAAGGACGGCCTCGAGTTCGTCTCCTCGGCCTCCTATCTCGAGCACCTGCTCGCGCCCGCCGGACCGCTGACGGCGAAAACCTTCACGAAAGAGGAACTCGCCGACGCGGTCCTGGGGTGGCGCGCCGCCAAGTCCGTCGCGGGCTTCGACATCGGCCAGACCGTGGTCGTGCAGGGGGCGGCCATCGTCGCCGTCGAGGGCATGGAGGGCACCGACGCCTGCGTGGCGCGCGCGGCCGCCCTCGCGCGCGCCTTGGGCCGCGAGCCCGCCCTCGTCGTCGTGAAGGTCGCCAAGCCGCGCCAGGACTTCCGCTTCGACCTGCCCGTCGTCGGCCTCGATTCTCTCGCCCGCTTCCGCGCGGCGGGAGTCGGCGCCCTCGCCCTCGAGGCCGGATCGACCCTGGTGTTCGACCGCGAACGATTCGCGAGGGACGCCGACGCCGCCGGGATCGCCGTCGCGGGCTTTCCCCCGGAGGGCCCCGTTCAATGACCGGGGCCGGAACGCCGAAGACGCGCGTCGCCGTGGTCGGCGCGGGCAAGATGGGCACCCACCACGCGCGCGCGCTGTCCCGGCTCCCCGACGTCGAGCTCGCCGGCGTCTGCGACACCAACATTTGGAAGGCCCAGCTCGCGGCCTGGCAGTCCAACACGGTCGCCGTGCGCGACTACAAGGACGTGCTGGCCCGCGTCGACGCGGTCATCGTGGCCGTGCCGACGCCGCTCCACTACGAGGTCGGCAAGGCCGTGCTCGCCGCCGGCGCGCACTGCCTCATCGAGAAGCCCCTCGCCTCGTCCGTGGACGAGGCGAGGGAACTGCTCGCGCTCTCGGAGGCGAAGGAGGTCATCCTCCAGGTCGGGCACATCGAGCGCTTCAACCCCGCCGTGCTCGAGGCGGTTCGGCACATACGCGACCCCCGCTACATCACGGTCGAGCGCCTTGGCCCCTACGATCCGCGCACGGCCCACATCGGCGTCGTGATGGACCTGATGATCCACGACCTCGACATCCTGCTGACCTTGGTGGGCTCCGAGGTCGAGAGCATCGAGGCCCTGGGCGCCAACCTGCTGTCCGGCCACGAGGACATCGCCAACGTGCGCGTGCGCTTCAAGACGGGCTGCGTCGCCGACCTGACGGCAAGCCGCATCTCCCTGACCAAGAGCCGGAAACTAAGGGCGTTCCAAAAGGACTCCTACATCTCCCTCGACTACGGCAACACCGCCCTCAAGGTTTACCGCAAGAAGGCGTCCGCGATCAAGAGCCTCAAGGACGTCGAGTACCTGAGCCCGAAATTGTCCTCGATCGACCCGCTGCGCAACGAGCAGCAGCACTTCCTCGACTGCATCCGGCACAACCGCAAGCCCTGGCCGAGCGGGGAGCGCGGGGTCGAGGCGCTCAAGCTCGCCCTGCAGATTTCAGAGGAGCTCCGGCGCTACGAGCTGTCCGGCCACGCCGGCTCCCGCTCCCTGATCCCAAGCTGGGCCCAGGACCTGGGCACGATCGCGAAATCAGTCGGCAAAGACATCTTGCGCAACTGACCCTTCTTGAAACCGAGCTTATTTCTCATCGTGGCGGGAGACCCCTCCGGGGACCTCCACGCGTCGAATTTGATCAAAGCGCTCAAGAGCCGGGACCCGTCCGTCCGCGTGGCCGCCGTCGGAGGCCCGATGTGCCGCGCCGTCGCCGACGAGTTCATCGGGGACCTCGCCTCGCGCGGCTTGACCGGCTTCTGGGAGCCCGCGTTCAATCTGGGCTTCCTGCTCAAGCTGGCCGGGCGGCTCAAGTCCTTTCTCGCCGAGCGCCGTCCCGACGCGCTGGTCTGCGTGGATTACTACGGCTTCAACCGGCGCATTCTTCCGTACGCCAAGGACGCCGGCATCCCCGCCTTCTACTTCATCAGCCCGCAGGTCTGGGCTTCCCGCCCGGGCCGGATCCGGGCGCTTAAGCGCTTCATCCAAAAAATGCTGGTCATTTTCCCGTTCGAGGAACGCCTCTATCGCGACTCCGGCGTTCCCGCCGACTTCGTCGGCCACCCCCTTCTCGACCTCATCCCCGAGCCCAAGCCGCGAGCCGCCGCGTCGAACATCGTGGGCCTGCTGCCCGGAAGCCGCTCCTCCGAGGTAAGGCGCCACCTGCCGATCTTTCTCGAGGCGTTCCGGGCGCTGCGCCGCGACCGGCCCGGACTCCGCGGGCTCCTGTTCGCCTCCCCCAACCAGGAAGACTCCGCCTACGGCGCTCTTCCGGAGGGGGTGAGGATCGTCCGCGAGCAGGACTACGCGCTGCGCTCGACTTTAGACCTGGCCGTCTGCTCATCGGGCACCGCGACTTTGGAGAACGCCCTTCTCGGCGTTCCGATGGTCGTCGTCTACAAGATGTCCTGGCCGACTTATGCCGTCGCGCGGGCCCTGATCAACGTCAAGCATATCGCGATGGCCAACCTGCTCGCCGGAAAAACCGTCGTGCCCGAGCTGATCCAGCGCGATGCCACCGCCGAACGGGTCGCCGCCGAGGCCGCCGCGTTCCTCGACGACCCCGCCCGCGCCGAAACCGCGCGCGCCGAGCTCCTCAAGGTGCGCCTCTCCCTGGGCGAGCCCGGGGCGGCAGACCGCGCCGCCGCGGCCGTGCTCGCGGGCGCCGCGCAGGCGGCCGCTAGGCCATGAGCGTCCGGCGGCGGCTCGCGCGCTACTTGCGGCCCTATCTCGGCCGCTTCGCCTGGGCTTGCCTCGCGATGATCGCCGTTTCCGCGTTCAACGGCATGGCCATTCTCCTTCTCAAGCCGATCGTCGACGAGGTCTTCATCGCGAAGGACCTCCGCATGCTCGCCCTCGCCGTCGCGGGCGTGCCCCTACTCGTGGCCCTCAAGGCCGTCGCCTCGTACGTTCAGAACTACCTCATGAGCTGGATCGGCCAGCGCGTGAGCCAGCAGATTCGCGAGGACCTGTTCCGGCATCTGCACCTGCTTCCGCTCGAGTACTACTCGGGCCTGCGCGGCGCCGACGTTCTCTCGCGCGTGACCGGGGACCTGACGCTCGCGCAAAACGCGCTGACGACCTTGCCGGTGTACCTGATCCGGGACAGCATGACCGTGGTGTTCCTCGTCGGCTCCCTGTTCAAGCTCGATTGGCGCCTCGCCCTGCTGGCGGTGTTCGGCTCTCCCCTGTCGCTCGCCGCCCTGTACGTCCTCTCGCGCAAGATGCGCGACGCCAGCCGCCAGTCCCAGATCGCCGTGGACCGCCTGCACCACCGATTCCAGGAAAGCGTGCAGGGCATGATGACGGTGAAGGCCTTCAACTATGAGGAAGGCGCCACCGAGAAATTCCGGGAAGAAAACGAATCCTTCTTCCAGCCGATGATGCGCTACCTGCGCGCCACGGCCCTGATGAATCCCCTGCTCGAGCTCGGCGCCTCGGTCATGGTCGCCGCCGTCATCTGGTTCGGCGGCGGCGAGGTGATCCTCGGACGCATGACGCCGGGAGCGTTCTTCGCCTTCATGGGCGCCCTGCTCGTCGCCTACGCGCCGATCAAGAATCTCGCCCGGATCAACGCCGAGGGGCAGCGCGCATGGGCCTCGGCCGAACGTCTTTTCCAGATTCTCGAGGAAAAGCCCGCCGTGCCGCGCAAGCGGATGCCCGACTTTCAGCGCCTCCTATCGGGAGTTCGCCTCGAGGGCGCTGGCTTCCGCTATCCCGGCGCGCGCGGCTGGGCGCTGCGCGGCCTCGACCTGGATATCCCGAAGGGCGCCCGCACGGCGATCGTCGGACCGAGCGGGTGCGGGAAGACGACGATCGCGAAGATCCTCCTCCGCCTGCACGACCCCTCGGAGGGCCGCCTGACCTTCGACGGCGCCGACGCCCGGGAATTCGACGCGTCCTCGATCCGCGCGCGCATCGGACTCGTGTCCTCGGACGCCGCGCTCTTCAACGACACCGTGTTCCAAAACCTGGCGCTCGGCCGCAAGGTTGTGACCCTCTCCGAGGTCGAGCGGGCCGCGCGGGCCGTCGGCGCGGAGGAATTCATCGCCGCCCTGCCCGAGGGCTACCAGACGACGCTCGGCGACTGGGGATTCTCCCTGTCCTCGGGGCAGCGGCAAAAGCTGGCGATAGCGCGCATGCTGCTCAAGGACCCGGAGATCGTCGTCCTCGACGAGGCGACCGCCCACCTCGACGAGCCCGCCCGGGCCGATATCCTTTCCGTGCTGAGAACCGCGCTCGCCGGGCGCACGGTCGTCACGATCGCGCACGACCTGGCGTCCGTCGCGCCGGCGGATAAAATTTACGTCTTGAGCGCCGGCGGCCTGGCCGAGTCCGGAACGCATGCGGAGCTCATGGCGTCCCGAGGCCTGTACCGCCGGCTTTTCGAGCTGCAGAGCGCGGCGCGCGATTCCGGCGAGGCCTCTTGATCCAAAAAAACGACCTGCTCGCCAAGTTCTCCGCCTACTCGCCGCACGTGGATCCGATCGCCCTCGAGCTCGCCTGGGACTTCGCGGAAAAGATGCACGTCAACCAGGCCCGCGCCTCCGGCGAGCACTATCTGACGCATTGCGCCGCGGTCGCCGAGTCCCTGATCGAGTGGCGCATGGATCTGCCGTCGGTCTGCGCGGGCCTGCTCCATGACACGATCGAGGACACCTCCACGACCGAAAAGCAGCTGCGCGCCGAGTTCGGAGAGGAAATCGCCATGCTCGTCATCGGCGTCACCAAGCTCGACGCCCTCAAGTTCGAGTCGCGAGACGAGGCCCAGGCCGAGAACTGGCGCAAGATGCTGCTCGCGACCGCGCAGGACATACGCGTCATCGTCGTCAAGCTTGCCGACCGCCTGCACAACATGAAGACGCTCAACTTCCTCCCCCGGGACAAGCAGGAGCGCATCGCCGCCGAAACGATGGCCCTGTACGCCCCGCTGGCGCACCGCCTCGGCATGTTCAAGCTCAAGGGCGAGCTCGAGGACCTGGCCTTCAAGTACGTGCACCCCGACGAGCACGCCGAGCTCATGGGCAAGGTCGCGGCCACGCACGCCGGAAGCGAAAAAAGCCTCGTGGAGATACGCGCGGCGGTGGAGAAGGTGCTCGCGGGCGCCAACATACCCTGCCGGATCCTCGCGCGCAGCAAGACGCTGTGGTCCATCTACGGCAAGATGGAGCGCCAGCAGAAGCCCTTCGAGGACATCCAGGACGCCCTGGGCGTGCGCTTGATCACCGACACCGTGGCCAACTGCTACGCGCTGCTGGGCATCATCCACACCCACTTCAAGCCCGTGGCGGGCTCCTTCACCGACTACATCTCGACGCCGAAGCTGAATCTGTACCGCTCGCTGCATACGACGATCGTCAGCCCGACCGGCGAGCTCGTCGAGATCCAAATCCGCACCGAGGAGATGCACCTCTCCTCCGAATACGGAATCGCCGCCCATTGGCGCTACAAGACCGGCGAATCCGCGCGCGACGCGCATATGGAGGAGAAGCTCAACTGGCTGCGGCAGTGGATGGAGTGGCTGCAGGACCTCAATTCGCCTCGCGAATTTCTCGACAGCCTCAAGACCGACCTCGAGTTCAACCAGGTCTTCGTCTTCACCCCGGCCGGAGAGGTGAAAGTCCTCCCCGTGGGCGCCACGCCCCTCGACTTCGCCTTCGCCGTGCACACGGCGATCGGCTTCTCCTGCGTCGGCGCGCAGGTCAACAACAAGATGGTCAAGCTCGACATGGCGCTCAAGTCGGGCGACATCTGCAAGATCATCACGAAAAAAGGCTCGATGCCCAAGAAGGACTGGCTCGGCTACGTCAAGACCGCGCGCGCCCGCTCGAAAATCCGCCACTACCTGCGCGAGCAGGGCATCATCACGTGACGCGGGCGGGGGCGGCTGCCCGCGCTAATCCCAGTCGTCGCCCTCGCCGCTCATGCGGGCAAGCCGGCTCTCGATCGCCTTCTCGCGCGAGGAGGCCTTCCGGGCGATCTTCGCCTTGAGCTCGGCGGCGTGCTTCTCCATCTTTTCAAGCATGGCCTTTTCCATGGCGAGCTTCGCGTCGAACAGCTCCCCAAGCGCCTTGCGCGCCTCCGCCTTGGCCGCGGCTTTCTCTGAATCCGAGCCCTGGCGCATGCTCCGCGCGATTTCGCGGATCTTCTGCTCCAGTTCCTGCATCTTCTCGAACTTTTCCCTCATCGCCGGATCGCCGCCATGCGGGTCGCGCGGCCCCTTTCGGTCTCCGCGCGCTTCCATGCCTTCGCGCCGCTCGTTGCGGCCCCCGCGCTCGCCTCCGTAATCGTCGGCCGAAACAGCCGGCGATAAAACCGCGACAACCGCCGCCAACGCCAGCGCATAAAGTTTCATGCCAAGTCGCCTCCTGTCAACGACGCCGAAGAATAGCCCCGAAACCGGACATCGTCAATAGCCATGGCGGCTTCTCTCCGCCTCGACCTCCGCCGCCACGGCCTCCCCCCGCGCCAAGGCGTCGGAAAGCGCCTCCCCGTCGCCGGGGCGCCACCAGCGGTACTCGTGAGCCGCGAGCCACGGGGCCGGGACCCGCGCGCGGTCCACGAAGACGAGCGCCTGGACGTCCCACCAGACCAGGGCCCAGCGCTCGCGCGGCAGGTACGAAATGTACCACGGCCGCGTCAGCTCGCGGCGGGAGCCGTCCGGGTAGACCCGCGCGCCCGCCGTCCGCGCCGGATAATTCCGGATCAGGAGCGCGTCGAGCCGGTTGCGCTCGATGAACGCGGCCATCGGCGCGGCGCCCGCCAGGGCCTCCTGCAGCTCCGCCAGCTGCCCGTGAAACAGGTAGCGCCCGTCGCCGTACACGCGGCCCTCCGGGCCGAGGCGCCAGCCCAGATAGCCGCCCCACTCGTAGGTGTTGAACAGCCGCAGCGGCGCGAACACGGCGCGCTCCGCGACGACGAAGTCGACGGCCCGGCGCGCCACGTAGGCGTCCGAAAACGCCCGGCCCCAGGCCGCCCGCGCCGACGCCCCGGCGATCAAGACCGTCGCCGCCGCAAGCCCCGCCGCGGCCCAGGACGCCCGCGCCCGGGGCCACGCCGCGGCCAGGCAGGCGACCGCGGCCGCGGCGAAGCAGACGCTGAAGCGCGCGCTCGCCGCCGTGGCGAACGCGAGGGCCCCCGCGCTCATGGCGAGCGCGGGCGCGCGCGGCCAGGCGGCCCGCGCGGCCGCCGCCCCGACGAACAGCGCCGGAATCAATGGGCGTTGGAACGGCGAACGCCAGTCCACGGGCCCCCACTCGCGCACGAATCGGCCGATCGAGTCGTCCCCGTGCGCCGCGATCGCCGCGTAAATCTTGAGGCCGTAGGGGTTGAGCAGGACGCCGAGCAGGGCCCCGCAGGCTTCCGCCCCCAGGCCCGCCGGTCTTGGGCCCCCGAAAAAGCGGGCGCCCAGGGCGTAGGCCGCGTACAGCGCCAGCCCCACGGGAAAGCCGGCGTGAAGATTGCCCCACAGCGCGAACAGGCCGAAACCGAAGAGAAACAACGCGCGTCCCGACTCCAGGCGCCGCAGCAGAAGCGCCGCGAACGCCGCGGTGAACAGGTCGGCGCGCAGGTCGGCGGAAGCCAGAATCGCGCAGGTCCACAGGCCGAGGCCGGCCGCCCGAGCGGCCGGAGAGGCCCCCTTGTCGCGCAGAATCCCGTCGAGAGGAAGGAAGGCGAGAGCCAGCATGACCGCCTTGAGCGCCCAAAGACCGCGCAGGCCGGCCGCGGCGTTCACGCCGAACCAAAGCGCCTGGGTCAGCCACTCGAAATCAATCCAGGGCGCGCCGAAACGCGTGAACGAGAACGGATCCGAGGCGGGGACGGCGCCATGGGCCAATATCCAGCGCCCGGCGGACAGATGCCAGAACAGATCCGGATTATGAATCGGAAGGCCCAAGACGAGCAGGGCCAGGGCGAGGGCCCAGGCCAGGAGCGCGCCCCCTTCCTTGTACATGCGGACCGGGTTGGCTATTATCGAGTCGGACGAACCGCGCGCCCGGACTTGATGCAGTCCGTGCACACATAGACAGTCTGGGTCCGGCCCTCGATCGCGATCTTCTGCCGCTGAAGATTCGGGCGGAAGACGCGGCGGGTGGCCTTATGCGAGTGGCTGTAGCTGTTGCCGGACTTGGGGCCCTTTCCGCAACCGGGAATCTGACACTTGAATGACATTGTACTCTCATTATAGCAAGTTGACGGACCATATGCGAGACATCGACGCGCCCGTGCAATACCTGAAGGGGGTCGGCCCCCGTCGGGCGGTTCTCTTCGAGCATCTCGGCGTCAGAACTCTAGGAGACCTCATTGCCCACTACCCCCGCCTTTGGCAGGACCGCCACGAAACCCGGGACCTGAGGATTCCCACGGGCGGCCTCGTCGTCCTGAGAGGCCGCGTCCTGCGCGCCGCGCAGCACGCCGCGGGACCGGCCTTGGGCATCTACAAAGCGACGCTCGCCACCGCCCACGGCAAGGTCGAGTGCCTCTGGTTCAAGCACCTCTCGCGCGGCTACGACGCCTTCGCGTCGTTAAAAAGCGGGGCGGCCGAGGGCGCCGACTTGTGGGTGATCGGCCGCGCCGAGCCGGACCTGACCGGCGTGCGCGAAATCCGAGTGGACGAGCACTATCCCCTGGCCGACGAGCGCTGGCGCATGCACGCGGGCCGCATCACTCCCGTCTACGCGCTGACCAAGGGCCTGTCCCAGCGCCTCGTGCGCGAGGCCGCGCACAAAGCCCTCGAGCTCGCCGCCGATTCCGCGCGCGATGCGGTGCCCGCCGAGCTCATTGCGAAGCGAAAACTGCTCGCCGCGCCCCAGGCCCTGCGCGGCATCCACTTCCCCCGCTCGGACGCGGAGCTCGAGGCCGCGCGCGCGCGCCTTGCCTACGAGGAGCTTCTGCTGCTCGAGCTGGCCTGGATCCTCAAGCGCCGCCAGACCCGCGGGCTGCGCAAGCGCTTCTCCTACGAGATCAAGCGCGCCTTGCTGACGCCGTTTCGGCAAAGGGCCGGCTTCGAGTTCACCCGCGCGCAGAAGCGCGTCATCAACGAGATCTTCGACGACATGCGCAAACCCTATCCGATGACGCGCTTGCTCCAGGGCGACGTCGGCTCGGGCAAGACGGTGGTGGCGCTCTCCGCGCTGCTTCTCGCCGTGGAAAACGGGGGCCAGGGCGCGCTGATGGCTCCGACGGAGATCCTGGCCGACCAGCACCGGGCGACCCTCGACCGATTCCTGGACGGCCTGCCCGTGAGGATCGCGTCCTTGACCTCGCGCACGCCCAAAAAGGAGCGCGCGCGGATTCTCGCGGCGGCGGGCGCGGGGGAGGTCGACATCGTCGTGGGCACCCATGCCCTGCTCGAGAGCGGCGTTTCCCTTCCGAATCTGCGCCTGGCCGTCATCGACGAGCAGCACCGCTTCGGCGTGCGCCAGCGCACGACCCTGCGCCAAAAAGGGAGCCTCATCGACCTGCTCGTCATGACGGCGACGCCGATCCCGCGCACCCTGGCGCTCTCGCTGTACGGCGATCTCGAGGCCTCGACGATCGACGAAATGCCGCCGGGACGCGCGCCGATCAAGACCTTCCTCTCTCCCGAGGCAGAGGCCTTCGCCGCGGTCCGACTCGAGGTCGCGGCCGGACGCCAGGCCTATATCGTCTATCCGATCATCGAGGAATCCGCCCGGCTCGACCTGCAGTCGGCCAAGTCCGAGTTCGAGCGCCTGAAGACCTCGGTCTTTCCGGGCATTCGGACGGACCTCATCCACGGGGCCATGACCGGCAAGGCCAAAAGCGCGGTCATGCGCCGCTTCGCCTCGGGCGAAACAAAAATACTCGTCGCGACCCAGGTCATCGAGGTCGGCATCGACGTGCCGAACGCGACGGCGATGGTGATCCAAAACGCCGACCGCTTCGGCTTGGCGAGCCTGCACCAGCTCCGGGGCCGCATCGGCCGCGGCGGCGGCGAGTCCTGCTGCCACCTCGTCGCCGACCCGCGCACGGAGCACGCCCGCGCGCGCCTCGACATCATGGCCGCGACCGCGGACGGCTTCAAGATAGGAGAAGAGGACCTCAAGCTGCGCGGCCCGGGCGAGCTGCTCGGCACGGCGCAAAGCGGCGAGCTTGCGCTGGCCGTCGCCGACATCCTGAAGGATACGGAGCTCCTCGGCCTCGCGCGCGCCGACGCCGACGAGCTGCTCCAAGCCGACCCCAAGCTGTTGGCGCCCGGCCACGGCCCCCTGCGCGAGCGCCTGATCGCCCTCTACCAAAGCCGCTGGAACTGGATCGACCTCGCTTAGGCCTGATTTTCACGCTGGCGCCCGAAGTCCCGAAGCGCTATACTATGCCCCGTCGTTGGCGAGGATTTAAGCCCAATTGCCCCGGGCCCAACGGGAGCTAAAACGGCGAAAAAGACCACGCCATGCGGCGTGGTCTTTCAATTTACAAGAAAACATGAGCCAAGGACGCCCGATTTTCACTGATCGCGGCCGCGAGGAGGAGCTCCGGGAGCTGCTCCATCGCCGTCTCCTCGTGCTCGACGGCGCCATGGGCACCATGCTCCAGGCCCGCGACCTCGGGGCGGCCGATTTCGGCGGCGAGGCTCTCGAGGGCTGCAACGAAAACCTCGTCCTCGTCCGCCCCGACGTGATCCAGGACGTCCACGAGGCCTACTTCGCGGCCGGGGCGGACCTGGTCGAAACCAACACCTTCGGCGCGATCCGCCACGTGCTCTCTGAATACGGCCTTCAGGACAAGGCGCGCGCGATCAACAAGAAGGCCTGCGAGCTCGCGCGCGCGGCCGCCGCCAAATATGCGACCGCGGACAGGCCCCGCTTCGTCGCCGGCGCCCTGGGCCCCGGCACCAAGACGATCTCGGTCACCGGGGGCATCACCTACGAGGAGGTCCTCGAGGGCTACCGCGAGGCCGCGGCGGGCCTGCTTGAGGGCGGCGCCGACCTCGTCCTGCTCGAGACCCAGCAGGACACGATCAACGTCAAGGCCTCGATCAACGGCATCCACGCCGCGTTCCGCGACGCGAAGCGCTCCATCCCGATCATCCTCTCGGTCTCGATCGAGACGATGGGCACCATGCTCGGCGGCCAAGACATCGCCGCCTTGGCCGACGCGGTCGCCCACTTCGACCTGCTCGCCATCGGCATGAACTGCGCCACGGGCCCGGACTTCATGACCGACCACCTGCGCACATTATCTTCGTTAACGCGCGCTTTCACGATTTGTTATCCGAACGCCGGTCTGCCTGATGAGAATGGCTCCTACAATGAAAGTCCCGCCATGGTCGCCAAAAAGGTGGGCCGTTTCGCCGATGAGGGCTGGGTCAATCTCGTCGGCGGCTGCTGCGGCACGACGCCGGAGCACATCAAGCTTATTTCGCAGGCCGTGGCGGGCAAGCCCCCGCGCCGCGCGCACAAGCCCCGGCGCTCCTCCGTCTCGGGCATGGAGTCTTTGTCCCTCGATGAGGACCGCCGCCCGTTGATCGTGGGCGAGCGCACCAACGTCATCGGCTCGCGCAAATTCAAGGAGCTCATCGTGGGCGGCGAGATCGAGGCCGCCGCCGAATTGGCCCGCCACCAGGTCCGCGCCGGCGCCCATATCATCGACGTCTGCCTGGCCAACCCCGACCGCGACGAAAAAGAAGACCTCGTCGCCTTCTTCGACAAGGCCGTGCGCAAGGTCAAGGTCCCGTTCATGATCGACTCGACCGACGCCAAGGTCATGGAGGAGGCCCTCAAGCGCGCGCCCGGCAAGTGCATCCTCAACTCGATCAACCTCGAGGACGGCGAGGAGCGCTTCGAGGCCGTCATCCCCCTCGTCCACCGATTCGGGGCGGCGCTCGTGGTCGGCGCGATCGACGAGGACAAGGTCATGGGCATGGGCCTCACGCGCGGCCGCAAGCTCGAGATCGCCAAGCGCTCTTTCGACCTTCTCACGACAAAGTACGGCATCGCGCCCGAGGACATCATCTTCGATCCCCTGGTCTTCCCGGCGGGCACCGGGGACAAGAATTACTGGGGCTCCGCCGTGGAAACCATCGAGGGCATCCGGATCATCAAGGCGGCCATGCCGCGCTGCAAGACCGTTTTGGGCATTTCCAACGTGTCCTTCGGCCTTCCGGCGGCCGGGCGGGAAGTCCTCAATTCCGTTTTTCTTCACCACTGCGTCGAGGCGGGGCTCGATCTCGCCATCGTCAACGCGGAAAAACTCGCGCGCTATTCTCAAATTCCGGATGTCGAGAAAAAGCTTTCCTGGGACCTCCTTTCTTGGACCGGCCCCGGCGACCCCAAGCATCCAGCCGGCTTCGACGCGGTGGCGGCCTTCTCGGAACACTTCCGCCGGGTCAAGACCGTTGAGAAAACCCCCTCCGAACGGCTCAAACTTCCAATTCATGTCCGCGTGGCCAAGAACGTCGTCGAGGGCTCCCAGGAGGGCCTCAAGGCCGATCTCGACGAGTTCCTCAAAACCCTCAAGCCGCTGGAAATCATCAACGGCCCCCTGATGGCCGGCATGGACGAGGTCGGCCGCCTCTTCGGCGCCAACACGATGATCGTCGCCGAAGTCCTCCAGTCGGCCGAGGTGATGAAGGCGGCCGTCGCCCACCTCGAGCCGCACATGACGTCGGCCGACTCCTCCACCCGCGCGACCATCGTCCTGGCGACCGTCAAGGGGGACGTGCACGACATCGGCAAGAACCTGGTCCACATCATCCTCAAGAACAACGGCTACAAGGTCGTGGACCTCGGCATCAAGGTCGCGCCCGAGCAGCTGCTCGAGGCGATCCGCGCGCACAGGCCCGACGCGATCGGCCTGTCCGGCCTTCTGGTCAAGTCGGCCCAGATGATGGTCGTCACCGCCGACGACCTGACGGCGGCGGGCGTCCGCCTGCCGATCCTGGTCGGCGGCGCCGCCCTTTCGCCGCGCTTCGCGGCCAAACGCATCGCGCCCTCCTACGACGGCCCGGTGTTCTACGCGAAGGACGCCATGACGGGCCTCTCCCTCGCCAACGATTTTTTCGGCGAGAAGCGGGAAGCGCTTCTCGCCAAGAACCGGGAGATCCAGGAGTATCTGCGCGCGGAAACGGCCGCCCCGGCCGAGGCCGCGCCCGAAAGCCCGGACTCGCCGCGCATCACGATCACCCACGAGGCGCCCCCGACGCCGCCGGACCTCAAGCTCCACGCGCTCTCCGATTTCCCCGTGGATGAGATCTTCCGCTACATCAACCCGATCATGCTGTACGGCAAGCACCTCGGCCTGCGCGGGAACCTGGAGCAGCACCTCAAGGACAAGAACCCCAAGGCCGTTGAGCTGCATCGGCGCGTGCGGGCGCTCCAGGACGAGATCCTGGCGAAGGGCCTCATCAAGCCCAAGGCCGTCTTCAAGTTCTTCGCCGTCGACGCGGCGGGCGACCGCATGAACCTCTACGAGTCGCCCTCGGCGGCGGCGCCCGTCGCGGGCCTCGACTTCCCGCGCCAGCCCGCCGGCGAGCGCCTGTGCCTGGCCGACTTCGTGAGGCCCGCGGGAATGGGCCGGGACTACGCGGCGATGTTCGTCGTGACCTGCGGCGCGGGCATCCGGGAGCTCTCCGACCGATACCGCGAGGCGGGCGAATACCTCAAGTCGCACGCCCTGCAGTCCATCGCGATCGAGGCCGCGGAGGGCTTCGCCGAGCTCCTGCACGACCGGATGCGCCGCATGTGGGGCATCGGCGATCCGCCGGAAACGAGCGTCCGGGAAAAATTCCAGGGCAAGTACCGGGGCATCCGGGTCAGCTTCGGCTACCCGGCCTGCCCCAACCTCGAGGACCAGGCGATCCTCTTCAAGCTTCTCGATCCCGAAAAGCACGCGGGCGTCACGCTCACCGAGGGCTTCATGATGGAGCCCGAGGCCACGGTCTCCGCCCTCGTCTTCCACCACCCGAAGGCCCGCTATTTCTCGGTAGGCCAGAACGGGGCCGCCGCGGCCTCGTGACCGACTTTTTCCCCCTCGCCAAGGGAGCGACGCGCGAGTACGCCGTCGAGAGCCCCGAGGGCTCCGGCGTCTCCAAGACCGAGATCCTCGACGTCGCCGTCAACGGCGCCGCGACCATCGCCAAGTGCCGCCGCACGCTCAAGCGGCTGAATGCGCCCGCGACGGTCGCCGAATTCACCGTGACGAAGGATGCCGGCGGCGTTTACGAGGGCGAATGCGTCGAGTACAAGCACCCGATCAAGGTCGGAACGGAGTGGATTCGCGCGCCGCGCCGGTTCTGGATCGAGGCGCTCGACGCGGCGGTCGAGACGCCGGCGGGAAAATTCAAGAACTGCCTGCGCGTCGCCTATTCGATCGCCGAGGGCGACGGGGGCTCGGGCGAGCGCTATTACGCCCCCGGCGTCGGACTCGTGAAGATCGCGGAAAACGACGAGGCCGCGCCCTTCACTTGCCTGCTCGTCGCGTTGACAAGCGGGTCGGGCGCCGATATACTGCGGCCATGAGCCGAATCGCGGTCTATCCCGGCAGCTTCGATCCGCTGACGCGCGGGCATCTCGACATCATCCAACGCGCCGCCAAGCTTTTCGAGCACGTCATCGTGGCCGTATCGAACAACGCCTCCAAAAAGAACTCATTCTCGGTTTCGGAGCGCATTGAAATGGTGGAGGAGTCCATACGCGGCCTGCCGAACGTGGACTGCGACACCATCGGCGGCCTGCTCGTCGATTATTTGAGGAAGAAAAAGGCGCGCGTGCTCATCCGCGGCCTGCGGGTCGTATCGGACATGGACTACGAATTCCAGCTCGCGTCCTTCAACCGGCGCTTGAGCAAGGACGTGGAGACCGTCTTCCTGATGCCCGACGACCAATACACCTACCTCTCCGCGTCCATGGTGCGCGAGGTCGCGCGCCTGGGCGCGGGCACCGACCAGTTCGTTCCCTCCTTCGTAGCGCGCCGGCTCAAGCTCAAATTTGGCGGCTCCAGGGACTAGGCGCCTTCCCGTCCTCGCCGCGGCGCTCCTCCTCTGCGCCGCCTGCGGGCGGAAGTCTCCGGAGGCCCCGGCCGAGACTCCGGAGCTCGCCGCGCCCGAGCCGTCCTCGTCGCTGATCGCGACCCCGCTGGACGCGGCCGCGACCGGCTACACGAACGAGATGCAGGCCGCCTATCTGAGCCGCGAAAGATCCGAGCTGGGCATCCGGCAGATCAGCAGGCATCTCGAGGAGGGCGACGATGTCCCCGGGCGCCGCGGCGCCCCACCGCCAGCCGAGGTCGAGCAGGACGAGCGCCTGGCGCGGCTCCGGGAGATGCGCCTTGCGTTCACGCGCGCGCGCCGTGGAATCGAGGACGCGCGCGACAGGAGCGTGGCCCTGCCCGGCTCGACGGCGGCCATCATCCCCGGGCGGAAGTCCGGCGCGCCCGTCGGCCCCGCCGAGGACGGGCCCGGCATCTGGAGCGGGGCCTACGGCGGGGCCGTCGAGGCCGGCGAGCGCGTCGTGACGGACGCGGCGGCCTGGGCCGAGCTGTGGGGCCGGCTGTCGCGCGAATCGCCGCCCGACGTCGACTTCGCCCGGACCCGGATCGCGGCCGTGTTCGTCGGCCCGCGCCCGGCGTCCGGCCGCCGCGCGCGTCTGATCGGAATCGCGACGGAGCCCGCGCGCTATCTGCTGCGCTGGTCCGAGGAGGGCCCCGGACCGGGCGAGGCCGCCGCGAACGGAGCCGCGGCGCCCTTCCTGCTCGTGTCCGTTCCGAAGGATGGGCGGGCTATTCGCTGGGATAAGATCGGCCGATAAGCCCCGGGCCTTTCATTTTCCTTGACTCCCCCCTCGGACCGCGCTTTAATCTGGCTGCCCGCCCGAGGATCCCATGAAAATCGCTTCCGCAGCTCTCGCGCTCCTCGTTTCCAACGCGCTCGCCCTCCCGGACCCGCGCTTTGACGACAAGCCCGAAAAGACGGCCCCCGTGGCGGCGGCCCGGGTCCCGGCCGCCGCCGTCAATGAAGCGGATGCGCGGGTGTGGGTCGAGTTCGAAGCCCCCGGCAAGGCAGAGCGCCAAGCCGCCGTGGACGCCGGCGTCAGCATCGAGGAACTTCGGCCCGGGATGGCCGCCGGAATCGCCGCGCCGCAGGCGCTCGCCCGCGCCAAGGCCGCCGGACTGAAGGTCCGCGCCGTGGTCACGCTCCGCCAACGCTTCGGAGCCCTGGACTTCCCCCCGAAGGACGCGATCTATCACAATTACGGGGAGCTCGAGGCGGACATGCGCGCGCTCGCCGCGCGCGCGCCGGGCCTGGCCTCGGTTTTCTCCATCGGCAAGTCCACCCTGGGCAGGGATCTCTGGGCCGTGCGCCTGACGAAGGGCGCCTCGGGCGCCAAGCCCGGCATCGTCTTTCTGGGCGCGCACCACGCGCGCGAGCACCTCTCCACCGAGGTCCCCCTCCTGCTCGCCAAGCACCTCGTCGACAACCGCGCCGACCCGGAGATCGCCCGCCTGTTGGAAACGCGCGACATCTACTTCGTCCCGATGGTCAATCCCGACGGCGCCGAGTACGACGTCGAGGGCGGCAAGTACCACATGCACCGCAAGAACATGGCGAGAAACGCCGACGGCTCGACCGGCGTGGACCTCAATCGCAACTACGGCTGGGGCTGGGGCGGGGGCGGCGCCTCGCCGGATCCGGGCGACGACACCTACCGCGGACCCGCCGCGTTCTCCGAGCCCGAAAGCCGGGCGGTCAGGGCCTTCGTCGAGGCACGGCCGAACCTCAAGATCCTGCTCTCCTACCACACCTTCTCCGAATTGATCCTATACCCGTGGGGCGGCACCAACGATCCCATCCCGGACGCCAAGGCGCTGTCGGCGTTCAAGTCGATGGCCGGGGAGATGGCGAAGATGACCGGCTACACGCCCGAGCAGTCGAGCGACCTCTACGTCGCCACCGGCGACACCTGCGATTGGGCCTGGGGCGAGAAGGGCATCTTCGCGTTCACCTTCGAGCTGACGCCGAAATCCATGTGGGACGGCGGCTTCTACCCCGGCGCGGCCGCGGTCCAAAAGACTTTCCGGGCCAACATCCGCCCGGCGCTGTATCTGATCGACCTGGCCGACGACCCGCTGCGCGCCGCCAAAGGAGGGGCGTCTCGATGAAAAGAGTACTCGCGACCCTCGCGGCGGCCGTCCTGGCGTCCCCGGCGCCGGCGCAGAGCCTCGAGGCGCTGCGCCGGCGCGCCGAGGGGGCGCTTTCGCGAGCCCTGCCCTCGGCGGTCCACCCCGACCTCCAAAAACCGATGAATCCGATCCTCCGGGCGCCCCTTGATCCCCGAAACCCGGTCGAGACGCCCGGGGGCGTGGTCGCGCGCGCCTCGCTGCCCGCGATCATCGAGCGCAACCGTTACATCCTCAAACGCACGTTCGGCTCGCGCCTGCTCGACTTGGGCGTGGCCTCCGACGCCGCGTTTTCGTCCTACTTTCTGACCTTTTCGGACGCGAAGACGACCACCTTGGCTCCGCTGGGGGATCTCAACCGCCTGCGCGGCGCCGGCGTCGACGCGCGCATCGACGCGAACACCGTGTACAACTTCCGGGTCCAGGTCAATATTTTCAATCCGGTGCGCGGCAGCACCCTCAAGATGACGCCGGTGCAGGGCACGCGCGGCCCCCAAAACGACGTCAAGACCGGCCCCGTGCTCGACGCGATCCAGGCGCGCGCCCTCGTCTTCAAAGCCCGGGGCCGGGAGCTGTGGCTGTTCTACGGCACCGACGCCAAGCCCGACGCCTCCGGCTTCGCCGATACGCGCAGCTTTCTGTTCATCATGGAGGAGGGCCTTTCCTCCAAGGTCTGGCCGCTGGCCGAGGCGAAGCTTCCCCTCGGCTCGAACGCGGTCGTCGACCTCGACGGCCTCGAGCTCAACCTGACGCGCACCGCCGGCGACGAGCTCATCATCCGCGAATAAGAGCGGCCGGAGCTTTGGTATCATCCGACCATGAAACACGCCCTCATCCTCCTCGTTTTGTCATCCGTCGCGTCCGCCGCGTCCGATCCTTTCCTCCCCGCGTCCACGCTGCGCTACGAGCCGACGCCGCTGGAGCTGATGGACGACTGCCGCGGCGCTAAAAAGCGCGCCGAATCCGCGCTCGCGGCCGTCGCGCGCATGCCCCAGGCCGTCCGCACGTTTGACAACACCCCGTGGGAGCTCGATCGCATCGGCTCCGAGCTCTCGGACCGGACCGCGTCCGACGTCTTCCTCAAATACGTCTCGCTCTCGTCGTCCACACGCGACGCGGGAAACGAGTGCGAGACTTTGCTTGGGAAATTCTACGTGGACATGTACTCGCGCGAGGATCTGTATCGCGCGCTCAAGGAGTACGCGGCCAAGGGCGAGCCCCTGTCCGCGGAATCCAAGCGCCTCGTCGATAAGGAGCTGCTCGACTTCAAGCGCTCCGGTCTCGACCTGCGCCAGGACAAGCGCGAGGCGGTTCTGGCGCTGCGCAAGAAGCTCGTCGAGCTCGAGGCGGCGTTCGGCAGGAACATCAACGAGTATAAGGACTTCGCCCTGTTCGACAAAGCCGAGCTCGACGGCCTGCCCGAGGACTTCATCGCGCGCCTGGAAACGGCCGAGGGCAAGTACAAAGTAAGCCTTGATTATCCCGACTATTTCCCCTTCATGGATAACGCCCTGAACCCGGCCGCGCGGCGCGTCCTGGAAGGCAAGTTCAACAACCGCGCGGCGCGCCAGAATCTCCCGATCCTCAAGGAGGTCCTCGCCCTTCGCCAGAAGGCCGCTCGGACGCTCGGCTACCCGAGCCATGCGCATTTCATCCTCGAGGACCGCATGGCGAAGAGCCCCAAGACCGTGTCCGACTTCATGGCCCGTCTTCGCAAGAAGCTCCGGGTCCTCGGTTCGGAAGAGCTGCGGGTTCTCAGATCCCTCAAGTTCGTTTTCGAGGGCGGCTCCTCCGACGCCGAGATCCGGGCCTGGGATTGGCGCTTCTACGACAACCAGCTCAAGAGGGTCAAGTACGCCGTGGACTCGCAGAAAATCAAGGAGTACTTCCCCGCGGACCACGTCACCGAGCAGATGCTCGGCGTCTATCAAAAGCTCCTGGGCCTCAAATTCCGCCTCATCGAGAACGCCGCGACGTGGCACCCGGACGTGAAGCTCTACGAGATCGCCGACGCCTCGGGCGGCGGGCCGATCGCCTACTTCTATCTGGACCTGTTTCCGCGCGAGGGCAAGTACAAGCACGCCGCCGCCTTCCCTCTCATCTCTGGGCGCCTCCTGCCCGACGGGAGCTACCAAAAGCCCGTGGCCGCGATGGTCGCCAACTTCAACAAGCCCGCGAAAAATCGCCCGTCTTTGCTCACGCATGACGAGGTTAAGACGTTCTTCCACGAGTTCGGCCACATCATGCACCAAACCGTGACCACGGCCCGCTACGGGCGCTTCTCGGGCTCGTCGACCGCGCGCGATTTCGTCGAGGCCCCGTCGCAGATGCTCGAGAACTGGGTCTGGGACAGGGAGGTCCTGCAGTCGTTGTCGGGCCACTACCTCGACCACTCCAAGAAGCTGCCGAACGAGCTTCTGGGCAAGATGCTCGCGGCCAAAAACGCGGACTCAGGACTCGTCCATCTGCGCCAGCTCCTGTTCGGCTCGGTGGACCAGCTCTACCACGGCTGGCCGCCGTCCAACACGACCGCGGCCTACGCGCGCCTGGCCAAAGAGGTCTCGATGATCCCCATGTCCGACGGCGTCCATCCCGAGGCGAGCTTCGGGCACCTGATGGGCTACGACGCGGGCTACTACGGCTACCTCTGGTCCAAGGTCTACGCCGAGGACATGTTCTCGCGCTTCAAGGCCGAGGGCGTCCTCAATCCCGTATTGGGGCGCCGCTACCGGACGGAGATCCTCGAGCGCGGCTCCTCGCGCGACGAGATGGAGTCGCTCAAGGCCTTCCTCGGCCGCGAGCCCGACGAGGCCGCGTTTCTCGAGAGCATCGGCCTCAAAGCCGGCAAGAAAGGCTAAAATCAGGCGCACGCGCCCGTAGCTCAGTTGGTGAGCCCCGCATGAACAAGCCCCCCTTTCGGGGGGCTTGAGTGCGGATCCATCCGCGGACCTGGGAAAACCCGCGGAGGAAGATCAGAACCTGTACGCGAGGTAGGTTCCCACCATATGCGCCGTGTAGTCGTAGTTGCTGGCGCCCGTGGCGACGTACTTGGTCGTGTTTTCAGGCGTGGTGCCCGACATGTACGCCCCAGTGTTCTGGAAGTCGTTGAGCATGTACCAGGAGAAGAGGTAGTTCATGCCCACGGTCAGGTCCTTCATCAGCTCGTAGGAGCCCCCCGCCCGCACCTCGTGCGTCTTGTTCACGACGATCGGCCACACCTGGGCCGCGCCGTTGGCGAGCTTCGCGCCGCTGTAGCCCATCGCGGAGGCCTCCGCGGCGTTCGGGTTGCTCGTGTCGAAGCGCATGCGGCTCTCGGAGTAGTCATAGCCCGCGTTCAGGGTCAGCTTCTCCGGGATCGGGCGAATCTCCGCCGCGAACCCGATCGTGTCCACGTTCTCGGTGATGTCCGTGTTCCAGTAGTTGAACGGGTTGAAGCTGTCGCCGATCGTCCCGTCGTCCAACGCGCTTCCGACGACGTTGAATGCGTCGTCCTTGGCCGCGTTCTGCGTGAGCCCTTTGCGGTGCTCCCGGCTGTAGTTCACGCTCAGCGAGACCTTGTCGGAGGAGTCATAAGTGACGTCGACGCTTCCAATGAGATTCTTCTGGCTCTTGAACCCGAATCGCTCCGCCGCGCCGTAGTCATCGTTCTGATACTGGCCGGAGACGCCGAACGAGAGGGCTTCCGTCGGCGAGATATCGGCGCGCAGATCGGCCCGGTTGCGAACGCGGTCGGCCCAGTTGAAGTTTGCAAGTCCCGTGGCCTCCGGGTTCGCGGCGGTCGCGCCGAGCTTGTAGTTCTTCACCGCGCGGTGAGCGTAATGGTAGGCGCCGTGCAGCTTGGCCATCTCGATGGGATGGTACACGAAGCCCGCGCCGGCCCCGACCTCGTCGGTGCTGTCGATGCGCTGATGCTTATGGTTGTAGCGGTCCCATATCGCGTCGACTTCAAGCGTCAACGGATGAACGACCTGGTAATCAACGGCGAGCTTGGCGGTCTGACGCGCGTAGGACGGCGTGTCGTTCTGGACGGCCGCGTTCTTGTCGTTCTTCACGGTGCGCCAGTAGGATTCACCGAAGGCGGCATAGCCCGGAAACAGGATGCTGTCGGATTTATTCGAGTAGTCATAGTAGCGGTACTTCAGCGACGCCCCGAGCTTCTCTGTCGGCTTCAACGTCAGCGCGAGGCTGTTCGTGATCGTCCGGATCTCGCCGTTGAAGCGGGACGCCGGCAAGGCTGCGGCGTCGGTCACGTTCGCGGGAGCGCCGTTGATGCCGGCGATCCCCGTGTTCAGCGTATACGGCAGCAGCAGCTCGTTCTGATTGGTCATCCCGTAACTCACATTGCCCGTGAACCGGCTGTGCAGCGGAAGCTCCACCGAGCCGGAGAGCGAAACGTCGTGGGATTGGTTCGACGGCGCCAGAGACATCTGGCCGTTGACGAACCGGCCGCGGTCAAAGGCGTTGCCGTTCACGCCCGCTTCGGTTTTGGCGCCCAAGTCGGTGGTGCGGAAGGGATTCGACCAGACGAACGAGCGGAAGCCGTTGTCGAAGTCCGTGAGCGTGTATTCCGCGTCGACGAGCCAGCCCCTCTTGTAGATGCCGCCGCCCGCGTTGAAGGTCGTGGTGCGGTAGTTGATCGGCTCAGCCAGATCCAGGCCGGAAACCACAAACTGGTCCTCGATATGGGCCAGCCGCCCCGCCTCGCCGGCCGCCTGGGGGAACGGCTGGATGTAGCGCTCATAGGTCCCCGCCCCAATCACGCGCGCGCCGTCGCGACGCTCCTGGCTGACCTTCACCCAGGTTTTGACGTCGGGCGTGATGTTGTAGCCCATGCCCACGGCCGCGCGCTCGCGCTCGAGCTTGAAGCTCGTCGAGTCGGTGATCGACAGCAGGTTGCGGATGATCGCCTGCTGCGCGGCATCCTCCCCGGTCGTGTCGGTCCGGGCGACAGTACCGCGCTCCTGACGCGTCTGTTCCGCGGCCTCGAGAGCAGTCTTAACCGAGTTGGCTATTCCCAGACTGTTGGTTCCGGCCCCGTTGAGAATCAAGGTCCCGGTGTTGAAGTTGTGCGGGGTCCGGTCGAAGGAGGCCGCGAAGGTCCACTTCCCGTAAACGCCGCCCTTGATCCCGTAAGACGCGTCGTCGCGCGTCGCGTTCAGGATCTTGAGATCCATGTAGTAGAACTTGGGCTCGTTCTCCAGACTCAGGCGCATGTCGTTGATCATGAAGCCGTTGCTGACGTCGCGATACTCGGAGAACTTGTCCTTGGAGCCGGACAGGCTGACCGCCCGCCCTCCGATGTCGAAGTCGCCGGAGATGAGGGCCTTGGTGTCCTCAGCCGCAGCCGGGCACACAACCGCCATGAACGCCAGGGAGAGGGACAGCCCCACTCGGATGATTTGGTGTGTTTTGATCATATAGTCTCCAATTCGTGTGCGCGCGTCAGCGCTGAAGGACCGTGCCCGAAGGGTGATTCGAGCCGTGAACCATCGCATGGCAGTTCAAGCAGGAGCGGTTGGTCCCGTAGACGGAGTTTTTGGCCAAGGTTCCCGACTGATGGCGCCCCTGCATGTGGCAGGACTGGCACAGGCGCGGAACCTTGATGGCCAGCATCTTATTGTTGGAGGACCCGTGAGGCGAGTGGCAGGTCAAGCAGTCTTCCTTGACCGGCGCGTGCTCCCACAGCATGGGGGCCTGCTTCTCGGTGTGGCACTCGTAGCATTTGTCGTTGATGGACTTGGCCGCGATCAACTTCTCGCTGCGCGAGCCGTGGGCGTTGTGGCATGAAGAGCACGTCATCTTGCCCGCTCCGGACTTCGAGGTCGCATCACGCAACGGATGCTTGGAGCGTTTGACAAGATCCGCCTTCACTTCTTTATGGCAGGTGGTGCAAAGCTCCATCTCGGTCTTCTTCGCCAGAAGCGTCTCGTTGCCGCCATGGACCTTATGGCAGGACACGCAGCTCTCCCCCTTGCCTGAATGCGCGCTTCCCGCCCAGAACATGCGGTTGCGGTCGGCGGAGTGGCAGGTCATGCAAGTTTCAGACGCTTTTCCCGCCGTGGCCTTGCCCGGGTTGAAGATGTCCTTTCCGTCGCCGGCGGAAACGTGCGCGGCGCCGTCGCCGTGGCAGGTCTCGCAGGTCTTATCGAAGGCGATGTTCTTGATCTTCTCAAGGCGCGCGCCGTGGGCGGTGCTCTTTAAGGAGGAAGTCTGCTTCTCATGACAGCTGGCGCAGACAGGCGCCGCGGACTCGGCATGAGCTTTCGGATCCGGCACGGCCATCCAGCCGATCGCCAGCGCCGCCGCGATTCTAATCGTTATTCGACGTGTGTTCATATTGATGCTCCTCGTTCAAAACAGCTGTCTCCGCGACGACACTTTCAATTTCATCGAGCTTTCGCGCCAGATTCCGGATGAATGTTCGAACCTGCTCCGGCTCGCCGCGCCACACGTCGAAGAATCGATTCACTTCGTGGGTTCGCATCCGGACGCCTTTTTCTTTGCCCTGATGCTGGGAGCTTTTCGTCATAAAATCCGTACACCATCTTCTACGGCAACACTGCGGCCACCCGCACGCACGCAGAGATACGAGGGGGAATCCCAAAAGAATACACGCCGGGCAGGGAATTATTCCCGGCGCGGCGCGTGTTTTTTCCCGACCGAGTGATGGTTCTAGGTATCGGCTTCGTAATCACGGAGCTTGTTGTAAAGCGTCTTGACATCAACGCCCAGGCTCCGGGCCGCGCGGGACTTGTTGCCCCCCTCAGCCGCTAAAACCTTGAGGATATGGCACCGCTCGGCTTCCGCGAGGGAATTATCCTTGGGCCGCGCCCCGGCGGAGGCGGTCCCCTGCAAGCAGGAAGCGATGTCCTCTCGGCGGATCGCCTCGCCCTCAGAAAGGATCATCGCGCGCTCGATGATGTTCTCCAGCTCGCGGACATTTCCCGGCCACGGATAGTCTTTCAGGGCGTCGAGCGCGTCCGGTGAAAGGCTCCGGCTTCGCGTCACGATGGAGGCGGAGCACTTCTTAAGGAAGTGTTCCGCGAGGAGCGGGATGTCCCCTCGACGCTCACGGAGCGGGGGAAGGCGGATCGCCACCACATTGAGCCGAAAATAAAGATCGTCGCGGAATTTCCTCTCTTGAATGGCCTTGGGCAGGTCGCGATGGGTCGCGCTCAGGACGCGGATGTCGGTTTTCATGTTCCGCGTGCCGCCCACGCGCCGGAATTCTCCGGAGTCGAGGAACCTCAGGACTTTCGCCTGAATACCCGGGGACATGTCGCCGATCTCATCGAGAAAAAGGCTCCCACGGTCCGCCAACTCCACGAGCCCCGGCTTCTGGCGAGAGGCGTCGGTGAAGGCGCCCCTCTCATGGCCGAAGAGCTCGCTCTCCAGGAGGTTGTCCTGAAAAGCGGCGCAGTTGAGCGCCAGGAATGACTCGTCCCTCCGGGCGCTCTTCCGATGGATCATCCGGGCGATGATCTCCTTGCCCGTCCCGGTCTCGCCGGAGATCAGGACGGAGGAGGATGCGCCCGCCGCCTTCTCCGCCATACGGAGAGCTTCCTGCACCCCGGGATCTTCGCCGACGAACAGGTCGAACTGCGACTCCCGGGAAAAACGGCGATGCAGGACCTCATTCTCGCGCCGGAGAAGAGACTCCGAGAAGGCCCGATCGATGACCAGGCACAGCTCCGCAAGATCGTACGGTTTGGTCAGATAGTCATAGGCGCCGAGCTTCATCGACTCGAGCGCCGTCTCCACGGTGGCATTGCCCGTGAGCATGATCACCTTCGCCAGGGGATGCTCCTTGCGGATCCTCTCCAAAACCTCCACGCCGCTCTCTCCGGGCAGGGCGATGTCTAGGAGCACGACGTCCGCGCACTGTCTCGCCAGCAAGTCCATGGCCTCCTTGCCCTCGCCGGCATCCTGGACTTCATAGCCCTTACGCAAAAGCTCTTTTTTAAGATAATGGCAGAGCTTCTTTTCGTCATCGACGACGAGGATGTTCGCTTTCCTAGGCATCGCTGGAGACCTCTCTGTCGTCCAAGGGAATGGAAAAAGTGAAGGTCGAGCCCTGACCGCCGCGGCTCGTGACGCCGATGCGCCCGTGATGGCTGTCGATGATCTTCTGGCAGATCGCCAACCCGAGACCCGTGCCCTTGCCCGCGGACTTGGTGGTAAAAAATGGCTCAAACACCTTGGAGATATTCTCCTGCAGGATGCCGACACCGTTGTCCTGGACAGAAACCGATGCATCGCTTCCCGAGCGCTCCGCCCAGATGCGAACCTCCCCGTCGGGGGAATTGTGGTCCAGGGCGTTGATGAGGATATTGAGCACGACCTGCTTGATCTGATCGGCGTCCGCCTTCGCCCTCACGGGACGACTCGATGGGACAAAAACGATGCTCTGGCCCATCTGTTTGGCCCGGTGAGCGACCAACGGGATCGTGTTGCCGATCAACTCGTCAAGGTCGACTGAACCGTGACGCGGCTCCCTATGCCGGGCGAAATCCAGCAGCCCGTCCGTGATCGTCTTGCAGCGGAAGATCTCGTCGTTGACCGTCTTCAGGTATTCCGGGAAGTCCTCGAAATCCGCGCAGGCGAGAAGCGCGGGGCTTTTCGCCCGGTCGAGAAGGGATTGGGTGCAGATCGCCATGGTGTTGAGCGGGTTGTTGATCTCGTGAGCCACGCTGCTGGAGAGCTCTCCGATGGCGGCGAGCTTGCCTGAGCGGATCAGGCTGCTCTGCGAACGCTTGAGGTCGCCGATCATGAGGTTCAGGGCGCCGGAGAGGCGCCCTACCTCGTCTCCATGCTCATCCTGGGCCTGGACCTCCAGGTTCCCCTCGCCGACCGCCCGGGCGACGTCGACGAGATGCGAAAAGCGTTGCGCAAGCTTTACGGTAAGCCCGTACGCCACCGCCAGGCCGAAGATCAGCATGAGCGCGGCGCCCACCCCCCACTCCAAGATCACGCGGGCGATGCGCCGGCGCACCGACTGTTCCGTCATCCCCACATGGATGCTTCCCAGGCGTCCTCCGAGCAACGGGGAAGCGATGTCCTGGATATGGCCCTCCTCGGTCGAGATCCTTCGCGCGTGAACGCCCCCCGCGGTGGGGCCAGACAAAGGGTTGACCTGAGCCAGGCCCTTGGGAATTCCGCCTGGGAAGGTGTGGGCCTGTATGTCTCCGGCGGCGCCCAGGACATAAATGTAGCGTACATCATCGTAGCTGCGCATCGTCTGACGGAAAAGCTGGTACAGCGCGAACTGATCGTTCATCAGGATGGACTCTTCGGTGGGGCCGACCAGGATGTGCGCGACGGTCACGCCGCGCCGAGTCAGTTCTTCCTTAAGCATGCGGGAGAGGCCGTAATGGATGTTTCCCATGACGGTGACACCGAAGGCCAGAACCAGGCCGCCGACCCCTGCCATGATTTTCAGCTTGAGGCTGACTCCTCTCCGCTTCATCGAACCGTCGTGACCGCGGCTCTCATCCGGCGGACGCCCTCGTAGGCCGCGTCCTCCTCCTCGATGAATCGCCCGATTCCCGCCTGGCCGAGCAGCGCTTTCCCCTCCGAATCCCGATGCATGCTCAAGAAGATGTCGCGCAGCCTCTTCTTTAATCCCGGATCCAACTGAGGGTGCACGACCACCGGAGGCATCCCGAAGGGCGGCGACCGATCGATCACCCGCGTTTCCGCCGCGGCACTCGCTCCGGACCGTGCTAGGCCGTCCCAGACGAGGCTCGAGACCGCGGCCCCGTCGGCCAAGCCACGAGCGACGGCCTCGATGGAATTATCATGGCCCCAGGTAAAGATCGTTTTGCTGAAAAAGACCTCCGGCTTTACACCCATCTTCGACAGCAAGTAAGCTGGATAGAGCTTTCCCGTCGTCGACAACGGGTCGACGAATGCGAAGACCCGACCTTTCAGGTCCGCGAAACTATGGATGGGCGCATTCTTGCGCACGATGATGTAGGCGCGATAGTCCTTCTTACCCCCGATCTGGGGCACGACCAGCGCCTCCGCTCCGAACCGGGCCCGGGCCTCCACATAGGGACCGCTGCAGATGAAGGCCACTTCGACCTCCCGGTTCTCGAGCAAGGCGATGGCTTCGGAGTAGCCCGTGCGCTGAACCACCTCCACGGGCATGTCCAGCTTCCTGCCCAGATACTGAAGCATGCGCTCGTAGTCGCGGATATTCTTCTGCGGGGAAACGATGGAGGCGATGGCGATGCGAACCGGCTTGACGAGACGAGGCGGGTTCCCGGCAGAAGGCTCGACTTGGGAAAAAGAGATATGAGGGTCCGCCGGATCGCTGTTGCAGGCAGTCAACACGAGGAAGCATAAAGCGAAAGCTGGCCGACTCATGCTCCCAGATCAGCAACAAAACGGCCTTTCTCCAAAAAATGAAGCCGCTTACACGCATGCGCGTTCTTGGCCGCGCTTTAGCCTCAATGAGAGTGCACGTCATCCCCCGTTCATCGAAAAAAGTCAGTAAAATGAACGATGCGCGCCCGTAGCTCAGTTGGTTAGAGCGGTCCGCTCATAACGGATTGGTCGCCGGTTCGAGTCCGGCCGGGCGCAGGATTTGTTCGGAGAGGAATATGGCGACTCAAGGCTTGAAGGGCATCGTGCTCGCCGGCGGCTCGGGAACGCGGCTTTACCCCGTGACCCGCTCGGTCAGCAAACAGCTTGTCCCCGTCTACGACAAGCCCATGATCTACTACCCGCTTTCCACCCTCATGCTGGCCGGCATACGCGACATCCTCATCATCACGACCCCGGAGGATCGGCCCGCCTTCGCGCGCCTCCTCGGGGACGGCTCCTGGGCGGGCCTCAGCATCTCCTACGCGGTCCAGCCGAAGCCCGAGGGCTTGGCCCAGGCGTTCATCATCGGCGCCGATTTCGTGGGAGGCGACCGCGTCGCGCTCGTTTTGGGCGACAACATCTTCTACGGACACGGCCTGCCCCAGCACCTGCGCGCCGCGGCGGCGCAAAAAACCGGCGCGACCGTCTTCGCCTACCACGTCAAGGATCCGGAGCGCTACGGCGTCGTGGAGTTCGACGCGCGGGGCCGCGCCGTCAGCCTGGCTGAAAAGCCGCTGAAGCCGAAGTCCTCCTACGCGGTGACCGGCCTTTATTTCTACGACAACTCCGTGCTCGACATCGCCGCGAACCTCAAGCCCTCCCGGCGCGGCGAGCTCGAGATCACCGACGTGAACAAGGCGTACCTGAAGAACGGCCGCCTGCACGTGCAGAAGATGGGCCGCGGCATCGCCTGGCTCGACACCGGCACCCACGAGGCCCTGCTCCAGGCCTCGACGTTCATCTCGGTCATCGAGGAACGGCAGGCCCTGAAAGTCGCCTGCCTCGAGGAGATCGCCTTCAGCCTCGGCTATATCGACGCCAAGCGCCTGCGCGCGCTCGCCGAGCCGATGCGCAAGAACGAGTACGGGCGCTACCTGCTGCGCGTCGCCGAAGATCGCTCCTGATGCTGCGCCCCGACGTCGTCGAATACCTCAAGGAGCACCTGCGGTCGTTTCCCGTCGAAGCCCTGCGCAAGCAGCTCTCCGACGAGGGAGTCGGCGACGCGGACTTCGAGGATTCGCTGGCCGCGGCCCTGCGCTCGCCGGCCGCCCCCAAGAAGCCCGCGTTGAAGCCGAGGACGAGCGCGGCCGCGCTCGTCTTCCTGGGGCTGGGCGCGGCCGTCATCCTGTCCATCGGTTTTTACGCGCTGTCGCGCAAGCCCGTGTCCCGTTCCGCCGAGGGCAACGCCGCGGGCCCGTCGGGCGAGTCCGCCTTCATCGGCCGCGCGGGCTGGGTCGTACGCCTGCCGGAAGGCTACGTCGGCGTCTCCAATTTCACCGACTCGAGCAAGCGGCACCAAGTCGTGTACTTCTGCAAAAAGGACACCGACCCGACGAATTTCCTCAATGAGGGCCTGTTCGGCCAACTCGGCATCGTCAAGCTCGAGGTGCTTCCGACCCAGTTCCCGAACAACCCGGCCGGGATCGCGAATCTTTCGCGCATGGCCGCGGGCAAATACAAGAACGCGGGCGAGAAGTTCGCGATGAAGAGCATGCAGGTCGCCACCCTGCCCGGCGTCTCGGTGGCCGTGCTGGCCCCCTTCCCCCGCGCCGAGGCCTTCGTCTTGGGCCAAGAGCACATGTACTTTTTCTCCGCGGGCCAGGAGGATGAAATCTGGCGCGACATCGTCCTGAGCCTGCGCGACGCGCATACGGAGAATTAGGCTCCCGCGCCGGACCGCCCGCCCCATGGGGGAGAGCTCATTTTCCTATAATGGGGGCGGATGAAAGAGTCCCGCAAGACGAACGCGCTCATCGCCGTCGCGCTGCTCATGATCGCGGCCGCATTCGCCGCCTACTCGATCATCATGATGAGCTGGTTCCAGCCCCCGCGGCGCTCCAGCCGCGCGGACGCCGCGGCCGCGGAACGGCTTGACGCCGCCCGCAAGGAGTTCCGCGCTCGCCTTCTCAGCCCGCGCGCGCACCTGCGCCTGTCCGACGCGCTTTGGAAGGCGGGCCGGCCGATCGACGCCTTTTACGTGATGCATGCCGCGCGCCAGCTGTTCAGCGCCGACGCCTTCCGGAGCGCCCATGACGAGGCCGTGCTCGGCGCGGGCGGCCCCGCCGCCGAAATGAGCCGCCGCCTCGAGGGCCTGCGCGATGCGTCCCGGACCGTCCCGCTCCATGCGGACATCGCGCGCGAGCATCCCGACGCGCCCGAAGGCCGCCGGTCGCTCGACGCGCTCTCTCGCCTGGCCGCGGGCGCTGAAAACGCCGGCGGCGGGGAGTCCCCGGGTCTCGCCCTGGCCGCCCTCGAAGAGCTTCACCGCGGCGACCCCGGGCACCCCGGCAAGCTCGCGGCCCTCGGCATGGCGCTCATCGCGCGCGGCGAACCGGACCTCGCCCACGCCGTCGCCTCGGAGGCGCTCGCGCGCAGACCCAATCAGGCCGGCGCCGCGCAAATCATGGGGGCGCTGGCGCTCCAACGCAAAGACCCGGACGGCGCGGCGCGCTGGCTCGCCTCGTCGTGGGACCGCAACCCGGACGATCTCTACAGCGCCGCGAAGCTCGCCCAAATCCACGATAAGCGCCGCGCCGACGCCGAGGGCGCCCTGCCGTTCTACCTGGCTCTCTACAGGCAGAATCCCGATTTCTCCGACGACGGCAATCCGATCGAGCGCCGCATCCGAGAAACCCTCGATGCGCGCCGGGAGTCCCTGCTCAAGCGCGCGCCGGTGGAGGGCCTCGGCGCCCGCTTCGCGCTCGACGACGCCTCGCTGCGGGCCGAGGCCTGCCTGCGCGCGGCCGCGTTCCAGGATCCGCGCTGGATCGACCGCCTGGGCGAGCTGCTCGATGACGACGCCGAGATCGTGCGCCGCAACGCCGACTTCGCCCTGTTCGAGATCGGCAAAAAGGAGGCCGACGCGCTGCGCTCGCGCCGCGACGCCTGGCTTGGCAGCGACAAGCCGCTCGTGCGCATCCGCGCGCTCAACCTGTTCGCCGACCTGGACGGCAAGAACGCGCTCCCGGCGCTGGCCGGCGCGCTGCGCGACCCCAATCCCGCCGTGCGCGCGTTCGCCAAGGTGATGGTCCTGGATCATTATTTCGCCGGGCTGCCGGAAGCCGCCAAGCTCCGCGCGCGCTACCTCGCCGAAGAGCGGGACCCCGAGGCCCTGTCCCTGCTGGCGCGCTTTCCCGCGAAATGACCTTCGTCGACACGCATGCCCATCTGGGCGATCCTCAATTCGACGCCGACCGCGAAGCGGTTTTCAGGCGCGCCGCCGCCGCCGGCGTATCGCGCGTCGTCGAGATCGCCGACCACCCCGATGAGTGGGCGCGCGCCGTCGAAATCGCGCGCGCGCGGCCGTCCGCCGCGCGCTGCACGCTCGGCCTGCACCCGTATTACGCCGGCCTTTATGACGGCGGCTTCATCACCCGGCTTCGGACGGCTCTCGACAATGCCCCGGAGGCGGCGGCCGTCGGCGAGATCGGCCTCGACTACGCCAAGGCCGAGGCGCCGCGCGGCGTCCAGCGGCGCGCGTTCGAGGAGATCTCCGCGGCCGCGAAAACCTGGGATATCCCAGTCGTCGTCCACTGCCGCGACGCCTTCTCCGATCTTATCCCTATTCTTGAGAACATCTACGGCGGCAAGCCGGCCGATCGGCGCTTCTGGGGCGTCGTCCACTGCTTCACCGGAACGCCCGACGACGCGGAAGCGTGCGCGGCCCTGGGATTCGCGCTCGGCGCCGACGGGCCCGTCACCTACAAGAAGAACGACTCCCTGCGCGAGGGTTTCCGCCGCGCCGGCTTGGACGCGATCGTGCTCGAAACCGATTCCCCTTACCTGCCGCCTCAGAGCTCCCGCGGCAAGCGCAACGAGCCCGCCGCCGTCATCGAGATCGCGGCGAGGCTCGCCTCGGTCTGCGGCGTCCCCCTCGACGAGGTCGCCCGCCGCACGAGCGCCAACGCCGCGGCGCTTTATCGCTGGCCTTAAACGTCCGAGATAAAGACATTCTTGACCTCGGAATAGAGGTCGAGAGCCTTGAGGCCGAGCTCGCGGCCCAGCCCGGAGCCCTTGCGGCCGCCGAACGGCGCCTCAAGGTGGACGCTCGAGCTGGTGTTCACCGAGATCACGCCGCTCTGCACGGCGCGCGTCACGCGCAGGACGCGGCCGACGTCGCGCGTCCACACGCTCGCCGACAGGCCGTACGCCGAATCGTTGGCGAGCCGGATCGCCTCTTCCTCGTCCTTGAATGGAATCACCGCCGCGACCGGGCCGAATATCTCCTCCCGGACGATTTTCATGCCGGCCGCCGCGCCGGAAAAAATAGCCGGGGTCATATAATGGCCCTTGGCTGGAACCCCCCTCGGCCGCGCGCCGCCGCACAGGAGCTCGGCGCCCTCGGCCTTGCCGGACGCGAGATAGGCGGCGACCTTGTCGTATTGCCGAGCCGAGATAAGGGGGCCGATCTGGGTACCCTTCTTCTCGGGGTGCCCGACGACGAGCCTTTTCGCGCGCGCGACGAGCGCTTCGACGAACTTGTCGTGAATTTTTCGATGCACCAGAACTCGGGAGCGCGCGCAGCAATCTTGGCCGGCGTTGTAGAACACGGACCAGACGGATTTCTCGACGCAAAGAGCCATGTCGCAGTCGTCGAAAACGATATTCGGCGACTTGCCGCCGAGCTCGAGCGAAACGCGTTTGATGCCGTCGGCCGCCGCCCGCATGATCCCCGCGCCGGTCGCCGTGGAGCCGGTAAAAGAAATCTTGCGCACGAGCGGGTGCGCGACGAGAGCCGAGCCGCAGCCGGGGCCCGGTCCCGGGACCACGTTCAGCACGCCCTCGGGGAGCCCGGCCTCGGCGGCGAGCGCGGCGAGCGCCAAAGCGGTGAGCGGGGTTTCCGGCGCGGGCTTGAGGATGACGGTGTTGCCGCAGGCAAGCGCCGGGCCGACCTTCCACGCCGCGATCACGAGCGGAAAATTCCACGGCACGATGAGGCCGCACACGCCGACCGGCTCACGCAAAGTATAGTCAAGGCCGCCGCCCGCGACCGGAATCGTCTCGCCGAAGTGCTTGTTCGCGGCGCCGCCGTAATACTCGAAGGTGTCGGCGGCCAGATTCATCTCCTCGCGGGCGTCCCCGAGCGGCTTGCCCGCGCCGCGGCACTCGAGCAGCGCCAGCGACTCCGCGTTGCCGCGGATAAGCCCGGCGATCCGGATAAGAATCTTGCCGCGCTCGCGCGCGCTCATTCTCGCCCATGGTCCGGCGGCGGCCTTGACGGCGGCGCTCACGGCGGCGTCGATGACGGCGGCGCCGCCCTCGGCGACCCGCGCCAGAAGCCCGCCGTCGGCGGGGTTGAAGACAGGCAGCGTCCTGCCCGACCGGGACGCGACGGCGGCGCCGCCGATCCACAGCTTGGTCTGCATGTTAAAAATAGTTGGAGGTGATGCCGCCGTCGACGACCAGCGCGGCCCCGTTCGTCCAGCGCGACTCATCGGAGGCCAGATACAAGGCCATGTTGACGATGTCCTCGGGTTTCCCGAAGCGGCCCATGGGGATGCGGTTGAGGCGCTTGGCCTTCTCGGCGGGCTCCTTAAACAGCCACGCCGTCAGGAGGGGCGTCTCGATGGGTCCGGGGCAGATCGCGTTGGAGCGGATTCCTCGCGGCCCGTATTGAACGGCGAGGGACTTCGTGAGCGCGATCACCGCGCCCTTCGAGGCGGTGTAGGCGTCCTGCGGGACCGAGCATCCGACGAGCGCCACGAAGGAGGCCACGTTGATGATCGAGCCTCCGCCGACGGCCAACAGCTCCGGAATTCCGTGCTTGCAGACGAGATAAACGCCCTTGACGTTGACGGACAGCACGTTGTCCCAGACCTTTTCTTCCGTATCGGTGACCGAGCGGTCGTCGCTCGGGAATATCCCGGCGTTGTTGTACAAGACGTCTATTTTCCCGTACGCCTTCACCGCGGCCCGGACGCCTTCCGCCACGTCCGCCTCGCGGGACACGTTCATCGCGACCGCGATCGCCTTGCCGCCGGCGGCCTCCGCCGCCTGCGCAACCCTCCGGGCGGCCTCCAGGTTCATGTCGCAGGCCGCGACGAGCGCCCCTTCCCGGGCGAAACGGACCGTCGCCTCGGCGCCCATGCCCGACCCGGCTCCCGTGATAAGGCAGACCTTGCCCGCCAGCCGCCCTCCGCTCATGAGATGACGAGAAAGCCGGCCTTCTTCACCGCCTCGCGCAGGCGCGTCTTGCCGAGGTCGGTGTCGAGGCCGCGGTCGGTCGTCACGGTCAGGTTGCGGACGACGCGGCCCCGGCCTCGCAGCTTTCCGACCAGCGTCTGAATGTCCTTCGCCGCCATGCGGACGTTCGTGACTCCGTCCTTGGCGAACCAGCGGATCGAGACGGTCCCGCTCTTGCGGCTGGGCAGCAGCTTGAGGGTCAGGGAGGTTTCGGTGACAAAAAGATCCCCGACCTCCTCCTGCGAGTTTTTATCAATCATGGCATCTCCTGCTCGGCGAGAGAGGCACTGTAGCGCAACGGCGCCGCGCCTGTCAACGCGCCAGGGACGGCTGAACCAGCCAGCCCATCTCCCTGGCCTTGTTCTCAAGCTCCTTGTCTCCGGACAGAACCACGCGCAGCCCGGCGCCGTAGGAAAGCAGCTCGCGGTCCGCCGCGTCGCGGCCGATCGCGAGATCCGGCGGACGGCCGACCGCGGCCTTGATGATCTCTGATTTTCCTCCGCGCGTCGGCACCGGCTTGAGCACGGAGGCCGAGTAGCGCGCCCCCTCGGGGACGGCGCGGACGCCGACGACGCGGCTCGGATCGATTCCGTAGTCCTCCGCGGCCGCCGTCAGCACCGGCTGAGGCACGTCGTCCACGACCCAAACGTCGACGCCGGCCGTCCGCAGCTTCAGCGCCAGGTCGCGCATCTCCGGAATCAGCCGCAGGCCGCGGCGCACGCGCAGGGGAGCGGCGTCTCCGTCCTCGGCGCGGATGAGCTCGACTCCCGCCGGACGCAGCTTCTCCTCGGACAGGTTCTGGCGCGCGTAGTCGATGGCGTCAACCTCGCTCCAGCCGGCCCACAGTCGCATCAGGTACTGGCGGCACTCGCGGCGTCCGACCTCGCGGCAAAGTCCGAGGTAGCTTCCAAGAATCGTCTTGCGGTAGCGGTGGTAGCCGGGCTGGGAGCGCCATGCCGAGCTCGAAAGCGCGATGAATTGCTCGTAGGCCGCGCGCGCGGGCTGGCGGCCTTGGGCGACCGGCACGATGTTCCACCACTCGTCGTCGAAACGGAAGTCCACGCGCGTCGCCAGCCGCAGAAAAACGAGCTCCGCGGGATCGCCCGAAACGAGCGCGTCGCTCCACGGAAGGACGGCGACCGGCGGCTTCGCGGCGTCGTAACCCGGGGCGCTCCGGCCGCGCTCCGCGAGGAAGCGATCGAGCGCCCCGCGCACCTCCGGAGTCCAACGGCCGCCCATGACGCGCTGCGCGACCGGCGCGGTCGAGGCCGCGGGCCCCTCCACGCCGGCCTTCTTCCACATCAATCGGAAATTTTTCGGCCTCCGGGCGGACGCCGGGGCCGCCGCGAGAAGGACGAGGGCAAGGGCGAGCGCAACGCCGCGCGTTTGAAATTTTTTCTTCATCGTCGTCGAGCAATGTTATAAAATAAACGCGCCGCGAATTTTCGGAGGATCATCGAGCCCAACATGGCGAACATCAAGAAATCAGAGCTTCTCAAGGAAACGATCGAGCACGTCGACATCACCAAATACGATACGCGTCCCCTCGTCGAAGCATTCTCGAAGATGTCCTTCTCCGCGCGCGACCTCGCGCGCGCGAGCGACATCTACGACAAGATGCTCGCCGACCGGGAATGCGGGGTGATCCTCTGCCTAGCGGGCTCCTTGTTCTCCGCCGGCCTCAAGAAGGTCGTCTGGCAGATGGTCGAAAGCAACATGGTGGACGCGATCGTCTCCACCGGCGCCAATATCGTGGACCAGGATTTCTTCGAGGCTCTGGGCTACAAGCACTACAAGGGCTCGAAGTGGCAGGACGACATGGCCCTGCGCGGCGCGCGCGTCGACCGCATCTACGACACCTTCATCGACGAGGACGAGCTCGGCGCCTGCGACAACGTCATCTCGGACATCGTGGGGTCCCTGAAACCCAAGCCCTACTCCTCGCGCGAGATCATCGAGGAGATGGGCAAGTACCTCGTGAAGAAAGCGAAGGTCAAGGACTCGATCGTGCTGTCCGCGTACAAAAAAGGCGTTCCGATCTTCATTCCCGCCTTCTCGGACTGCTCCGCCGGATTCGGCTTCCTGCATCATCAGTGGCACAACCCCGACAGCCACGCGTCGATCGACTCCGCCAAGGACTTCCGGGAGCTGGTTCGCCTGAAGCTCGACTGCGGCGACACGGGCCTTCTGATGATCGGCGGCGGCGTTCCCAAGAACTTCGCCCAGGACATGACCGACGGCGCCGAGATGATCGGCCTCGAGCCCGACATGCACAAGTACGCCGAGCAGATCACCGAGGCCGACGAGCGCGACGGCGCGCACTCCGGCTCGACCCTTCGCGAGGCCTGCTCATGCGGCAAGGACGCCGAGCAGA
>JACQJQ010000132.1 GCA_016204945.1 Elusimicrobiota bacterium
ATGCTCACCCCGGGCCCGACGCCGCTGCCGCCCTCGGTGCTCGAGGCCATGTCTCGCCCGCTGATCCATCACCGGACGGCGGAGTTCGGCCGCATGTTCGCCGCCGTCATCGAGGACATGCGCTTCGTCTATCGGACGAAGGGCGCGGTGCTCATGATGACGACGTCGGGCACGGGAGCCATGGAGTCGGCGGTCGCCAACCTCCTCTCCGAGGGCGACCTTTCCGTCGTTTGCGCGACCGGCGCGTTCGGCGACCGCTTCGTCGCCATCCACGAGGCGTTCGGCCTGCGGCCCGTCGTCCTGCCTTTCGAGTGGGGCACGGCGGCCGACCCGGAGACGCTGCGTCGGGCGCTCCGGGAGCGCAAGGGCGTAAAGGCGGTGTTCCTCCAGCACACCGACACCTCGACTGGCATCGTCAACGACCTGAAGGCTTTATCCCGGATCATCCGCGAGGAAAGCGATGCCTTGGTCGTCGTCGATTCCGTCTCGGGCCTCGCGGCGGAGCCCCTCGAGACGGATGCCTGGGGGCTCGACTGCGTCGTGACCGGCTCCCAAAAGGGGCTCATGAACGCCCCGGGGCTGGGCTTCTCGGCTCTTTCCGAGCGCGCGTGGAAGGCCGTGGAGTCCTCCAAGCTGCCCAAGTTCAACTTCGACTACAAGCTCATCCGCAAATCACTCGCCGACAAGGAGACGCCCTGGACTCCGGCGATCTCCCTCGTGGCGGGCCAACTGGCGGCGCTGAAGCTCCTGCGCGCCGAGGGCATGGAGGCGTGCTGGAAGCGCCACGACGATCTGGCCGCGCACGCGCGCCGGCGGCTTTCCGAGAAGCTCGGCCTGCCCTTCTACGCGAAGAATCCGGCGAATATCCTGACCGGCGTCGTCCTGCCGCCGGGCGTGGATGGATCCGCGCTTCTCGCGGACATCCTCCGCGAGGACGGCATCTCGATCGCCAACGGCCAGGCCGGCCTGAAGGGAAAGATCTTCCGCCTCGCGCACATGGGCTACATCTCCAAGTCCGACATCGACGCGGGCGTGTCCGCGCTCGCGCGGCGCCTCGTCGCCGCCAAGAGCTGAGGTGGCGAAGCTGAAGGTCCTCGTCACCGACAAGATCGATCCGGCCGGCCTCAAGCCCATCGAGGCGCATCCGGGCATCGAGCTCGTCTACCTCATCGCGCCGCGGCCCGCCGCGCTCGAGAAGGCCTTGGCCGGCGCCGGGGCCTGGCTGGTGCGCTCCGAAACGAAGATCACCGCCGCGTGGATCGCCAAGGCGCCGGATCTGCGCCTGATCGGCCGCGCCGGCGTCGGCGTGGACAACATCGACCTGGCCGCGGCGACGAGGCGCGGCATCGCCGTGGTCAACGCGCCCGCGGCCAACACGCTGGCCGCGGCCGAGCACGCTCTCGCCCTCATGCTCGCGCTCGCGCGGCGCATCCCCGACGCCGACGCCTCGACCCGGGGCGGCAAGTGGGAGCGCGGGAAATTCATCGGCGTCGAGCTGTTCGGCAAGACGCTCGGCATCGTGGGCCTGGGCCGCATCGGCCGCGAGGTCGCCAAGCGCGCTCAGGCCTTCGGCATGAAGCTCGTCGGCTTCGATCCCTTCATCACCGCCGCGCAGGCGCGGGAGATGGGCGTCGAACCGCTGCCGTTTCTCGAGCTGCTGGCCGCCTCCGACTTCGTCACCCTCCACGTCCCGGGCGGAGACAAGACGAACGGGATGATCTCCGCGTCGGCGCTCGCCAAGTCGAAGCCGGGGATGCGCATCATCAACTGCGCCCGCGGCGAGCTGATCGACGACGCGGCGCTCGCGGACGCGCTCAAATCCGGCCGCGTCGCGGGCGCCGCGCTCGACGTGTTCCACGCCGAGCCGCTCCCGCCCGACAGCCCCCTTCGAGGATTGCCCAACGTCCTCCTGACCCCCCATCTCGGCGCGTCCACGGCCGAGGCCCAAAGCCGCGTGGCGACCGAGCTCGCCCAGGCCGTCGTGGACTTTCACGACAAGGGCATCGCGCCCAACGCGCTGAACATGCCCGGTTTCGACGCGGCGACGCTCGCGGCGCTGGGCGAGTGGGTTCCCTTGGCCGAGGCGATGGGCCGCTTCCTCGCCCAGACGCTCGAGGGCGGCGTCAGCGGGTTCGCCTGCGAGTTCGGGGGCGAATTCACCGGCCGCGAGCGCCGTCCCCTCGCGGTCTCGGCGCTCAAGGGCTTCCTCACGCCCATCATGGGGCCGGGCGTGAGCTGGATTTCGGCGCCCGCCGTCGCCGCGGACAGGGGCATCAAGGTCGGCGAGACCTCCGATCCGCATGTTTCCGAGGGCGTGCGCCGCATGCTGACCTTGACCGCGTCAACCGACCAAGGTCCCGTCTCCGTCTCCGGCGCCGTGCTGGCCCCCGGAGAGCCCCGCATCCTCAAGCTCGGCGGCCTGCGCATCGACGTGCGGCCGCAGGGCAAGATGATCGTCATCGCCAACACAGACGCGCCGGGCGTGATCGGCCGCGTCGGCACCTTGCTCGGCAAGGCCGGCGTCAACATCGCCGACATGCGCGTCGGCCGGCGCTCGGCTCACGGCGAGGCCGTCATGGTCCTCAACGTGGACGACGACGCGCCCCCCCCCGTGCGCGCGCAATTGAGCCGCCTCGATGGTATACGCCGCGTGCATTGGGTGGAGCTCTGAGATGAGCGCGCCGGCGAAATGCCCCGGCTGCGGCGCCAAGCTCCAGCGGGATTGGGAGGTCTGTCCCAATTGCCCCATGTCCTTCCGCGCTCCCCCGCCGGAGAAGACCGCGCTGCAGAGCGACGGCTTCCGCAACTACGGGCTGCCGCTCATTATTTTCGGCGGGCTCGCCTGCGCCGTTTGGTCGCTCGGACAGTACCTGTGGCGCGAAACCGAGGAGGGGACCAAGCCCGTCCCGGTCGCCGCGGCCTCCCCGTCGGCTCCTCAGATCTCGAAACCCGCCGCGCCCCCCCTCCCGCTTGAAAAGCGGCCGGTCGCCGAGGAGGACGAGGGCGCCGGCGTCGTCTCGATCATGCCCGCGCCGCGCGCGCGGCGAAAGCCCGTCCGCGAGTGGAGGATGCGCGGCGCGGTCTACGACCTGATGACGCTCAAGGCCGTTCCCGGCGTCCTCATGGTCTTCACCGACAACAAGACCAACTCCCGCGCGCAGACCCTGACCGACGCGCGAGGCCGCTACCGCGTCGTCCTTCCGCCCCTCGCCGGTCGCGGCTACCTCGTCGCGCTTTTGAAATCCGGCTACGCGAAGAGCTACCTCGACCCCGGCACCGAAGGCGTCTCCGAAATGAGCCTCGAGCGCCGCAAAGAGCTCGTCGGGGAGCTCTCCTCGTTGGTCGCCGAGCCCGCCTCGCTGCAGCCGTACTCGGACGCGCCTCTCGAAACCGACTTCCATATGGCGCCCAAGTAGGCGCCCGCGCCTACACCAAGGTCGCGAGCTCGACGGGCTTCTCGCCGACGGATTGCGCGACCGCCGCGTGCGTGACCTTGCCGCGGTAGACGTTGACGCCCTTGCGCAGGGCCTCGTCGCGGCGCACCGCCTCCTCGAGCCCGTGCTGGGCGATGTCGCGCGCGTACTTCAGCGTGACGTTCGTCAGGGCGTAGGTCGAGGTGTGGCTGACCGCGCCAGGGATGTTGGGCACCGCGTAGTGCAGGACGGCGTGCTTGACGACGACGGGCTTGTCGTGGCTCGTGACTTCGCAGGTCTCGACGCAGCCGCCCTGGTCGACCGCGACGTCCACGATGACCGAGCCCGGCTTCATCTTCTTGACCATCTCCTCGGTGACGAGCGACGGGGCCTTGGCGCCGGGGATCAGCACCGCCCCGATCAGGAGGTCGGAGCGGACGACCGAGTTCATGATGTTCTCATCGTGGCTCATCAAGGTGCTCACCGAGTTGCCGAACACGTCGTCCAGGTAAGCCAGCCGCTGGGCCGACACGTCCAGGATATTGACGCGCGCGCCCATGCCGATGGCGATCTTCGCCGCGTTGATGCCCACGACGCCGCCGCCGATGATCGTGACGACGCCGCGCGCGACGCCGGGAACGCCCCCGAGAAGCACGCCCCGTCCGCCGTGGTGCTTCTCGAGAAACTGCGCGCCGAGCTGGACCGCCATTTTGCCGGCGACCTCGCTCATCGGCGTCAGGAGGGGCAGGCTCCCGTCCTTGAGCTGGATCGTCTCGTAGGCGACGCCCTTGATCTTGGCCTTGAGCAGGGCCTTGGTCAGCGCCGGAGCCGGAGCCAGGTGCAGGTAGGTGTAGAGAATCTGCCCGGCGCGGAACAGCCCGTACTCCTCCTCCAGCGGCTCCTTGACCTTGATGATCATCTCCGCGTCGGCGAACAGGCGCTTCTTGTCGACGATCGCGGCGCCCGCGCCCTTGTACTCCTCGTCGGTGATGCCGGAGCCGTCGCCGGCGCCCTTCTCGATGAGGACCTTGTGGCCGTCCTTGACGAGGGCGCGCGCGCCCCCCGGGACGAGGCCCACGCGGTGCTCGCGGTTCTTGATTTCCCTGGGCACTCCGATGATCATCTTCGTTCTCCTGAAAAGTCCCTCATCTTAGGGCAGTCCGAAAAAAGAGGCCAGCTCCTCCGCCGTGGACGCCCCGCGCGGGAAGCCGTTGAAGCGCTGGACGACCTCGCCGGCCCGATTGGTCACGATGAACAAGGGCACGCCGCGCGCGGAGACGGCCCCGCCCGGGTCGAGCAGAGCGTCGGAGCCGAAGTGGGCGGCCATTGCCTTGATGGGCTCGAGCTCGGCGAGCCCCACGACGACGCGGCTGGCGACGCCCGCTTTATCGAGAAAGCGGCGCAGGCGCACGATGTCGGGCGTCACCTGATGGCAGACGCCGCACCACGGGGCCACGATCACCGTCAAGCACTTCTCGGCGCCGCACGACGCGAGCGAGGGTCCGAGAGGGCCGCCCAAGGTCGGCAGGCGGACGTCGGGAAGCTTGGAGACGCTCTCTTTTTCGCCGCACGCGAGAAAAGTCAAAGCCGCCGCCGACAGAAGAAAGGCTCTCATCGCCCCCTATTCTAGCAGAAAGCCCCTCGGCCGGCTGGCCGCGGGGCTTGCTTCGGGAAGCGCCGAACTCCTAGGGATGCGGGGGCCCGGCGTTGGGCGGGCACCAAACCGCGACATCCTCCCGGATGAATCCCGCCTCCGGGCTGCCGTTGTTGAGATGATAAATCCGCACGCGCGTCAGGTCCAGCCCCGAGGGGAGGTTCGGATTCGGCGCGATGTAGACGGAGCCGTTCAAGGTCCGCGTCTCGCCGGGGCCCAGGGAGTCCACGCTCCATTCCTGGGGCGCGGCGAGTTCCATTCCCGGCGAGCCGTTCGTCTCGAGAACGTGGTTCAGGGCCTTGACGCGGATCTTGAAGCTCTTGTTGCCTTGAGTCGTCTTGTTCTTGACGGTGACCGTGAAGCTCATCGTCTGGCCCACGAAATACAGCGGGTAGGTTCCTCTATATTCGGGCGGATAGACCTTGGGCTCGAAGAACTGCCAGTTCCACTGCGGCGCCCGGTAGGTGATCCCCGAGGCGTCGGTCGTGGTCTGCCCGCTGGGGCCGTTGAAGACGACGTTCGCCTCGATCTTGTCGGCCTCGCCGACATGCTGTCCCGCGTGCAACGCGGGCGCAACGGCGAGGAAAGACAACGCCAACACGCCGCGAATCAGATTGGAGTTCATAGCGCTAGTGTAACAGAGGTCCGCGGGAAGTCAAGCCCGGAACAAAAAGCCCTCCTCTCGGAGGGCTTCGACTGTTGGCGCCAACAGCTGCGTCGATATCTGGCTCCGCGAGTCGGACGCTCCTCAAAACGGGAATGGCCTATTTTATGAGTTTCCCTTCGGAATCGCGACCGTTCGGAAGGGCCAGAAACAAGTCTTGCTTCATGAGGACTTGGAAATACGCCGTCGCGCCAACCGGAAGGAGCCTCGCCCACCCGCTATCCAGGCATGCCTACGACGGGCCCTGGAGTGCCGCCGCAGGCTCAAGAGCACCCCCGGACTGAGCCAAGCCGAGCTCGCGCGCGAACTGGGCGTCAGCCGGGTCCGGATGACGAACCTCCTCCACCTGTTGAAACTTCACCCTGAGGTCCAACGACGAGTCCTTGAGCTTCCTCTTACGACAGCGCGGCGTTCGTTTCTGTCCGAGGATAGGCTTAGGGCGATCGCGCTCAGCTTCCCCCGGGAGGCACAACTCAAGAGGTTTGCTGAACTGCGGCGCTTGGCGTGTGGTGGCGTGGACGTCTCTGACCCAGGAGAAAGTGGGAAGCGGCCGGCAGTTAAATGATGCGTAGAGCGTATTTTGCGCTGATATAGAGTCCGGCGGCGATGAACACTCCCGCCGTGGCCGCCTTCGCCCAGTTCTCAAGCCGCGTGACCGAATCGTAGAACTGACCCGTCGTATTCAATCCGAATGCGATGAAAAAAGCGAATGCGAGGACGGGCAACCCGCTGCCGAATCCGTAGGCCGACGGCAGAAGGAGCGGAGATCGAAAGCGCAGGGCCAGAGGTATGAGGCTTCCGAAGAACAGCGCCGCGGATACCGGGCAGAAGGACAAGGCAAAGACGAACCCAAGAGTCAGAGCGGTCAGTCTCTCGTTCTTTCCGACCAGTTTCTCCGGGTTGAGGTCGGCGGAAAGCCCGGTCATCTCCAGCAATCCGGAGAGGAACATCCCGGCCAGGATGAGGATGGGGCCGAGAACCTGGTTAGCGTGTCTTTCCAGGAAAAACGAGACGCTCGGCGCCGCCAGCAAGCCCTTGGTGATCAAAACGCCGAGGACGATATACGCCAACATGCGACCAAGGCAGTACCACGTGGCATTCAACAGCGACCTGGTCGGCGACTTGATGTTTCTTCCCAAAAAAGAAACCGCCGTGATGTTGCTCGCCAGCGGGCAGGGGCTGATAGAAGTCAGAAGGCCCAACCAGAACGCGGTCCCGGCCGCCAGGAGCAAGGTCAAGAGTTCCCTCTCCGCAAGGCGGTGATCTCGCCGCGAACGTAGGCCGAGAACGCCTCACGGTCCCCGACCAACTCCCATATCCGGCCGAGATTTCGCCATTCGAGTTTCTTCCCGCCGCGCTGCTTCTGGATGACGAGCGTCTTGGAGGACAGCCCGTAATCCTGGACGAAATGCTCGTTCTCCGGTTCCTCGACATTGATGGCAGTGAACGTCATCCGTCC
>JACQJQ010000149.1 GCA_016204945.1 Elusimicrobiota bacterium
AGATGCAAAAGAAGCGAAAGTCGGCCAGCGTCGGAAAGTCGTCGCGGTTGTTCGTCAAGAGGCTGCCGCGGCGGCGTGAAGTGATGGAGGCCGTTGGAGCCTGACCATCGCGCCCTCTTCGTCACCGAGGAGGGCGCACAAATTTCATGAACTACGCAGGATACCGGCCGCGTCCGCTGCACAGCGTGTACGCGGCCAGGTTGCTGGCGGGGGCCGCGTTCAGCTCGATGATGCCGTTCGTGCTCCTGCATTTCACGGAGACCTTCAAGCTGACCCCGGTCTCCGCCGGGAGTATCTTGAGCGTCCAGGAACTCATGCCCGTCTTTACGGGCATGGTCGCCGGCTGGCTCGTCGTCAGGACGGGAAGCCGGTCGCTGTTGGGCGCGGCCCTCGGACTTCTTGGACTGACGACCTGGCAGTGGATGAACGGAGACGGAGGATTGAAGGCCCTGTGGGCTTCAGCGGTCGTCTCCGGTATTTCGTTCAGCGCGCTCAGAGTCGCGTTCAGCAGCACCGTCGCCGACTTGGTGGAGAAGGAGGAAGCGTCGCACGCGTTCGCCATGCTCCACGCCTACACGAACGTCGGCATGGCCGTCGGTCCTTTGCTCAACAGCTGCTGGGTGAGCCAGAAGGACTACCGGAACGCTTTCTGGGTGCCGATCGGACTGTACCTGCTCGCCTCACTCGTCATCAGCCTCGGAATCTCTTCGGACGTGGGCAGGGGCGGGGAAGGTCCCGACAGCAGTTTCGACCTCAGGCGCCTTCGCCTCGAATATGGAGACTGGGGCCTCCTGTTCATCGCAGCCGTCATGCTGACGATGTTTTTCAACGGCATCCGCGCGCAGGCGAACATCATCGGCCTGGCGAAATACTTCACCGACTACTTCCATTCGACTCGGGCCACCTCGATGTATTGGACGGTCCAGAGCCTCGCCGTCGTCTTCCTCGTTCCGTTCGGCGGGCGGCTGGTGAGAAATTGGGACATCAAGGCTCTTTTCATCGCGTTCGTCTCGGGCATGGCCATGATCGCGGGGGGATTCTGGACGCTCGGTTTCTTCGGACCGTCGCGCCTCTCCCCCGCGTTCGCGAGCCTGATCGTCCTCACGGTCCTCGGGGAGTGCCTCTGCGTGCCTTGCTACGGCGCGCTCCTCGTCAACTTCCTGGGCAAGAAACGGACGGGCATGGCCTTTGGAATGGCAAGCACGATCGGCGCGCTCGGAATGTCCGTCGGCGCGAGCCTGGCCGGAGTCCTGCTTGAACGCTCCGAGCGTATCCAGTCGTTGCCGAGCTACTGGCAGTGGATCGGGCCCCTGTGCGTCGGCGCGTTCGTCGTCGCCTTCGCCCTGGGCTATATCGCCTTGTATGGCTACCAGAAGAACCGCGTCGCGCAAGAAGCTTAGGCGCTCCGGATCGCTCGTCCTCTACTGGGAGGACGGACGACTGGTCTGCGAGGACTACCTCCGCCGCGAACGCTGCGCCGTGTCGCCGGCGGTCGTGGACCTGCTGGATCAGTTCGGAGCTCCCCGAGGTCCCGAAACCGTTTCTCTCGCGGAGTCGAACCCGGCCGAACTTGGCCGGACGATCGAAAGCCTGGCGCGCCAGGGCCTGTTGACGAGTTCCGAGTCGAAGCGGCAGAAGATGCTCAAGTCCTGGCGCTGGGGCGCGGCGGCGCGGCACTTCCTATTCGCCACCAAGGGAGCCAACGTCCATGTCTCAAGGCGGCGGCGGCTGGCTTGCGCGCGAAAGCTGATGGCGCTTTCCCTCCAACCTTCGTCTTACAAGGAGTATCCCGGCCGCAAGCGCATCGCGCTCCCCAAGCCGCCATCCTTTGCGTCCGCGGTGGGGCCTCTGCTGGCCTCGGTCCGAGATGTCCGGCGCTTCGAGCGGCGCTCGATCCCCAAAGACTGGCTGAGCGAGATTCTCCTGCTCTCATGCGGCGAGCAAGGCAAGATTTTAGAGCAGCCCTGGGGCGAACTGGTGCTCAAGACGCATTACTCCGCCGGCTACCGCCATCCCATCGAGGTCTACCCCGTCGTCGTCTCCGCGGACGGGCTGCCGGCGGGGCTGTACCACTACAATGTCCGCCGGCACGGCTTGGAACTCCTGCGGCGGGGGGACTTCAGCCGCCAGGCGCGCGAGATCGCCGGGGGCCAGACCTGGGTCAAGAACGCCGCCGTCTACCTGCTGATGACGGCCGTGTTCGAGCGGACGAGCTTCAAGTATCGTGACGACTCCTTCCTCCGCTCCGTTTTCATGGACGCCGGTCATGTCGCACAGAGCGTCTGCATCGTCGCCCAATCCCTGGCGCTCGGCGCCTGCGCGACCCACGCGCTGCGCCACGACAAGGCCGAGGACTTCCTGGGGATCGACGGCGTGCGCGAGAGCTTCCTCTACCTGGTCCTGCTCGGCCGACCGCAGGACGTGGGCCAGGACGCCCTCATCAGCCCCTACCGGGGTGTTTCCCGGGGCCGCCGGTCGGCTTCTTCCGGGACGGCAGGAACTCCTTCGGTCTCCCGGGCCGCACGAAGCTTAGGGCTGCCTGAAGGATGATTCGCCTTCCATCGCGGAAGTGGACATCCGCCTTGTCACGCTTGAGCTCGACGATCTGGCCCTCGCCGAAGGCGGCGTGGAAAACAACATCCCAGACGCCGAGCGCCCTATCTGTCATTAGTCCCCCGGTCTCAATCCTGCCCGTCCCGCCTTCTCAAGCCGCATCATCCTGACGGGCTGGGATTAGGATAACAGGGATGGCGCCTGCGTGCCAGTACCCCATGCGAAGCTGACAGTGTGCATCCGTTATTGTCCCCGCGCTACCGTTTAGCGCCGAAAGCGGCATCCTGGATATTCACGTTCTTATGGTGCGCGCACAAATATCTCTTCCCGATCTTTTTTACCCCGTTCTTCTTGAGACACCGGTGCGCCTTGGAATAGTGTGACGGCTGTGTCATCGCCTCGCACTGTTTTATTCCCGCTCCTTCCGGCCAGGTGCTGCATTCGCGGGCGCTGACGCGCACGTGGGCGGCGAGGGGGCCGTGTCGCGGCCCGGGTGGAGATAGCGGAGGCGCATGAGGCGGAGAACCGTCAAGAACAGGAGCAGGATGACGGCGAATGCAATCATCGGCATCCCGTGGGCGCTCCCGGCGCCGTCAGTGGGATTCGGGCGCGCGCCGGCGGTGATGGTGGGCATCTCTGTTGAATTTCCTGTTTTCGTCGCGTCAGATGCGGCGCTCCGCGATCATCTTCTCGATCAGCGAATCGAGGTATGCAAAGTCCAAGGGCTTCTCGATTGCGCGCACGAGCGGGTCCGGGGCGAGGCTCGATACAACCCAGTCCAGCGAAGCCGCGCTCATGACGATCACGGGCGTGGCGCGCGTGAGTCCGTCGGCGCGTAGAATCTCAATGAATCGTTTGCCTCCCATCCTCGGCAGGCAGAAGTCCAAGAGCACGATGTCTGGGCGGCGTTCGGCCGCCAGGCGCAGGGCCGCCGCGCAGGATTCTACTGCGGCGACCGCGTAGCCCTGGGCGCCGTAATGCGCCGAAAGCAGGACCAACAGGTCAGGATCGTCGTCGACGATGAGCAAAGTGGCCATCGGCGGATATTATATCAGTTACCATCACGTCGCAATTCATCTCCCGCTGCGTCCGGCGCGGACGTGATTTTAAACCGTTCTACTCGTCGAATCCGTCTACGAGGAGAATTTCCGCGTCCGCGTGATTGGTCGTGATTGGGACGTGATTGGCGTCTCACCATGCGTTGAACCTGCCGGACCTCTTGCGGTCTAATGATGTCAGACCGCACGAGTCTTGAACCGGAGGTTCTGAGCATGTCGCTGATGTCCGTCGTTTCCGAGCAGAGTTGGACAACATTCCGCAGGCTGGTTCGGGAGCGTTTTTCGCACGCCACGCTCTACGGCCTCCGTGTCGAACGCGGCGTCGTCGTGGGCTACGACCGGGTCCGGTTCACCCGAATCTTCGACCGTGAAGCCGGACGTCCAACGGCTTACGACGGGCCTGCCAACGAGCGTTGGGAGCGCTTCATTCGTTTCTGCGCGGGCATCGCCGATGGCCGGCTTCCCGAGGTCCATTTCCGGGACGGCGATCCCTCCCTGGCCCAATTCGAGGAGCCGGGCGCCGAGTTTCTGTCCATCCACACCTGATCTTAAGCCTGATCTTCCCGGGCAATAGGGGAGAAAACCAAAAAAACACCAGCCTACCGAGGACCGGCGGCTTGAGTGGCACAGGAGGCCACCATGACGCCGTATATCTCGCACCCAAGTGTCGTTGCCGTTGATTCCGTTGACCTGGACCTGGCCCGCAAAGCCGCCGCGTCCCTGGTCCAGCCGCATAAGACATCCAAGCAGATCGTCGAAGACCTGCTTGCCCGCCTCCAGAGCATCAGGCGCAGACGCGAACTCAGGGGTCTCAACCACTGGGGCGAGTTCGCGCCCACCTACCTGCAAAGGCTGCTTGTCCGCCATGAGGTCCTGCGCCGGCGCGCGGTTGAGGCGTTCTTTCGCGTGGAGAGGGACAAGGCGATCTCACGGGCCGAATCCAAGCTCGGCAACCACGCGGAGGCCGAGGATGCCGTCGCGGAGGCTTTCCTGAAGCTGCTCTCGGGGAAGGCCGGGCCCGGCCATTTCAACCGCGTGCTGCGGCTGGTCTGCATAGATCGGATTCGCGCGCGCATGAACGCCGGCAAGCTGTTCAGCCGGGAGCGGGACTTCGAGATCGGGGCCGATGAGAACAGCTCGAACGGCCCTGGGTGCAGTTCCCTGTCGGAAGGCGACCCGCTGGAGATCATGCTCCGGGATGAGGCGATCCGGGAGGGAATTCAGAAGGTCCAGACGGACTGGAAATATCGCCGCGCTCGCGGAAAGAAGTGGTGGCGAGAACTCATTTCCCACCACTGTCCGCAGAGCAGCGTCCCGAAAGGCCTCGCTCAAACGAATATGTAAGTGCAGGGAGGCCTGGTAGCCAGTCAGGTAAAACTCGGGGCGCATCAGCCCCACCCGCCCGCACCCAAACTCAGGAAGTCGCGCCAAGACAGGGGGAAACTACTCATGGAAACGCCGGAAACTCAGGAGCCCGGAGGCAAGGAAGGCCGCGGCGGCCGGCCCCCGAAGACGGTGGTGATCACGGTGAACCTGTCGATGACCGACTATGAAACCCTCGCCAAGGCGGGCATCAAGAAGATGAAGCAGACGGGCGAAGACGTGCCGCGCGACCGCCTGATCTCCGAGGCGATCCAGCTCTACGCCAAGAGCGCGAGCGCGGGGGAGTAGTGCGGACCCCCTCAGGCAGGTCCTCAGGCGTGCCTGAGGGGGTTGGCAAAAGTGACGGGAAGCGAAAACGCTTATTTTTTCTACCCAATCATACCCTCTTCGTCCTCGCCGTTGGCTCGTTCGCCTCCTGACCCCTCCCCCCCAACGAATAAAAAAATGGGGGTAAAAAGGGGGGAAGGGGTCAGGAGGACAGAGGGTAATGGGTAGAAAAAAATAAGAGAAGAGAAAAAACAGAAAACAGAAACAACAACAGAAAAAAAGAAAAGACAAAGACAACAACAACAGAGAACAGAACAAAAGAAGAGACAGGAAAAACGGAAGGGCCAAAGGAAACCCGACTCATGATGAAGACAACGACGGACGCTCGGCGCGGAGAACTCCAGCTCACACCGCGGGATATCAAGATGCTCATGGCGCTTGAAACCTGGGGCGTTTTGGGCATCGGCCAGTTGGTCGGGCTGGGTCTTGAGGGTACCTTGGCCGAGGCGGAACTCGTCGAGCGCTTCTTTAACAAGATGGACCGCGACGACTACGAGTTGGGCGTCGCCAGGCGAATTCACGCGCTGGAATCGGCGGGCTATATCCACGGGCATGCCTTTCTCCGCCAGCCCAAGGCGTTCACGCTGTCCGCGCGGGGCTTCGCGGAACTGTCCGATGAGCCGCGGGAGCGGCAGGCGGATGTCCGCTATGAGGTGAGCGAGGCGCTCATCCGCCACGACCTCAAGCTGTCGGCGGTCGGGCTCGTCTTGACCGAGATACATCGGCAGCCTGCCCGCCGCGAGCATCCGCAGATCGTCTGGGTGAAGTCGGGAGGGAGGCAGCACTTCTCCCGCTATAACGCGGCGGACCTCGTGATCGACACGCCCGAGCCCAAGGCGATCGAGGTCGAGCTTACGCAGAAGTCGCGGCGGCGCTATGAGGGAATCTTCGACGCCTACCGCCGCCGGCCGCGCACCGGCGCGGTCCTCTACCTGACCGGCTGGCCCGGCGGAGCCGCGATGATCCTTAAGAACGCCCGCGAGCAGCGCGCGCCGTTCATCTACGCCTGCGCGCTGGACGAGTTCCGGCGGACCGCCGGTCGCTGCGTCTTCCGCGGCGCGGTGGAGAGCCGGACCGTGGTCCTGGCCGGCGCGGACGCGGACCCGGCGGGGGCGACGCGATGAGCACCTGGTCCTTCCTGGCCGTCATGGTCGTGATGCTGGCGGGCCTGGCCGGCCTGCGCAACGAGCGCAGGGTCCTGGGCGGGGCGCTGACCGGCCTCTCGGCGGCGTTGTTCATGGCCCTCATGCCCTGGCGGACCGTGGACTGGCTGTGCGGCGCGCACGCGGACTTCGGCCGCTGGTTCATGCCGCGCCGCCACATCGCGCGACTCGGCTGGACCGCGGCTTCGGCGTGCTTCGGGGCGGCCGTGGGCTTGGGCGCGGCGGGACAGAAGTCCGCCGCGCTCAACGAGAAGGACTGGGAGACGCCTAAGGATTCCCCGGTCGTGGACGCGGAGTTGGACCGGAGGCTCACGCTCCGCGCCGGCGATGAGACTTTCCTGGGCCTGACGAGCGGCAAGCGGCGTATATGCCTGACCTCGCGCGAGCGCGAGGGGCACATGCAGGTCGTGGGTCCCACTCGATCGGGCAAGTCCCAGCTCCTGCTTGCGCTCGCCGCGCAGGACATGAAGGCGGGCCTGCCGCTCTTCTTTATGGAAGCCAAGGGCGATCGGGGGGACTTCGATCAGTTCCTTAAGACCGCAGCGCTGGCCGGACGGCTCGACTCCGTGCGCTACTTCAACCCGCAGGACGACCGCTCCATGACCTTCAACCCGATCCGGCGGGTGTCCGGCCAAGACGCGACCGCGGTCGCCAACCAGATCGCCCGAGCCATCGGCCGCGAGCCCACCTCCTCGGGCGAGGGGCAGGACTACTACCGGGCCGTGGACTACGCGAAGATTCAAAGCATGGCCGAGGTGTTTTGCGCGACCGGCCGGGGATTTACGCTGCGCGACTGCTACTACTACTTCGCGTTCGAAGATGCGCGCGATGAAGCCTTCAATCTGTGCGGCGACCGGCGCCTGACCGAACTGGCTCGCGCGGAGTTCAAGGCCAACGCGGACTCGAGCGCGCTGATTTCCTCGCTTCGTCCCTGGACGACGGGGCCTTTGGGCGAACTCCTCAACAGCTACGCGCCCGATATCCGCTTAGAGGATGTCTTCGAGCGCGGCCAGGCGGCCTACTTCGCGGTGCCCGTGGGCCACCTGCAGGTCCTCGCCAATCCGCTTGGACGCATGGTGATCTCGGGGCTCCTGTCTGTGGCGGCCGCGCGTCAGCGCACCGAGCCCAAGCCCGGTCCCGCCACCGTGATATTGGATGAGTTCGCCGAGTTCGCGACGCCGGTCTTTGCCTCCTTCGTGGCGACGGTGGGCTCGGCGAAGCTGCGGACGATCCTTTCACATCAGGACCTCGGTCAGCTCAAGCGCGTGGAGGGGATGGACGTCGAAGCTTTCGAGTCCGTCGTCTTCAAC
>JACQJQ010000150.1 GCA_016204945.1 Elusimicrobiota bacterium
CGCGCCTACGGCGGCCCGTGCTTCCTGATCGACACGGCCCCGTCGCCCAAGCGCTGGGGGCTGCAGGCCGGACTGGAAGTCATGAGCGAAGATCTCCGTTGGGCTCGGAATTATCCGATTCGCGCTTATGCCGGCGAGGACCTCCAGATGCCCGAGCGCGTCGGCTTCAACCCGAATTCGCGGCTGGCCGCGGGCGTCGAGATCGGCCGCGCCGGCTCCCGGAAAGCCGTGCGCGCGCAGGTCGGCTACTACTCCGGACACTCGTATTACGGCCAGTTCCAGGCCGATCGCGAGCATTTCGCGGACTTCTCCCTCATTTTCGACCTTTAGACGGGGCGGCGCCCGAATTGGTACAATCACGATCATGCCCCCCGTCGAGGCCATGCCCGATACGCCCGTGATGCGGCAATACCGGGAAATCAAGGCGCGCCACCCCCAAAGCCTCCTCTTTTTTCGGCTGGGAGACTTCTACGAGATGTTCGGCTCCGACGCGCAGGAAGCGTCGCAGATTCTCGGCCTGGTCCTGACCCAGCGCCAGGGCGTGCCGATGTGCGGGGTGCCCTTCCACAACGCCCAGAACTACATCGCCCGCCTTCTTCGCGCCGGCCGCAAGATCGCGGTCGCCGAGCAGCTCGAGGCGCCGTCCAAGGACAAGAAAATCGTCGCGCGCGACGTCGTGCGCGTGGTCACGCCCGGCACGATCGTCGAGGACGAGCTCCTCGATCCCTCGGCGGCGAACTTCCTGATCGCCGTCGAAAACGATCTCGTCGGATGGGGCGCGGCCTGCCTGGACGTCTCGACCGGGGAATCGTGGGCGACGCAGGCGCTCAATGACCGGGATCACCGCAAGCTTTTCGACCTGCTCGCCCGCATGCGCCCGGCCGAGGTCATCGCCTCCGCCGACGCGGCGTCGGCGCTGCGCCTGCGCCCGGTCCTGCCGCCGCCGACCTGCCTGACCATCCGCGAAAGCGCGCGGCAGGCCCCCCAGCCGTCTTGGGCCGCGGCCTCGATCTGGCGCAACCACCATCTCGCCCTGAACGCGGCTCTGACGGCGCGGCGCTACGTGGACGAGGCGAAGTTCCGGCTCCGCGAGCTCCCGGAGCCGGCCTACCGGGAAGCCGGCGCCGTCATGCAGCTCGACGAGACGGCGATCCGCACGCTCGAGCTCGTCGAATCCGCCGGCGGCGACAAGCGCCACACGCTCTGGGGCCTGCTCGACCTATGTCGCACGCCCATGGGAAGCCGCAAGCTCAAGACTTGGCTCCTCCACCCGTCGACCGACCTGCGCGAGATCGAGCAGCGACAGAATTGCGTGGAGGACCTGCTCGACAAGCCGCAGGCCCGGCAGTCATTGGGCAAAATCGTGCAGGAGGTCGCCGATCTGCCGCGGGTCGCAAGCCGCCTGTCCACGCGGGCGGCGGGCCCCCGGGATCTCGGCGCCCTGCGCCGCTCGCTCGCGCGCCTGCCTGAACTCGAGGCCTGGCTCGCTGAAACCGCGTTTTCCTCCGGCCTCGCCAATCTCGCCTCGGAGCTGCGCGAAACGGCCAAATCGCTCGAGGCCCTCGGCGCCAAGCTCTCCGAGGCGCTCGTCGACGATCCGCCCGTCAAGCTGTCCGACGGCGGTCTTTTCCGGCCGGGATATCATGATGAGCTCGACGAGCTGCGCCGCCTCAAGACCGACTCCGACCAGGTCCTGACCGAGCTTGAAGCGCGCGAGCGCAAAGCGACCGGACTCTCAAGCCTCAAGGCCGGCTACAATTCGGTATTCGGCTATTACATCGAGATCAGCAAGGGACAGAGCGCCAAGGCCCCGGCCTCATACACGCGCAAGCAGACCCTGGCCAACGCCGAGCGCTACATCACGCCCGAGCTCAAGGAGCTCGAGGCGAGGATTCTGACGGCGGAAGAGCGGATGCTGCGCCTTGAGGCAAGCCTGTTCTGCGCCCTGCGCGACGCGGCGGGCGCCTTCAACGCGGAGCTGCTGCGCCTTTCCGATCTGCTGGCCGAGCTCGACGGCTATCAGTCGCTCGCCTCGGTCGCGGCGATGCACGACTTCGTCAAGCCGAAGGTCGACTTCTCCCATGACTTGGAAATCGAAGACGGCCGGCATCCCGTTTTGGCCGCGCTGCTGCCCTCGGGCGCCTTCGTCGCGAACTCCCTGACGCTCAACTCGAGAGATCCGCAGATTTTGATCCTCACCGGCCCGAATATGGCGGGCAAGTCCACCTATCTGCGCCAGAACGCCCTGATCGCGCTGCTCGCGCAAATCGGATCCTTCGTGCCCGCGAAGTCCGCCCGCATCGGGATCGTCGACAAGATCCTGACGCGCATCGGCGCGCAAGACGCGCTCGCGCAGGGAGACTCGACCTTCATGGTCGAGATGAAGGAGACCTCCAATATCCTGCGCTCGGCGACGGCGCGTTCGCTCGTCATTCTCGACGAAGTCGGCCGCGGCACGTCCACCTTCGACGGCATCTCCATCGCGTGGGCCGTGCTGGAGCATCTGCACGGCGCCTATGAGGCCGGCGGCGCCGGCCCGGGTCCGCGCGGCCCGCGGACTTTGTTCGCGACCCATTATTTCGAGCTGACGGAACTCGCTCAATCCCTGCCCGGAGTCGTCAACGGCAACGTGGAAGTCAAGGAATGGGGCGGCGCCGAGGGCCGCACCGAGGTGGTCTTTCTCCACAAAATCAGCCCTGGCCCCGCCGACCGCTCTTACGGGATCCACGTGGCCGCGCTCGCCGGCCTTCCCGCCCAGCTGATCTCCCGCGCGCAAAAGATCTTGGCGGGCCTGGAGAATGAATCCGGCTCCGGCCGCCTCAACGGCCGCGTCGTGCGCGCGGAGGCGACCGCGCCGCCCGAGCTTCCCTTGTTCGAGGAAAATCCCGTCTTGCGCTCCCTCAAGCTCATCAACCCCGAGACCATGACTCCGATCGAGGCGCTGCAGGCCCTGAGCGCGCTGAAAAAACAGCTCTGATGCCGACCATTCAGCGGTTGACGGAAGAGGTGTTCTCGCGAATAGCGGCCGGCGAAGTGGTCGAGAGGCCGGCTTCCCTGCTCAAGGAGCTGATCGAAAACTCCCTGGACGCCGGCGCCGCGCGCATCGACATCGACGTCACCGGCGCCGGCAAGGAGACCCTGCGCGTCTCGGACGACGGCTGCGGCATGGACGCCGAGGACGTCAAGCTGTGCCTCGAGCGCCATGCGACCAGCAAGATCGCCGCGTTCGAGGACCTCGACAAGATTCGCACGTTCGGCTTCCGCGGCGAGGCGCTGTACGC